>NZ_JAYFUM010000009.1:0-238254 GCF_034929435.1 Arcicella rigui
GGACAAAACCAATCCAGAACTGGGGAATTATTATCAACCAATTTTACCTTATTTTTGACCAAAGAATCAAAAACAATTGAAATTCAAAAAACAACTTACACAAAATATGGGATAGTGTCCAAATAAAATACTAATCACCAATCACTTTTTACCAATTACTACTTTAAAATTGGCAGTGGAAGCTTTTCACTGCCAATTTTATTTTTACAGCAAACAATCTTGATCAAAATCACGTTCTAAATTTCGGGTTTCGGATTGTGGCTTTTTACAATGTATCTTATCATACTTACCTCTCACTCAGCAAAGACGTTTATAAAAAATATAATTTACACTCAGGCAATGAAATGCCTCAAAAACACGTATTACTTCTTAAAAAATACTCTTTAAGTACAGCACTTTTCAATATTCACATTAAAATCACTAAGCAATGTTATCAGAAGAATCAATCAGCAGAAAAGATTTTCTTAAAAGTTTAGGTTTGGGTGGAGCAGCCCTAATGGCTGTACTCACATCTTGTTCTTCAAGTAGCGAAGCTGTTACCCCAAGTAGCGTTTCGATTGACCTCACAAGTAACATCACCAGTGTTGGCAATTATACTTATTCGGGCGGAATTATTGTGGCAAGAATTGCCAGTGGTAACACTGCTTCTTCATTTGTAGCATTATCAAAAGCTTGTACACATGAAGGAACAACTGTTATTTATCAAGGAAATGGCGTTTTCTATTGCTCGAACCACGGAGCTACTTTTAGCACCACAGGAGCAGTAACCAAAGGCCCTGCTACCAAAAGCCTAACGCAATATACCGTAACGGTGAGTGGAACGACTCTAACACTTTCATAGTTGATTAAAACTTTAAAATAAACAGGGATTAGTTTTTCTATTTTATTTTTCAAGTTTTTAAGACAGTCAAAACCTTAATAAAAAACCTTAGCTACGAGTTGATTAATGAAGATAATTTAAGCAAAGCATTTGATTATTAGATGCTTAAATCAACAATCACTACTTAATTCATCGCCAAGGTTTAACTATTTTAAAAGGATAATCATAACCGTGCCAATCATCATCAACACTGCACCTATTAGTTTTCTGTAAATTTCTCTTTCTTGAAAAATCCGATAACCCAAGAGTACACTCACAATACTTGAAAGTTGAAAAAGCGATAAAGCATAACCGACTGGAATATACTCGAAGGTATAATTGGTTGTAAACTGCATTGTGCCGACGCAGAGTACCAATAACAGATATTTTGAAAAATCAGTAGAAGCTATTTTTTTACATTCATGCTTAATACTGATGCTGTAAAATTGTAGCAGTAAAAAAGAGAAAAAAGCACCAAACACAGACCAACAAATAAAAGCATAAGCCGTAGAAGACGCAAGAATTACTTTCTTTACAAAAACAGCTTCAATCGCCGTGAGTATCATTGCCCAAATCCGAAATTGAATGGCAGGATTTTTCAGTAAAGCCCAAGAAAAAGGTTCGTCTTTACTATCCAGCACAAAATAGCTCCCACAAATAATTACTCCTACCCCAAAAATCCCCCAAAAATTCGGAACTTCACCGAGCAGAAGCACCGCTACCAACATTCCAATTACCGATTTGTAAGCATTGATAGGCCCCATTACCGATAGTTCTCCTTTTTCTAAGGCTTTTACTAAAAAAGCATTTCCAGTAGCTCCTACAATTCCACCCAGTAAGGCATAGAACCAAAAATCAAAAGAAAAATTTTGTGGAGGCAAAGCCCAATACAGCAAAACACAAAGCAAAGACAGCAAAAGATAAGTAAGGAAATTCACCAACAAAGGATGATTTCCATTAGTAGTCAGTTGTTTTTGAAAAACATTTCCAAGCGGATTGGAAAGAATTCTTAGAACAACAAAAGAAGTTATTAGGATAGAGATTATCAAAGGATAAAAATCTGATTAATAGACAAAAATCACTAAATTAGTCATACAAATATTTATAGACTTATGAAAATACAAATTTGCCTCCTCTTTTGCATACTTAGCTACGTAAGTTTTAGCCAAAACAATGAAAGTATTCAAGAAAATGTGAAAGACCGTTTCAGAACTGGCGACTTAAAAGTAAGTAATTCCTCATCAGGAACATTTTATGGTTTTGATAATTCAACCTCTGAAGTTGTAGGAACAGCCTATTACGATACCGATTGGCACAAATATAATGTAAAGTTTTACCCAAAAACCATCAATACACCCCTCGGAACTACAAAATTAGATTCCATTAATGATATTCCTTGTAGAATTAACTTGAAAGATAATGTAATTGAATTCAGAGTAGATTTTCAAACCAAAATTATTGATGTTGATTTAGTAAAAACAATTAAAGATGGCACAAAAACACTTTTAGTAAATGTAAAAGAATTTGAATCAGATACTTATCAGACAGGGTTGGTTGAAGAAATTGTTGCAGGAAATTACGGGTTGTATTTACATTATAAAGTAATCGTTAAAAAACCCGATTATTCTCCAGCCTTAAATACAGGTTCAAAAGACATTCGAGTTATCAAAGAAGGGAAAATGGCATTTAAGATAGGGAAAAAGCTATATCCTATCTCAGGAAAAAAAGCTTTAGCCCAGATTTTAGGAGATAAATTCAAAACAGCAGATGATTTTATGTCAAAAAATGATTTATCCTATAAAGAAGTAAAAGACGTAACAAGCTTAGTGAATTTTTTGAATGATTCAGAAAATAGATAAAACCATTTTTCTGTAGTATTATTTAAACGATACTGTGCTTTGCTTTTTTCGAAATCATTATTTACAATAAATATCAAAAATCCTTTAAAGCTATGAACACGCTTTTTCGTAGCTTTAAAGGATTTTTGCTACTATTTCTCTTTTAATATTTTCAAAATATCAAGGTAATTAACCGCTAAAATTTTCATATCCTCATCAACTAAAATCATAAATGGGATACTATTGATTTTAAATAATGTTGCTATTTTACTTTCAGACATATCTTTAAGGTCGGATAAATTAGTCCACCAATCAATTTTATCAGCTATTATAGCATCTTTCCATTTTTTGGGATTATCATCAAAAGCAATTCCTATGAATTTCACACCTTTGTCAAGGAAAAATTTTTTCTCCTTTAAAAGAGATTTATGTTCAGCTCTACATGGCCCGCACCAAGAAGCCCAAAAACTAATAATTGTATATTTTTTCAATAAAGACTTGATATTGACAGAATCCCCATTTACATCAGGAAGAGTAAAGTTTGGAATACGATTTCCAACTGCATTTTTTCTATACTTTGCAATTTTCTCTTTGAAATAGCTACCATCTTGAGAATTTTTAACATCCTCAGAAAGCATCTCAAATAAATCTTCTAAACTGGATAAATCGCAACCTCCAAATTCGATTTCAGAAGAAAGATTGTGCAATGACAAATAAGAGTCTTTATGTTTACTTACATAGCTTTCCAAAAAATGATATACAAGTTTTTTTCTTTGGTTTTCAGATACTTTTTCTCTTTGAATAGCATTTCTTAGCTCAATTTGTGAAATATAATCTATTGACTCCTGGTTTCCTCTGATATTCTGTGTGTGAAAATATAATGAGCCAGATTCCCTCTTTTTAATTTCAAAATCCGCTTGAATCGTATCATTTACCAACCAAACCCCAAAAGCTTGACGTATCTTTTTCGTATAAATAAGAGCCAAACATGGGTTATTCAAGCCTCCTTCAAAAACAAATTTTCCACTGATTACCTTAGCCTTTTGCGTAGTAAGCGAATTCTTCCCAAATATTGTAATCTCCACTTCAGAAAGTGTATCAGTATTTAAAACCGTACCCTCCAAACGAAAAGATTTCATCGTTGAGTTTTGTGCAAGAACTGTAATGGAAGTAATAAGTAAAATAAAGAATAGGATTAGTTTTTTCATAAAATTATTTTTTTTGAGTTGATAGATTTATTGATATTGCACATCTATCACCTTGTTATTCTATGAATTAGATGCATTACTAAGTGTTTAATGGTGATTATTTTTATTTGTTTTGTGGAGCGATATTGATTTGTTTGCACTGTTAAAATACTCTACAACAATAACTATGCAGCTCAAGAGAGTAGTTAATATATCTAATCAATCCACCTCCACCACTTGTTCATCTTTTGCTTTTTCTTCTAAGTACACTAATATTCCCTCTACTTTGGCATGACCCATTTCTCGGTAGATATTCATGTATTGTCTCACTTGTGTTTTATGTGAATCTGATTTTGAACCTGTTTTATAATCCAAAATCACGATTTTATCTTTGAGTCTGACTACTCTATCTGGACGAAGTGGCTTTCCCTTTGGCATCAGAATCTCTCTTTCGTTTTTAATGGCTTCTTCTGCTACTTCAAAAAGTGGTTTGATGGCTGGCAAGCTCATGATATTTTTTAAAGTATGCTTTAACCCTGCTACTTCCGACGCTGTTATCAAACCTTCTCGCAAAATCTCTTGTAAAGCATAATCAGTATCATGATATGTCTTGATTTTCGCAAAAGCGGCATGGACTTTATTACCATAATCTTTACTTTTCTCAAAAGTTTTTAGGTCAAAAAGGCGTTCAGCACTTTGTCTTAGTTTTACTTTATTGCTTCTTTCAAAACTGGTGATGGCACTGATTTCTATCAAATCCTTTACTTTTTCTTTTTTATCTTTTTGCTTTTTGGCTTCGCCTTGATAAATGACTTCAAAATGGTTTTCGTCTTCTGCAATCGGCGGACAATTGATAAATTGATACAATTGATTACCAACGGTTTTGTTAAAATCTTTGATATTTTTCTTTACAATTAAATACAATCTATCTGTCGGGCGAGTAAGTCCCACATAAAGCATATTCAAACTTTCTAAAAAAGTCTTTTCTTTTTCTTCTTTGTATTGTTTTACTACGGCAGTTTGTTCTAAAGCTTTTGCTACTTTTAAAGGAGCATTTTGTAAGATTTTATCTGCTTTTTCTGAAGAATGACTGACAATTGTTAGCTCGTCTTCTATCGGTAAATTTGCCCAAATTTCAGTTCTTAGTCCTGTATCGGTCGTCCAGTGACAATAAGGAATAATTACCACAGGAAACTCCAAACCTTTAGATTTGTGAATACTCATTACGTTTACGGCTTCTTGTCCTTCGGGCGTAGAGATTGAAAGCGTTTCTTTTTTGGCTTCCCAAAATTGTAAGAAATCGGTAAGATGCGTACTCTTCTTGGTCTGAAATTCAAGGATAACATCCAAAAAGCGAAAGAGGAAATCTAATTCTTTGTGATGTTCAAAAAGACTGAAAGTATTGATAATCTTTTCGGCGATTTCATACAAAGCCATTTGCTGTAAATCAAAAGATGCTAAAGCGTAGCCTTCGTCTTCTATCAATTCATAAAACAAAGCTATGTCTCCAGACTCGATGGCTTCTTTGATAAAGTGATTATCTTGTGTATCAGGGATTCTATGTAAAACTACTCGGTAAAATAAATAAATGGCTTCATACTTCGACAAAGTATTTTCTGGATTTTGCACGACTTTCATCAAAGAAATCACCAAATTAACAGCATCAGAAGCACTTAAATTTAAAGAATCCGACGAAACAACGTCGATATTTTTCTCTTTTAAAGCATTTGCTACGATGCGTCCATGCTTATTTTTTCTACATAAAATGGCAATGTCTGAATAATTATAACCTGCACTCCGTACTTCTTCAATAATTGCCATGACACGCTCGAACATGATTTCGTCTTCTACTTCTCCTTGTAGAAAATCAATTTCTACATGACCGCCTTCTTTGGGTTTTGGCGGTAATTGTTGAGCAAAGTATTCGTTATAAACCGTTGGTAAACTTGGAGCAATACTTAGATTTTCTTCTAAAGCTTTAATTTTATTGAATAAATCATTATTAAATGTGATAACCTCTTGAGTACTTCTGTAATTAGTACTTAGGTTTTCGGGCTTTAAATATGGACGAATGCTGGCATATCTTTCTATCAAGAAATCATTTTCTTCGTTACCTTCCACCAATCTTTCTAAATTGTTTTTGTGCAAATGCACAATCAATTCCATTTCGCCACCTCTGAAACGATAAATAGATTGTTTGGCATCGCCCACTGCCAGATTGAAATGTCCGTTTGCTAAAGCGTTTTCTACCAAAGGCAAAAAATTATGCCATTGTAGCGTTGAAGTATCTTGAAATTCATCAATCAGAATGTGATTATATTTTTCGCCCAAACGCTCATATACAAACGGAATGGGTTCTTTCATTACGATTTCAAAAATTTTACGGTTAAATTCTGAAATATGTATTTGTCCCGTTTCATTTTGAATGGCGGCAATTTCTTTTTTTAACTGACTCAACAAAGCTAATTTTTTGGTCTGTTTAAGAATCTCTTTGAAGAGTATATATTTTGATTTTTCAGTCTCCTGAATTGAAAAAATATTAGATAAATAAATACTTAACTCATCTGCAATACCATCAATCGCCGCCTTGATTCCTCCTTTTTGTGTTTTAGAATACCATTGATTTTCCTCTACGGCTTTCATCACATAAGAATTTGGCGAGGAAAACACATCATTTTGTAATTTATGAAAATAAACTCCCACGCCCGAACGACTTTGGAAGAAATCGCCAATGGTTACGCCAGCCGAATCTATACTTTCTAAGGCTATTTGTGAGATAGTTTTGATTTTAGTTTCTACATACTCGCAGTAAGCCTTTGTTTGTTTTTCTATTTGTAGGAAATCCTCCGCTTCTAAATTCGCAATATTGTCAATAGCCTTTTGATGTTGGTCATACAAAAGATTTTTTCCAAAACCAGCCAATTCTCCAGCCAAACCATTCCATGATTTTCCTTCATCCGCCTTTTCCATCGCAAAACTTTTGATGGCTAAAGTAATTTGCTCAAAATGTTCTGTATTTACTTTTTGTAATAATTGCTCAACCGCCGCATCTAAGAGTACCTCGGCATCAAGATTTACTTCAAAATTGAAAGGAAAGTCTAAATCTTCTGTAAAAGCCGACACGATTTTTTGAACAAATGAATCTATCGTAGAAACAGAGAAATTGGCATACTCATGAATGATATGTTTAAAGGTCTTAGACGCTCTTGCACGCAACTCTTCTTCATCTATTTCAATGCCTTCTTCTTGTAATTCCTCCAAAATTTGCTTCAAAAGTCCTTCCGATTCTTTGCGGTCTTGCAAATCATCAGAAGCAAATTGATGCAGGTACTTCAAGATTCTTTCTTTCATTTCACCAGCGGCTTTATTAGTAAAAGTCACTGCCAAAATATGGTTGAAATAATAAGGCGAAGTAGTTTTAAGGGCTAATTTGATGTACTCTTTTGCCAAAGTATAGGTTTTTCCAGAACCAGCAGAAGAAGAATATATTTTAAATTTCGGGCTTTGCATTTTTTTGATTTCGGGTTTCAGATGTCGGATTTGGGATTTATTTAGATGAAAGAAGCAAGACAAAAGACACAAGAGAAAAAGATTTAGAATAGCATTTCAAAAGAAATGACAGACAATCTATCTTTTGCATAGTACTTGTCAATTTATCAAAATCATGTCAAATGTCAGGTTCAGTGTCTCTACTGAACATCTCGACTGGTGGTTTGTGAAACACAAACCACGGCAAGAGTCTTTACTCTTATGTCTTTTATCTTGCGTCTCATGTCTCGCTTCTTGCGTCTTTTCTCTTGTTTCTTGTCTCTTTCCTCTAAATCTTATTGCAAATTACAAAAAGCCCGTAAATTTGTTTATCATAATCTCTCATCATGCAACAAACATTTATTACAAACGACGCTGTTATCTTCGGAATACTGCTTGGTATTATTTATTTTACCTTTTATACTTCTTCATTAGAGAATCGTTTTTGGAAACGTTTCTATACTTTTTTCCCAAGTATTTTAGTCTGTTATTTCGTTCCCGGTTTATTAAACGCTTTTCATATTGTAGATGGCGAAAATTCTAAATTGTACGATGTAGCCTCTAAATACTTGTTGCCAGCTTGTCTTTTGTACTTTACCATCAATATTGATTTTCAGGCATTGAAACAATTAGGCGGGAAAGCCATTATTGTTTTTTTAGCAGGAGCTTTGGGCGTAATGGTAGGCGGGCCTGCGTCACTTTGGATTGTAAAAATGATTAGTCCAGAAACAGTTTCTGGAGAAACTTGGCGAGGTTTGGCAACTATTGCAGGCAGTTGGATTGGAGGAAGTGCCAATCAGACGGCTTTACGAGAAGTTTTTAATCCCTCAGCAGAGATTTTTTCGCAAGCCATAGCCGTTGATGTACTTACGGCAGAACTTTGGTTAGCTTTATTATTGTACGGCGTTGGTCACGCTACAAAAATTGATAAATTCTTTCGTGCAGACACCAGTGCTGTGGATAAAGTACGCCAGAAAATTGAAAAAAGAGCCAAAGAAAATGCCCGAAATCCAAGCGTAGAAGACATTTTAAAGATTTTATTTATTGGTTTTGGAGCAACAGCTATCGCTCACGCTTGTTCAGATACGATAGTTCCGTTTATCGAAAACAATTATCCAAACCTCAAAAAGTTTAGTCTTACTTCCTCTTCTTTTTGGGTAATTTCATTAGTCACTATTTTTGGATTAATACTCTCTCAGACCAAAGCAAAACAAATTGAAGATGTGGGAGCATCCAAATTTGGTTCGATATTTCTGTTTATTCTTATAGCCACCATTGGCATGAAAATGAACATCTTCGCTGCCTTAGAGAAACCACAGCTTTTTTTAGTAGGCATTATTTGGATGCTTTTTCATGCAAGTTTTACCTTAATTGCTGCCTATTTAACCAAAGCTCCTTACTTCTTTACAGCAGTAGGCTCACAGGCAAATGTAGGCGGTGCTGCCTCTGCCTCGGTAGTAGCAGCGGCTTTTCATCCTTCATTGGCTTCTGTGGGCGTTATATTGGCTATTTTAGGCTATGCACTCGGTACTTACTGTGGTTACTTGACTGGTTTGATGATGCAATGGATAGTTTTAGAATGAGAAGTAAATTTGATTTTAACCATAAACTGTATTTTGTATAAACGCTATTCTTCTATATAATCAGATTGAACAAAAAATAATGTTGATACTTTAATTTGAAAATCTATACACAAATTTTAAACTTATGGATGGTAATTTAAAAGTGCCAAAGCTTTCTTCGCTTCCTTGTTTGATGGTTGGGTTAATAATATTGTTTACCAAAATATTACCGATAGGATTACTGGCTGATACTTTAGTTTTAGTGTATAGATTAATTTGATAATTAAGTTCCGGATTTAAAAAAAGCTTTTCAGACTTTCCTATTTTGATAGAAAAGCCCAATAAAAAGCCTAATTGAATTGGATTTACATTAGGAGTAAGTAGGGTATTTTCAAAAAAATTCTGGACTATGGGTCTATCAAGTAAATCATCAAGGTCGTTTTGGAGGGCTAATTGATCTCCAAAATTATATTTTTCAAAAAGTTCTTTTGGCGTGGCAGGTAAAGTGAAATGTTGAAATTGAATATTTACGCCCGAATATAATTTTCTTTTTTTCCCGAAATAATAATTCATCCCAACTTCAAATACAGAACCATTTTTCATTTTATCTTTGATAAACCGCTGTCTTTCAGCTTGATTCTCGTCTTTTGCAGGTAAAGCATTTGTTGCCAAAACAGTATAATTCCTTGACAATTGTCCTAATCCAAAATAAGAAGACAAACCAATTGGACTAATAAACTCAATACCCAAAGCGTGCTGTATCGGAAATTGTGTTTTTATACTTATTTGTGTTTCCCAGTCTGATTCTTCTTGTGCAGTACAGAGGAAAGGACAGAAAGAAAGGAAAAGTAGGATTATTCTTGATAATTTCATCTTAAACCATGTGATTTTAAATACTTCATTTTAATAATACTCCATCTTGTAATTCAATAATTCTATCACAATTAGCAGCAAAATCATCATCGTGGGTGACCGCTATAATGGTTTGTCCTCTTTCTTTTGCGAGTTCTTTAAAAATTTCAAAGACAATCTGGGTATTTTTAGAGTCAAGATTACCCGTTGGCTCATCCCCCATAATAATTGCTGGGTCGTTGATTAAAGCACGAGCGATAGCCACTCTTTGCTGTTGACCACCCGATAATTTATTTGCTTGTTTTTCTGCTTGTTCTTTTAAACCTAACAAATTGAGGTTTTCCATTGCTTTGGCTCTGATTTCATCATAAGATTTTGTTTTTAGTTTTAAAGCAGGCAACATCACATTGTCGATAACAGAAAACTCGGGCAATAAATAATGAAATTGAAAAACAAAGCCAATATTTGAATTACGGAATGCAGCTAATTCATTTTGTTTTTTTCCTGTAAGCAAGACGTTATTGATAAAAAGTTCACCTTGATAATCGGTGTCCATAGTAGAAAGAATATACAATAAAGTAGATTTTCCAGAGCCAGATTTCCCAATTAAGGATAAAAACTCTCCTTTTTTTACTTCAAATGATAAATCTTTAAGTACTTGAAACTTATTGGGTACGTAAAAGTACTTTTGTAAATGATTTACGCTGAGTGCGATTGTCTCTTTCATAAAATAGTTTTATCCACGAATAATTTCTACGGGGTCAATTTTTGAGGCTTTTTTTGCTGGTAAATAACCCGCTACGAAGGTGGTCATTAACCCGAATACAAAAGCCAATAAATAATCTTTAGCATCGCTTGCCACAGGTAAAGTATCCAATGAAGCAATTTGAAAAGGAATTTTTCCAACCAGTAATGAAATGGTATAGCCTAAAGCCATACCCACCCAACCGCCTAAAATGCCTATTACGATAGATTGCGAAAGAAAAATTTGGACGACATCGTTTCCGTCAAAACCCATCGCTTTTAGAATAGCGATTTCTCTAATTTTTTCATTCACCGTCATATTCATAATATTGTAGATACCAAAACCCGCCACTAAGAGTATCGTAAGTGATACTGCAACAGCAATTATTTCTCTTAGCCCATTTGCCGCTTGGAGCTGCCCGTTGGCTTCCATCCAAGGTTCTACTTTATATTGAGTGTATTCTTTCATTTTTTGTGCTACCAGATGTGCTTTATTAAAATCTTTTACATTTATCTGAATATCACTGACGTAACTGGCATTTTTAGAGAGTAACTGCCTTGCTGCATTAATCCTTATGTAAGCTTTCTGATTATCTACACCTGCTAAGGTTGTTTCAACGATACCTACAATTTTAAAATTCTTAGCAATCCCGTCTGCCGTTGTAACACTTATATTATCTTTCAGCGAAAGACTGAGTTTTTGGGCTAAACCTTTACCGATTAACATTCCATCGGTTTGTGTATTAAGCATTGTCCATGAACCTTGAATTACATATTTTGCTGTTCCGAAAAGTAAATCTTCATTTTGAGTATCAATACCTGACAACAATCCATTCACTTTTGTTGAACCATTTCTAAAAAACACATTGATATTAAGCTGCGGAGCAATACCACTTATCTCAGGTATTTTTTTTATGGCATCAATCGTTTGTTCGGCATTGATTATTCCTTCTGTATATTGGATAACTTTGGGGTTACTGATATGCACGATTGTATTATTGTTGATGTTTTTTTTCAACAAATTAGAATTATCAACAGGCAAGTCATTATAGATTTTTATATGTGCCAAAGTGCTAAAAGCGAGGTCGGTTTGGGCATCGTTTACTCCTTTCATAAATCCATTCATAAACACGTACATTGAAATCCCAAAAGTTACACTCAATACTGCAATGATTGATTGTTTGATTCGTGAAGTAAGATGTGCATAAGCAATTTTAAGATTTGTTTTTTCTATCATCTTATTTTCGTTTATAAATTTGGGTTGATTCATTTATTCCGCTCAATATCTCTACCCATTCGCCACTTCTTAAACCTGTCTTTACTGGCAATTCTTTCTCTTTATCTACTAAAATTTTGTTATTTGGTAATACATAAGTATTCGGGATAACAAGAGCATTGTTTTTTTGTCCTACTACAATATTCGCTTGCAGCTGTGTACCAACTAATAAAAATTCAGGCTTTTGAGTAAATTTTGCTTCAACAATAAAAGACTGCTGCTGAGTATCGAAAGCTGGATGCAATTTTGTAATGATTGCTTCAAAAGTATTTTCTCTGAGCGTGTTTAAAGAAACCATAAGTTTTTGATTCAACTTTACTTTATGAATATCATCTTCTGAAATCAATAGTTTTATGATATAATTTCCAGATGCCAATTTCATTAATGACTCTCCACGCCGCACTAACTCTCCTTCATTTTTAAAAACCTTCAATACTTGTGAATCATAGTCGGCTTTAATGAGATATTCACGATTATTTGAACTTTGAAGTTTTACTTGGTTTTGGGCATTATCCACATTCAGTGAAAGGGCGATCAAAGCCTCCGCCTTGTTTTTCTCTAACAATGCCAAATTATGTTCTGAAAGCTCAAATTGCAGTTTCATTCGTTCATAATCAACTTGTGAAACTGCCTTTGAAAGTACCAAAGTCTTATATCTTTCAAGGTTTTTTTTATCTAATGATACTTGTGCTTTTGCTTGTTCTATTTGTATATTCAATTGTGTGATTTGCGGAGAATTGGGCTTCGATTTGGCAAGTGCATCTTCAAGTATGAGCTTTGAATTTTCGAGCTGAATATCTGATGTTTCTTTATTTAACTTAAAAAGTACTTGATTTTTACGAACACTATCACCTTCCTTGAAAAAAGATGCGTCAATAAAAGCATCAGTCATTGAGCTAACTATGTACTCATCTTCAGCCTCGATACTTCCACTGGCGAAAACCGCATTAAGTATATTTTTTCGGGCAGGAAAAGTAGATTCTACGCCTTCGCAGGCAGTCAAAAAAGTAATTGAAAGTATTACTAAAAGATATTTTATTTTCATTGGATTCTTGATTTAATTGTGGCAAAACTGCTGTATAAACTAATCAATGAATTGAGGTAACTCATCTCTGCTTTGAGATAATTATCAAAAGAAATTTGATATACATCCAACGAGACTAAGCCTTGTTCAAATTTTTTATACATCAGTTCACTATTTTCTTTTGAAATAACAAAAGATTGATAAGCAAGTACTTGAGCCGTTGAATGATATTGCCATTCATCAAAAAGCTGCTGGTCTTTGTTGAGTGATTTATCAATTGCATCCTTCAAGGTTTGCTGTGCAAGCAAACTCTCTGTTTTGGCAATTTTTACTTTTGTCCGAAGGGTCGTTCCCATAAAAATCGGAACATTGATGGCAATCCCAACAAAACTATAATCTGTCCAGCTCTTTTGTTGAAAAGCAATGCCAAAATCATCTCTATATTGTTGTTTTCCTGTATAGGCATTTAGGCTAATTTTAGGGAAATGGGCAGACTTTTCAAAAGCTAACTTTCTGAGGCTCAAATCATATTGAACTTGTAATACTTTTAAATCTGCATCAGCTTTCAATACTTTCGGAAACGATATGGATGTTGGTGTTAATTCAGCTACTTCCAAAGAGGTATTTTGGCTAACTCCACATAATAAACGTAAATGACTAAGACTACTTGCCAGCAATTTTTCTGATGAATTTTTAGTGTTCTCAACATTCAGTTTATTCAGCAGTACTTGGTTGAAACTCATCTGGTCTATGAGTCCTTTGTTGAACTTGTCTTTTGTGAGTACAATAACGCTATCTAATACTTGTAAATCTTGGCTGGCGATTTTTATCGCTTTTTTTGAAATTACAGCTGTGTAGTAATACTGAGTAATCAGAGTTGTCACTTGTTGCTGGAGTCCCTCCTTTTGACTTTCGGGGATTTCAGCGTTTAATCTTGCTACTTCAATATTTTTATTTGCCTGAAAATCTAAGATATTCCACTGCAAACCTAAACCAGTATTATAATTATATTTTTTACCAAATTGTGCATCTATACTCTTACCGGGCTGTCCAAAAATTTCACCCGGTAAGGGAGTAGTGGCTAATTGTAAACTGGCTTGCCCCGAAAAAGTAGCCATAATCACTGGAAGTTTGGAAGCAGTACTTAATTGTAATTGGTAATTCGCCTTCATTTTTTGCAGTCGAATCAAGTTTATATCTGCATTATTCTTTAAGCCCAGCTGAATTGCTTGTTCAACATCTTGCAGTAAAATTTTACTTTCATTCTGTGCTACACTCTGAAAACCGAGTAACAATAAAACTATTTGTGCCAACATTTCTTTCATAATCTTTTCCAAATTTTAGTTGATGAAAGAAAGCCTTTTTTTACCGTTACCATTAAATCTTTACCGTTATCGGCTATTTTCATTTCACAGGCGGCTGTTTGCTCTTTCAAAGGACTATAAATACTCCCTCCGATCCATTTTTGATTTTCGTAAACAAGGTTCGAGACGATTGTCATGCCTAAAATTGACCTCCCCTTTTCTTTATTTTGGGCGGCGTTCGGATTAACCCATACTACTTTGCCAAAATATTTCCCAGATTTTTGATACATTTCTACCCTTGCATTTCCTTGTTCGTTGAGGTAAATCCCAATAATTTTATCTCCCTCAGATTGATAGGGCATGGAACGAAAACCTGTGAATACGAAAAACACCAATAAAATTTTTATTTTATTCATTATTATTGAATTAAGTTGATGAAAAAAATTCCCATCTGTGAAACAGAAAGTATCACAGGAAAACATTGAACTCTTATACCAAAAGTTGAATCGAATATCAATCAAAGCCAAGCCAATCTAAGCCCGATGGGTCGGTTTTCTTGGCATCAGAGCCTCTGAGTGAAAATTGAATACCCAAAGAAAAATATGATTGAGGCTTTATGGATGATTCAAAATAGGGATTTTTAGCTTGAAATAAGTCACTTTTTGTATCTGAAATTGTGACAGAATTTTTGAAGAGCAATCCTGATTCAAGTATAAAAGACAAACCCTTTATGCTATACGCAGACTTTAAACCAAGCCTTAAAGCCCGATTGCGGAGGAGTACTCTTGATTCTGAATTAAGAAAATTACTTTTGTCGGTATTAAAGTAAGAGAGACCTCCAGCAGGTTTTAAATTAGCCTGAAAAAACCATTCATTCGTTGGATGATAACTAAAATTTGCACTTAATGGCAACATCAAATTGAGTTTAGTTTTCGCTGAAAAATTATGGCTCAGACCCAACAAAGGAATGGGCAGTCCATAACCCAATGTATAGTTATATGTTCCCCCAAAAGTATAGGAAGTATTGTTCGTTTTGGTGATTCTATAAAGTAATAAGGCGGTTGGCAAAATGCTGATATTTTCTTTTATCGTAAAGGCATCCTCAAAAATATTAAAGCGTAAGGAGGCTATCAGTACATTTTCACCCCTACTTGTGCGAATCAATGACGAGCCTAAGCTTATGTCATGGAATGTTCTTTTTTCAAAATAGGGATTCATCTGCATTTGGGTTTGTCCGTACATTCCATGCACAAGAACCGCCATAAAGGATGGTTTATCGACCTTTGTATTTTGCCGTAATTTGGCAAAAACTGGAAGTACAAAACCGATTTTAATAGCACTTTTTTGATACTCTCCTACGCTATCTTTTAATTCAGTATTGCCTACATAATCATTTTTTAAAATTAATCTCGGAGAAAAAGCTTGTCCAAGACATGATGTTGAACACAACAAGGCGACCGCCCAAATAAGATACTTATTCGACATTTTTTGAGGTTTTAGAATAATTTGGAATAATTCAATTGTAACTGTACCCAACAGCTTTTAGGTTTAAAATTGCTTTCCTTTTGGTAAAGGAAGCGTCTCTAATAGAAACGCTTCCAGGCAATACAAGGGTTAGGTTAATCTGTTTTTAGTCTAATTGAATCGTGTAAGTTGCTCCATTTACCGTTATAGTAGCAGAATCATTTCCATTGAAAACAATATTGCCAGAAAATTTATACGCTTTACTCATATAAATTACTTCTAAATTTACACTGGCTGTTCCTGAAAGAATCTCTGCCGTTACTTTATTAAGGTTGATATTTTTGACAATAACACTTGTTTTACTATCAAATTCTTTGGCATTTGCCAATGTATAATCTTGGCTACCAGTGCGGTTATATTCACCATTCAAAACGGCATTATCTGCCTGAACCTCTAAGCCAGTTATCGAAAAAGAAGATTGAGCTGTATCATCGCTTTCCATTCGGTTGGTATCATAAGTACCTTTCAAATTGTGGGTATAGGTAAAAGCCTGTGGAAGTTTAGCAGCAGTACAATTCAATAAATAAGTAGCGTTTATTGAGTAATTGTATGAATAATTGTTGGTGCTTTCATCGGCAGTAAAATTATTTTGATAGCCCTGTCCACAATTAATCGTAGGAGCTTCGGTATAAACCTTTGTCGATTTTGCCTTTTCAGAAGCCTCTGTGATATTGGACACTAAACCATAGCTTTCTGAAGAAATTGCTTTACTGATTATCTCAACCGCTTCATCAGTAGATACTCCTTCTATTATTTCGCTTTCGTTTTTTTTGCAAGACAATACAAATAGACCCAACAATAGTATTAGACACAATTTCCAATATGTGGTCATTTGTTGATTTTCAATTGTTATTTTCATCGTAATTAGCTTTGTTTTTGTGATTACGATTCAAAAATAAATAGCCATTTTGATTAAAAATCCGACAAAGCAATAGAATGGACATTTTGGGCGGTGAACCTGTCAGATTCAAACCTCAAACCATTTTAAAAATTCTGAGGCTTTGGTTTTGCTAATAATAATATTCTCAGGCGTATCACTTTTCAATTTCACCAACAATTTTCTTCCTAAGTATTGATGAACAACCGAAATGGAATTTCGATGAATGATAAATTGGCGATTTGCCCGATAAAACAATTTATTGGATAATTGCTTTTCTAAGGCATCCAAAGTATGGCTTGTTTGAAAGATTTTATTTTGAAGTGTATAAAACTTTGTATCGCCTTCGGTTGAATAAATAAAACTTATTTCCTCGGTTTTTATCGGGATAATTTTATCTTGTTGATGTACCAAAAAAGTAGTTTTATGGCTCTGGCTCAACTCTTCCAATACTCGTTCAATTTTTTGATAGTAAACTTGGCTTTCGCTGAAATAATCTTTGATTGCCCTAAATTTATTGATTGATTTTTTCAATTGTTCTTCATCAATGGGCTTCAAAAGATAGTCGATGCTATTGGCTTCAAAAGCATTAATGGCATACTGGTTAAAAGCTGTACAAAAAATAATAGGAGTTTTAACCGATACTTTTTTAAAAATATCAAAACATAAACCATCTGCCAGTTGTATATCTGAAAAAATCAGTGTAGGCTCTTGATTTTTCTGAAACCATTCAATCGCTGATTTTACTGAAAAAAGACAAGCCACTATTTCAGCTTCTGGTATTATTTCCACAATCATTCTCTGCAATTCTCTTGCAGCTTTTACTTCATCTTCAAGTATTAGAATTTGCATTTGCTATTAATTTTTAATCAGTGGAATACTTACTTTAAAATAGTTTTCGGTAACTTCTATCTCAATATTTTTACCCAAGAGTAATAAATATCGTTCTCTGATATTGGTCAATCCTTTACCAGTACTTTCTTCAACAGAAGATTTACTTTGTAGGGTATTTTTCACAACTAACATTTCTTTATCTTGACAAAAAATTTGAATTTCCAAAGGGCTGTCTTGTGCTACGATATTGTGCTTGATGGCATTCTCAATCAATATTTGAAGACAAATCGGGGGTAATTTGTAGCTCAGATACGCTGCTGGAATGTCTAAATCGACCTTCAAAGCATCTTCAAAGCGTTCGTGAAGTATGTGCAAATATGATTTTGTAAAGTTTAATTCCTCCTCCAATGACACTAAAGATGCCTGATTGGTATCTAATAAATATCTAAAAACGTTACTAAATTGAACAACATAGTTTTTCGTAGCTTTATCGCTGGCTATGCTATGTAAGGTATTGAGTGCATTAAACAAAAAATGCGGACTCAACTGCTGTTGAAGGGCAATAAGCCGAGCTTCTATTTGTTCCTTTTTAATTTGTTCAGCTTCTTCTTTGAGTTTATATTTTTCTTCTGTAATATAAATTATATAAGTAATAACCATTATAAAGCCAGCCACCAAAACCGCTCTAATAAGAATAAAAACACTTACTTTATTAACCGGGTACTGAAGCAATATTGGGAAATACGCAGGAAAACTAAGTATGAGAAAAAACCCAATAATTGAAACCCCGACACTACTTCCGATACTAATCAAGACTTTTGTATATAAACTTTGTGAATGCTTTTGGTAAACAAGCCATTGTACAAAAAGCCATATTAATATCACGTGTAGAAACGAAATAGCAAAGTTTGCCCACGAAGGAAAATAGTCTAAGGGGGCATTTGGTTTTGGCAAAAAAACCAATGCCCCGATAAAGATAGAAATTGAGATTCCAGCAATAATATTTTTTGACTTCCACATAAGGGCAAATTTACACTTTGCCTCAAAAGTATTGCTAAACTTAGCGATGAAAGCACCATCTAAGCGACTGAAGCAGCAAATTTTTAGTATGAAAAGACAGGGTAAACAATTTTCACCCGACTTATGTACCAAAAAAAGTTTAAATACTATGTAAGATTTGTGATTTCAGAAATTGGATAAAATGACTTTTTTTAATAAAATAAAGTAAAATATTTTAGTAATGGACACAATTTGAGCAACGCTTTTAATTTGTAAATAAGTAATCAATGCAAAATATCGAACGTTTTTATTTGTCATAAATAATAAATTAATAGTGATTTTAAATAATAATCACCAATTACTTTTACAAATAGCTACTGAATAAAGCCCAAATCCGACTTCTGAAATCAATCATTTTCACAATCCTTAGTAGAAAACCAATTCCACACGCCTCATACTAAAGTCCTTTTTTCAATCTACTCAACGATTGTGGGGTGATGTTTAGATAAGACGCAATGATATGTTGCGGAATCCTTTTTTCTACCAATGGAAATTCCATTAATAATTTTTGATAGCGAAGCGTAGCATCATCTAACATAAATGAGCGAACTCTATTTCTTTCATCACAAAAATAGATTTGATTGATAATTCTTCCTGCTCTTTCCCAACCATGATATTTGTCGAAAAGTGTATGGAGACGCTCATACGTAATAAAAAATAATTCACAGTCTTCAAGTGCTTCTAAATAATCCGTAGAAGGTTGTTGCGAGGCAAAACTTACTTGTTCTGTAAATACCGAACCGTCAAAAGCAAAATTAAAAGTTCTATCATTTCCGCCGATTACTTTACTATACGCACGAAGCGTTCCTTTAATAATAAAGTATATTTCATTGCAAACTTCGCCTTCTCTCAAAAGAATATCTCCTTTTTTACAAGTCTTTTTTTGTAATTTGGTCATAAAAGCTTTCAATTCTTTCTCTGAAAGAACTAAGTGTTTGCCCAGATATTCGAGTATTGGTTGTAATTCTGCTGTTGAATTCATGTTCTGATGAAGATTTAATTGTCAAAAACTAAAAAGTTTTATAAATAATAATACCGATTAAACTTTATTCATGCTCTTTTCCATTTTGGATGCCTTCTTTTTCAATTTAAGAACGTAATTTTGTAGAATGGAAAGGTATAAAGTTTGAAATAAGTCCAAAAGTTATCACACACTTTCCAATAATTAAATACCGTAAAATAAATAACGTGAAAAACATACGTAACTTTTGTATTATTGCCCACATTGACCACGGAAAGAGTACACTCGCTGACCGATTGATTGAATTTACGAATACCGTACAGAAACGGGATATGCAAGCTCAGTTGTTGGACGACATGGATTTGGAAAGAGAACGTGGTATTACTATCAAATCACATGCGATACAAATGAATTTTCCGTATAAAGGAGAAGAATATGTATTCAATTTGATTGATACGCCCGGTCACGTGGACTTTTCTTATGAGGTTTCACGCTCAATCGCTGCTTGTGAGGGTGCTTTGTTAATTGTAGATGCAGCTCAAGGAATTGAAGCTCAAACAATTTCTAACCTTTTCTTGGCTTTAGGGCATGACTTAGAAATTATTCCAGTTTTAAATAAAATCGACCTTCCGGGGGCGATGCCTGAAGAAGTAAAAGACCAAATTGTAGATTTATTAGGTTGCGAACGTGATTCTATCATTCACGCTTCTGGTAAAGAAGGAATTGGTATCGAAGAAATTCTCATTGCTGTTGTTGAAAGAATCCCTGCACCAAAAGGTGACCCAGAGGCTGAACTTCAAGCTTTAATCTTCGACTCTGAATTTAACTCATACCGTGGTATTGAAGTTATGTTTAGAGTATTCAATGGTGAAATCAAAAAAGGAGATAAAGTAAAATTCATCGCCACAGGTAAAGAATATTTTGCTGATGAAATTGGTACTTTGCGTTTGGAGAAAGAACCGAAGCAATCTATCAAAGCTGGCGACGTAGGTTATTTGATTTCTGGTATCAAAGAAGCAAAAGAAGTAAAAGTAGGTGATACAATTACACACCGTGACCGTCCTTGTCAAGAATCTATTCATGGTTTTGAAGAAGTAAAACCAATGGTTTTTGCTGGGATTTATCCAGTAGAAACTACTGAATTTGAAGATTTGCGTGATGCCATGGGCAAATTGCAATTGAATGATGCCTCACTTGTTTGGGAACCTGAAACTTCAATGGCATTAGGTTTTGGTTTCCGTTGTGGTTTCTTAGGAATGCTACACATGGAAATCGTGCAAGAACGTTTGGAACGTGAATTTAACATGACGGTAATTACGACAGTACCTTCTGTAAAATTCAATGTTAAATTGACGAACGGTGAGGAAGTTTGGGTTTCTGCTCCTTCTGAATTGCCAGAACCCAACTTGATTGACCACGTTGAAGAACCTATTATCAAAGCACAAATCATTACTAAATCAGATTATGTAGGAAGTATCATGAAACTATGTTTAGATAAACGTGGCGTACTTTCTAACCAAATCTATTTAACTTCTGATAGAGTTGAATTACAATTCGATTTACCACTTTCTGAAGTAGTTTTTGATTTCTTCGATAAACTCAAGACTATCTCAAGAGGCTACGCTTCTTTAGATTACGAATACAAAGGCTATCAAGAAGGCGAAATGGTGAAATTAGACATCATGTTGAATGGCGAAAAAGTAGATGCTCTTTCAGCCATTGTTCACCGTGATAAAGCTTATGAGTGGGGAAAAAGACTTTGTGAAAAATTAAGAGAATTATTGCCAAGACAACAATTTGAAATTGCAATTCAGGCGGCAATCGGACAAAAAATTATTGCTCGTGAAACTGTAAAAGCATTGAGAAAAGACGTAACTGCAAAATGTTATGGTGGTGATATTTCTCGTAAAAGAAAATTATTGGAAAAACAGAAAAAAGGTAAGAAAAGAATGCGTCAGGTTGGAAACGTAGAAATTCCGCAAGAAGCATTTATGGCCGTTTTGAAGTTAGACTAAACATAAAAAAGCCACTTTGGAAATTCCAAAGTGGCTTTTTTATTGTAAACAACTTACACTTTCTGATTAAGATGTTTTACATTTTGAATTTTATGATACTCGCTCTTCGTTGCTAATACTTTTTTCAAAATTCTTACATCTTCGGGGCGGTGCAAATCTGTACCAAAGAAATCATACATATTTTTTGACAACATTTTCAAAGCCGTTTCTCGGGCAGCTCCTCCGTATTGATTTACCAACGACATCAAGTTCAATTGTAAATGACAGCCCAAAGCCTTGAATTCCTCAAATTTTTCAAGATGGTCAGCCAAGTATAAATACCTTTCTGGATGAGCCAAAATCGGTCTGTAACCCTTTGTTCGAAGCTTGAAAATAGTAGTTTCCAGATTTATCGGGGCGGCTACAAACGAAAATTCAACCAACAAATATTTATCACCGAACGTAAGAAGGTCATCATTATCCAATAAAACATTGAAGTTTTCATCCATTTTATACTCGGCAGCTACTTCAATTTCTATATCAATTTCATTTTCTTTTAAGGCTACTTTTAATTTTTCAAGACCTTCCTTGATGGTTTCCGAAGTATTCGGATATACCTCCGCCATTACGTGTGGAGTAGTGATGATTCTTGTAAAACCTAACTCTTTAAGACTTTTGATACTCGCTATTGAATTTTCAATACTGGAACATCCATCATCAATCCCAGGAATTAAGTGGGAATGTATATCAGTACCAATGAAAGAAAAATCTTTGATTTCTGTATCAGCAGTAAATTTTTTAAAAAATGAAAACATGTTTATAAAGATACCTTGTATGTGAATTATATAGTATGTGTACTACTTTTTATAAAAATTGAAATATTTATACATTTTTTTACTTCAATTTTAAATATCGTGCTAATAACGTTAAGAAAATAATAAAATACAATCATTCAAGGGCTTATTTAGTAAAAGGTATATTTTAGTCAAAGCCCAAACATTAGCAACAAAAAAACGCTCGGTTAAGTTTAAAAATGTACTTGCCAAAGAATATACTCAACCAAAATTGTCAATATTATTCCAGTATTTAGGACTACTCATGCTAAAATAGCATAATTCTTTATTACTTACATGAGTATTATTTGTATATAAATGTTTTTTCTTTGTAAAGTCAAATTTGAATATCATTTTCTGTATTTGGCTTGGTTGACTAATTATTTGAGAAAATACCCAAACAGTCTTTCATAAAATCTTAAACATTTTAAATTTCACTCATGAAAAACCGCTATTTAGTCCCATTTATTCTTCTGACTACTTTATTTTTTCTTTGGGGCTTTGCTCACAATCTAAACCCTATCCTTATTCCTCATCTGAAAAAAGCTTGCCAACTCTCTGATTTTCAATCTTCTTTGATTGACGGCTCTTTCTTTATGGCTTACTTTGTTATGGCTATTCCTGCTGGAATGGTGATGAAAAAATATGGTTATAAATCAGGTATTTTGGCAGGACTTTTCCTTTTTGCCATTGGTGCATTTTTATTTATCCCTGCTGCCAATACAAGACTTTTCGGACTTTTCTTAACAGCACTTTTCGTTATTGCCAGTGGGTTAACTTTCTTAGAAACAGCCGCAAACCCATACATGACTGTTTTGGGCGAGCCAGAAGGTGCTGCACAAAGGCTTAATTTAGCACAATCATTCAATGGCTTGGCGGCATCTGTTGCTACTTTTTTAGGTGGAATATTTATTTTATCGGGTCATTCTCTCAGTACGGAAGAAACTGCTGCAATGTCACCTGAACAATTAAGTATTTTCTTGGATAGCGAAGCTGCTACCGTAAAAATCCCTTATTTAATCATCGGTTTTGTAGTATTAACGGTAGCTTTTTTACTTTATAAAAGTGAGTTACCTGAAATAACGGAGTCGGGGCATGACATTGAATTGCCAAGTGGCGAACAGTCTTTATGGCGACACAAACACCTTATTTGGGGAATTACTGCCCAGTTTTTTTATGTAGGAGCTCAGGTTTGTGTTTCCAGTTTTTTTATTCGCTACTTAGGCAAAACTGCCAATATTGACGAAAAAACGGCGTCAAGACTTCTTTCAGCAGCATTACTTTGCTTTATGGTTGGGCGTTTTATCGGCACTTTTCTGATGCGTTATATCAGTCCAAATCGTTTACTAAGTATTTATGCTTTGTTGAACATTGTGTTACTGACAGTTGTGGTAATTTATGGCGGAATGCTTTCGGTATATGCCTTGATTGGTGTCGAGTTCTTTATGTCAATTATGTTCCCAACTATTTTTTCACTCAGTATTCAGTCATTGGGAAAAGAAACAAAAATTGGCTCTTCGTTGGTAATTATGTCTATTGTGGGCGGAGCAATTTTCCCACTGATTATGGGACGCATTTCAGATATTTCAAGTATCCAAGTAGCTTACTCTGTGCCATTAGTTTGCTTTTTTATAGTACTTTACTTTGGCTGGAAAGGCTATAAAGTAAAAGCTGATTAATAGATATGAATTATTAGTTATGAATTATGAAATATGAAATATTAGGTTTGAATTATATTTTGATGCTTTAAATATGATTTTTCATAGAGTACTAACACATATCTAATAATTCACATCTCATAACTATTACACTTCCTTTATTTAATTTAGAGCATTTTGAAGACAATAATTTTAAATCAACCTGAACAGTTTCAGCTTATTTCTCGGGAATTCAATGATGAATTATCCGAAAATGAAGTATTACTCAAAATCCACAGAATTGGTATTTGCGGAACTGACTATCATGCTTACCGAGGCAAACAACCTTTCTTTTCTTATCCAAGAGTACTGGGGCATGAACTCGGAGCAGAAATTGTCGCTCTTGGAAAAAACGTTGATAGCACACAGTTAAAAATCGGTGACAAAGTTTCGGTAGAGCCTTATTTGAATTGCGGAAAATGCCAAGCTTGCTCGAATGGAAAAACTAATTGCTGTGAAAATATTCGAGTAATGGGCGTACACATCGACGGCGGAATGACAGAGTATGTAAAAATTCCAGCCAATAAAGTACACCCTTCAGAGATTTTGGGCTACGAAGATTTAGCTTTGGTAGAAACACTTGCCATCGGAGCTCATGCGGTGCAAAGAGCAGGTCTTAGCTCAAACGATATTGTAATGGTAATTGGGGCTGGGCCAATAGGGCTGTCAGTGATTCAGTTTGCCAAATTACATAAAGCAAAAATTGCCGTAATGGATTTCAACGCCCAGCGGTTGGAATTTGCACAGCAATTATTTCAAACCGACGTTTCTATTCAAGCAAAAGCAGATTACAGTACAGATGATTTACGCAAAGACTTAAACGGAGTATTACCAACTGTAATTTTTGACGCAACTGGCAATCCTCAGTCGATGATGAAAGCTTTTTCTTATTGTGCTTTTGGGGGGAAATTGATTTATGTAGGATTGTTTCAAGGTGATGTTACTTTTTTTGACCCTGATTTTCATAAAAGAGAATTGACACTGATGGGAAGTAGAAATGCCATGGCTTCGGATTTTAAAATGATTATCGAAAACATGGAAAAAGGCAATATCGACACAAAAGCATGGCTTACTCATACGGCAGATTTTGAAGATTTACCTTTGGTTTTCAACACTTGGCTCGACCCTCAATCGCAAGTAATAAAAGCCATGCTATCAATCTCATAAAATAAAAGAAAGCCTTAGTGACGAACCGATGACTCTCGAACAATCAATTCAGAATACAATTTGAATGTTTGATAATTCGGTGGTATCGACGAAGGCTTTCTTTCTATCAAATCTAATAATAATTCAGCCGAACGCTGTCCCATTTCTAAAGAAGGCTGAACAACGGTCGTAAGGGCTGGTTCGAGCAAATAGGCAGCTTTTAAATTCGTGAAACCTACCATGGCAATTTGTTCGGGAATACTGATTTTTCTTCTCTTCAAAACAGCCAAACAACCCAAAGCCAAGCGGTCGCTGACGGTAAGTATGCCATCTGGAGGCGTATCTCCTGAAAATAATTCCTCCATCATTTTTTCAATCGCTGCTAAATCGTAGCCACAGTAGCGAATCAGAGATTCATCCACAGGGATTCCGTACTTGTTCAAAGCGGCAATGTAACCGTTTACTCTTTCTTTTGTAATCGACAAAAATGGTGAAGCCGTAATTTGTACAATCCTCCTCCTCCCCTCTCTAATTAAATGTTCAGTAGCCGTAAAAGCTCCTTCAAAATTATCTGAAACTACTTTGTGCGTATTAATTTCTTCCGAAACTCTATCAAACAAAACAATGGGCATTCCTTTCTGATGCAGTTCCTGCAAATGTTCTACACTTTGGGTTTCGCCAGATAGTGAAATTAATAAGCCATCCACTCTTCTTGAAGTAAGATGTTCAAGATTGATAAGTTCTCTTTTATAAGATTCATGGCTTTGAAAAATCACTACATGATAGCCCCGATTGTAGGCGATAGCATCAATTCCGTTGATTACTTGTGAGAAAAAAGGATTGTCGATTTCTGGCACAATCACTCCAATAGAACGGCTTTTGTTTTCCTTTAAACTCAGAGCAATAGGATTGGGGCGATAATTATGCTTTTCGGCATATTCAATGACCAGTTTTTTAGTTTCTGGATTAATCTCATAGCTCCCACGCAAAGCCCTCGAAACCGTTGAGGTTGATAAATTTAGGGCTTTAGCAATATCTTTAATCGTAATTAGCTCCACGGCAAGTTTCTTAGTTTTGTACAATTATACCCTTAAAAGTACTTTCGTTCAATAATCTAATGGATTTTATCTAATTTCTACAAAACATACCAATTCATCTAAATTTAATATAAAAAACCTTCCTTATGATAACGTTACCGATAACGATTGCATAAAAATATTCCATCATTTACTTGTGAAGCCTCATTATACAATATAGGTTTGTTACAAGAACAAGTGATACTTCTTTAATCACTAAATGAGATTTTCTTAGAATAATTAAAAAATTAACATCTTTAAATCATGAGTTTATCATCACTATTTAGCTTAGAAGGTAAGGTAGCCTTAGTAACAGGCGGCGACAGAGGTATTGGTATGGGAATGGCTTTAGCCCTTGCAGAAGCGGGTGCAGACATCATTGTGGCTGCTCTAACACTTGAACCAGAAAACAGTGAAATCGAACAAGCTGTACGAGCTTTAGGTAGAAATTTCGCAGGATATAACGTTGATTTAAGTAAGAGAGAATCATTATATGCTTTTATCAATGAAGTAAAAAGTAAACACGCTACTATTGATATTTTGATTAATAATGCAGGAATGATTTTGAGAAACCCTGCCGCCGAACACTCAGACGAGTACTGGGACAAAGTATTGTCAATCAATTTGGATGCACAATTTATTTTAGCTCGTGAATTTGGAAAAGAGATGATTGAACGTGGTTCTGGGAAAATCATTTTCACGGCTTCATTGCTCAGTTTTCAAGGTGGCATCAATGTACCAAGTTATGCGGCATCGAAAGGGGCAATTAGTAGCGTTGTAAAAGCTTTGGCAAACGAGTGGGCATCAAAAGGTGTGAACGTGAATGCGATTGCTCCGGGCTATATTGCTACTGATAATACGGCGGCTTTACGTGCAGACCCCGAAAGAAGTAAAGCCATTCTTGAGCGTATTCCGGCTGGACGTTGGGGAGTTCCGACCGACTTCCAAGGGCCAGTGGTTTTCTTGGCTTCGGAGGCAGGAGCTTATGTAAACGGAACAATTCTTGTCGTTGATGGCGGCTGGATGGGTAGATAAACCCCATAAACTACTTTGTGTGTTAATCCATAAGGTTTTGAAATTTATTATTTGTACTGATTAGAACCATTTTTCAATGAAAAAACTATTAACAATCGCCCTCATTTTTATTTTGACGGCTTTCAAAAGTCAAGATGAAAAAATTACAGTATTCCTGATTGGAGATTCTACTTGTGCCAACAAACTTCCTGCCGATAACCCAGAAACAGGTTGGGGAATGGTTTTGCCTGCTTACTTCAATGAAAATTCGGTAACGGTACAAAATCATGCCGTGAACGGAAGAAGTACCAAAAGCTTTATCAATGAAAAACGTTGGGAAACGGTTACGAAACTTTTGAAAAAGGGCGATTGGGTTTTGATTCAATTTGGACATAATGACCAAAAAATTACCGACAGTACTCGTTATGCTGCCCCGCAAACTACTTATCGTGCCAATTTGATTCGCTTTGTCAACGAAACTCGTGCTAAAGGAGCAAATCCGATTTTGCTTACGCCCGTAATGCGAAGAAAATTTGACGAAACAAACGGACAGTTTATCGACCAACATGGCGAGTACCCTGCGGTAGTAAAAGCAGTAGCCAATGAATTAAATGTTCCTTTGATTGATTTGCATGCCAAAAGTAAAGCCGTTATCGAACAACATGGCGTTGAAGGTTCTAAGAAACTTTTTATGCACTATGTGGGTGGCATTTTCAATAAATTCCCAAAAGGTATTGTAGACGATACACATTTTTCACAATACGGTGCGGCTGTCATGGCAAGTATGGTAGCAGAAGGCATCAACGAAGCAAGTATTGGTTTGAAAAGCTTTCTCAAAAAATCTGAGTTTCAAGAAAAATTCGTCTTTGAATTACCCAAATATTATACGCCAGTTTTCAGAAAAGATACTTTCGATATTACTCGTTACGGAGCAAAATCAGACGGCATAACACTCAATACTCAGGCAATTAATCAAGCTATAAAAGCTTGTAATCAGTTGGGTGGCGGAACAGTACTTGTACCCAGCGGTTTATGGTTGACCGGTCCAATCGTGATGCTTTCGAATGTAAATCTTCACATTGCCAAAGGAGCAATTTTACAGTTTAGTAGAAATTTAGATGATTACCCAATCATTGCTACTACTTGGGAAGGCGAAGAAGCCTACCGCTGTCAAGCTCCTATTTCTGGCATTGATTTAACAGACATTGGTATTACTGGCGAAGGCGTATTGGATGGCGGAGGTGATGTCTGGAGAGCCATCAAAAAAGGTAAACAAACCGATTCGCAGTGGCAAAAATTATTGGCTTCTGGCGGAGTGCTGAACGAAGCAAAAGATACTTGGTTTCCTTCTGAACAATCGTTGAAAGGTTCGTTAATGACGGGCGGAAGTAAATTGAGTAATGGAAAAACAGCCAAAGACTATGAATCAGTAAAGGCTTTTCTGAGACCGAATATGTTGAGTTTGACTCGCTGTAAGTATATTTTGTTGGATGGTATTAATCTTCAAAATTCGCCTGCTTGGACAATCCATCCGCTACTTTCAGACCATATTACGATGCGAAATGTAAACGTAAAAAATTACTGGTTTGCCCAAAATAGCGATGGCGTTGACTTAGAATCTTGTAGAAATGGTTTGATGGAAAACTGTACTTTCGATACAGGCGACGACGGTATAACGATAAAATCGGGAAGAGACGAGCAAGGTAGAAAAAGAGGTGTTCCGACAGAAAATTTCATTATTAAAGACTGTAAAGTATATCACGCTCATGGCGGTTTTGTGATTGGCTCAGAAATGTCGGGAGGCGTAAAAAATATGTATGTTTCAAATTGTTCTTTCTTGGGAACAGATGTAGGACTTCGATTCAAAACAGCTCGTGGACGTGGCGGTATTGTTGAAAAAATTTATGTAAACGATATTCAAATGACTGACATCGCTGGTGAAGCAGTAATTTTTGATATGTATTATGCCGCCAAAGACCCCGTTCTTTTGGTGGGTCAAGAAGAAGATTTACCCGTAATTGAAGCTAAACCTGTCAGCGAAGCAACGCCACAATTCAGAGATTTTTTTGTAAGAAATATCAATTGTCTCGGAGCAGAAACCGCTATCAAAATTAGAGGTTTACTCGAAATGAGTGTAAAAAATATTTTAATCGAAAATGCGGTAATCGTAGCTAACAAAGGATTATTGTGTATCGAAGCTGAAAATATTTCTTTAAAAAATATTAGCCTTTTCACAAAAGAAAAAACGACCATGCAAGTACAGAACGGTAGAAATATTAGTCTTGACGAAATTCGCTACCGAAATTCAGAGGTATTATTGAAGATTTCAGGAGAGCGTTCACAAAATGTTAAGCTTATCAACACTGATATTTCAAAAGCCAAGAAAGAAGTAGAGTTTGGTCAGAAAGTTTCAAAAAGTATTTATCGTAATCACTAAAAAACATGATTTCAGTAAAAGAATTGACCCTTGTTTCTGACGAACAGATTGCTTGGGAGGAACTCGGAGGAGGAATTAAGCGAAAAGTAATGTCATATAACGACGACATTATGCTGGTAAAAGTAGCTTTTGAGCAAGGCGGTATCGGAGCTTTGCATACTCATCCGCACTTACAAATTAGCTATATCGCTTCTGGTGCTTTTGAAATAACAATTGGTGATGACAAAAAAGTCCTCGAAGAAGGTGATGTCTATTTTGTTCCTTCGGGAATACTCCACGGAGCCGTTTGTTTGGCAGCAGGCGTACTGATAGATGTATTTTCACCCATGAGGGAGGATTTTTTATAGGCTTTCAGCTATCAGCAGTGAGCCTTGAGCTATGAGCTATGAGTTTTTTATATTGCTGATAAAAAAAAGCTCAAAGCTTATTGCTCATAGCTCATAGCTGACAGCTCACAGCTCACAGCTCACAGCTCACAGCTAAAAAACATTAAACACTATTCCAATGAAACTCAATAAACACAACTCAGGATTATCAGAATCGTTCTTTGAATTACCAGAAAAAGTTATACAATTTGGCACAGGCGTTTTATTGCGTGGTTTGCCAGATTACTTTATCAATAAAGCCAACCAACAAGGCATTTTTAATGGTCGAATCGTGGTTGTAAAATCAACCGATGGTGGCGAATCTGCCGCTTTCGACCGTCAGGATAGTCTTTATACAATTTGCGAAAGAGGTTTTCAGCAAGGAAATGTTCATGAAAAAAACATCATTTCTTCTGCTATCAGCCGAGTACTTTCTGCCAAAACACAATGGGAAAGTATTTTGGAATGTGCTAAAAATCCAGATTTACAAATTATCATTTCAAACACTACCGAAGTAGGTATTCAATTGGTACAAGACGACATCAAGCAATATCCGCCCGTTTCTTTTCCGGGCAAAGTATTAGCTTTCTTGTACGAGCGTTTCAAAGCTTTTGAAGGAAGTAAAGAACACGGGATGGTAGTTGTACCAACAGAATTGATTACTGATAATGGTAAAAAATTAGAAGGTATTATTTTTGAATTAGCACATCTCAATGCCCTTGAATCTGAATTTATTGATTGGTTAGAATCGTCGGTTACTTTCTGTAATTCTTTGGTTGACAGAATTGTGCCAGGAAAACCAAACGATACCATCAAACAAGCCATTGAACAAGAATTGGGCTACGAAGACGACTTACTGATTGTTTCAGAAGTATATCGTCTTTGGGCAATTGAAGGCAATCAAAAAGTAAAAAATATTTTATCCTTTCAGCAAGTAGATGAAGGCGTAGTAATTGAGCCAAACATTGATTTATACCGAGAATTAAAATTGCGTTTGCTCAACGGTACGCATACTTTGAGTTGCGGTTTAGCCTTTTTATCGGGCTTCAAAACTGTAAAAGAAGCGATGGCAAACGAAGCGATGTCGGCATTTGTTAGTAATCTAATGTTGGCAGAATTGGCTTTGGGGATTCCATACAAAGTAGATGAAAAAATTGCTCAACGTTTTGGAATGCAAGTATTAGACCGTTTCAGAAATCCAAGTTTGGAACATCAATGGATAAGTATTACGGTTCAATACACTTCAAAAATGAAGATGCGAAACGTACCTACTTTGCTAAATTACTATCAGATTTTCAATTGCGTTCCTGAATATGTAGCCTTGGGCTTTGCGGCTTATCTACTTTTTATGAAAGCTGAGAAAGAAGAAAACGGAAAATTTTATGGAATTTTCAATGGAAATGAGTATTTGATTCAAGATGATAAAGCTGAGTATTTTTACGCAAAATGGCAAAAATTAGCCGTTAATGATTTGGTTGTGAGTATTTTGGCTGACAAAAACCTTTGGGAAGCAGACTTGACAACAATTCCGCAATTCACCCAAAAAGTTCAATCTTTTATTCAACTAATGATACAAAACGGCGTAAAAGAGACCTTGAGTAGCTATCTGAATAAAGGTGAATTGGTATGAGTATAGTAGGCGATTGTCTTACTTTTAAGATTGATTAATTGTATATACTCAGGAAATTAATATTTAATCCAATCATCGAATACTCATCGTGAAAAGAAACGTTTTAAAAATCCATCCGAACGACAATGTGATTGTTGCTTTGACAGACTTGGTCAAAGGTCAGATTGTGGAATTAGACGGACAGAGCTACACTCTGACCGAAGACATAGCAGCCAAACATAAATTTGCTACCGAAGATTTTGAGGTAGGTGCTGAAATTAGAATGTACAATGTTTTGGTTGGGAAGGCTCAAAGTTTTATCAAAAAAGGAGGAAGTATAAATATTTTCAATGTAAAACACGCTGTTGATGCTTTTGAACTAAGAGAAAATACTTCTGAATGGCAAGCTCCAGATTTGTCAAAATTTGAAGGTAAAACTTTTAATGGCTATTACAGACCCAACGGAAGCGTCGGTACTGCCAATTATTGGTTGGTGATTCCTTTGGTTTTCTGTGAAAACCGCAACATCGAAGTACTTCGTGAAGCCTTGGTAGATGATTTGGGCTATGCCAGAAAACATACTTATCAAAGCCAAACAAGTGATTTGATTTCATTGTACAAAGCTGGAAAAACAGTTGAAGAAATCCTTCAAGCTGATATTCAGGCGAATGATAAAGAAAGTAAAAAACAACAATTGTTCCCGAATGTAGATGGCGTAAAATTCCTTTTACACGATGGCGGTTGCGGAGGTACTCGTCAAGACGCTCAAGCACTTTGTGGTTTATTGGCAGGTTATATTACACATCCCAACTGTGCAGGAGCAACCGTATTGAGTTTGGGTTGTCAAAATGCACAAGCAGGTATTTTGCAGGAAGAAATCGCAAAACGTGATGCCAACTTCCAAAAGCCATTATATATTTTAGAACAACAAAATATTGGTACTGAATCGGAATTAATAGCTCAGGCGTTGAAACAAACTTTCGTAGGTTTGATTCAAGCAAACCAATATACTCGTCAGCCTGCCCCATTAAGCAAACTTTGTATCGGGCTTGAATGTGGTGGTTCTGATGGATTCTCTGGTATTTCGGCAAACCCAGCCATTGGCTTTACTTCTGATTTATTAGTAGGTTTGGGCGGTTCGGTAATTTTAGCAGAATTTCCAGAATTATGCGGTGTTGAACAAGAGTTAACCGACCGTTGCTTAGACCCAGAAGATGCCAAATTATTCAGTCATTTAGTACAGACTTATAATAACCGAGCAAAAGCCGTAGGTTCAGGTTTTGATATGAACCCTTCGCCGGGAAATATTAAAGACGGATTGATTACCGATGCTATTAAATCGGCAGGAGCAGCAAAAAAAGGCGGAACTTCGCCAGTTACTTCTGTTTTAGATTACCCAGAACCAGTAAAAAAAGCAGGACTAACACTTTTATGTACACCGGGCAACGACGTAGAGTCAACGACTGCTGAAGTAGCTTCAGGTGCGAACATCGTGTTATTCACAACAGGTTTGGGTACTCCAACAGGAAACCCAATTGCTCCAGTAGTGAAAATTGCCACCAACACAAAATTGTACGAAAAAATGTCGGATATTATCGACATCAACACAGGTACAATCATTGAAGGTGAAGAAACCATTGAAGAAGCAGGAGAACGCATTTTGGACTATGTAATAAAAGTAGCAAGTGGCGAAATCGAAGTTTGTGCGGTCAGAAATGGACAAGATGACTTTATTCCATGGAAACGTGGTGTATCCTTATAAGAAAATTGGAGCTCGAACAAAGAGGATTCAGTTTATTATCAAGATACGACAAAACTCCTCTTTGTTCGCCTTGATTTCCCATGTTCCAATTTAAAATTTTAGCAAAATGCTGTACACAAAAACATTTTTAGACGAAGACTTCCTTTTACAAACGGCAACTGCCAGCAAACTCTACCACGATTTTGCTAAAGAAATGCCCATTATTGACTACCATAACCACTTGCCACCAGACCAAATTGCTCAGAACAAGAGCTTCGAGAACATTTCTCAAATTTGGCTTTACGGTGACCATTACAAATGGCGTGCAATGCGTGCGAATGGTGTAAATGAAAGTTATTGTACTGGAAATAAATCGGACTACGAAAAGTTTGAAAAGTGGGCTGAGACCGTGCCATATACCATGCGTAACCCGCTCTATCACTGGACTCACCTTGAATTACAACGTTATTTTGATGTACATGAAATCTTAAATCCTAAAACAGCTCGTAAAATTTATGATGAATGTTCAGCAAAATTACAAACACCAGAGTTTGCGGTAAGAGGTTTGCTAAACAAAATGAATGTAAAAGTAGCTTGTACAACCGACGACCCTTTGGACTCGTTGGAGTATCATCAAGCGATAAAAGATGACGAAAGTATCGAAACAAAAGTATTGCCTACTTTCCGTCCAGATAGATTTATTTTGATTGAAAACCCAAATTATACCAGCTTTATTGAAAAATTAGGAGCAATCGTCAATCAAGAAATTAGTACTTTCTCGGGCTTAGTAGCGGCATTGAAAGTACGTGCTGTGTTCTTTGCTTCTATGGGCGGACGTTTAGCTGACCACGGTTTAGAACAAATTTATGCGGCAAATTTTACCGAAGAAGATGCCAACAAAGTATTCCAAAAAACATTGGCAGGGCAGTCTATCAGCGATGCGGAGGCTTTACTTTTCAAATCGGCGATTTTGCATCATTTAGGTGTAATTTACCATGAATTAGGTTGGACACAGCAATTCCACTTGGGAGCTTTACGAAACAATAACTCAAGAGCCATGCGTTTGTTGGGGCCAGATACTGGTTGGGATTCTATCGGAGATTTCTCGCAGGCTTCTTCTCTTTCTAAGTTCTTAGGACGTTTAGATGAGTATGACCAATTGGCTCAAACTATTATTTATAACCTCAACCCACGTGACAACGAGTTGATGGCTACCATGATTGGTAACTTCAACGACGGTTCTGTGGCTGGTAAAATTCAATTTGGTTCTGGCTGGTGGTTTTTAGACCAAAAAGATGGTATGGAACGCCAAATGAACGCTTTGTCAAACATGGGTTTATTAAGCCGTTTTGTCGGAATGTTGACAGACTCTCGTAGTTTCTTGTCGTTCCCACGCCACGAATATTTCCGTAGAATACTTTGTAATTTACTCGGAAATGAAATCGAAAACGGTGAATTACCTAACGATATTGAATGGATTGGACAGATGGTTCAAAACATCTGTTACAATAATGCTAAGGAATATTTTAAATTTTAAAATAAGCTTTAGGCTATAAGCTGTAAGCTATGAGCATTCTGTAAATCAGTATTTTATTTAACATCCTATTGTATAATGCTCAAAGCTTATAGCTCACAGCTTAAAGCTCAGAATATAATGACTAAAATCTGTTGTTTCGGGGAATTATTATTGCGGTTTTCTCCTAAAGCCGAAGGAGCTTGGATTCAAAATGCTACAATGCCTGTGTTTGTAGGTGGTGCAGAACTGAACGTAGCCACTGCCTTAGCCAATTGGGGATTGAATGCTTCTTATTTTACAGCATTGCCTGATAACTCTTTGGCGACTGACATTAAAAATTATATACAATCGAAAGGAATCAATACGGATAGTATTAATACTTCTGGCGAAAGAATCGGAACGTATTATTTACCACAAGGTTCTGACTTGAAGAATGCAGGCGTAATTTACGACAGAGCTTATTCTTCTTTTGCCAGTTTAAAAGTAGGACAAATCGACTGGAAATCTGTTCTGAAAGATGTTTCTTGGTTTCATTTTAGTGCTATTAGCCCAGCCTTGAATCAAGATGCCGCAGACGTTTGTTTAGAAGTATTGAAAGTAGCTTCGGAAATGAATATTACAATTTCTGTGGATTTGAATTACCGTGCCAAGCTTTGGAAATATGGTAAAAAACCCGTAGAAATTATGCCAACTTTGGCACAATACTGTGATGTAATTATGGGAAATATCTGGGCAGCTAACACGCTATTGGGCATCGAAATCGACCCTCTGCTGTTGGCAAGTACTGCCAAAGTACCCGACTACGATTATTTACAACACGGAAAAGCTACTTCAGAAGCCATTCAGAAGACCTTTCCAAAATGTAAATTCGTAGCCAATACTTATAGATTCGACTACCAAACTACTGGGATTGAATATTATACGAGTTTATTTACAGAAGGAGAACAATTTGTTTCGCCACTTTTCTATGCAGAAAGCGTGGCAGATAAAATCGGTAGTGGCGACTGTTTTATGGGAGGTCTGATTTATGGATTATCTCAAGCACATCACCCACAAACGGTTATCAATTACGCTTCGGCAGCCGCTTATGGTAAACTCCAAGAGTACGGCGATGCCACTCAACAAAGTGTAAATCAGGTACAAGCAATTTTAGAGAAGGTGAGTTAGTATTGAGTGCTGAATTGTGAACGGTTCGCCGTAGAGATGTTGAATTTTGAATTTAAAATAATGGATTTCAGAATTTTATAACTTTTTTAAATCTAAGATAATTCTTTAGACAACAGGCTGTAAGCCGTAAGCAAAAGCACTTTTTATAGTAAAAAATAAATATTTGCCTTTTGGCGAAAAGCAAAATAGTTTGCTTACATATCAACAATTAAAAACATAACTCATAATTCATATCTCATAATTACAACCTTCTTTCTACTGAATTTAATCTTGGTAAAAATATGAAAAACGAAGCATTAGCATTACCCGTTGGCATAACCTTAGACCGCTTTATTATGCGAAATCAAGAAGCATTTCAATTTGCTTCTGGAGAATTATCGCAACTCCTAAGAGACATTGCATTGGCAAGTAAAATCTTGAACCGTGAAATTAACCGTGCCGGACTGGCGGATGTCACTGGTCTTTTGGGTTCACAAAATGTTCAAGGCGAAGCCCAACAAAAATTAGATGTAATTGCTGATATTCGTTTTCTGAGAGCCTTGAAAAACGGTGGCGAAGTATGTGCCATTATTTCTGAAGAAGAACCTGAAATCATTCTTACAGGAAATAATCATGCGAAATATGTAGTAGCCATCGACCCTCTGGACGGCTCCTCAAATATTGATGCCAATGTTTCTATCGGTACAATTTTCTCGATTTTCCGTAGAAAAACGCCCATCGGAACAGTGCCAACAATTAAAGATTGTATTCAGCGTGGCGACGAACAAGTAGCCGCTGGCTATATCCTTTATGGTTCTTCTACCATTTTGGTTTATACTACTGGCAAAGGCGTAAATGGCTTTACTTACGATAATTCGCTTGGAGAGTACTTCTTGTCGCATCCGCAAATGCAGGTAAACGACAACGGAAAAATATTCTCTTGTAATGAAGGTAATTTTTATGATTTCCCTCAAAACATTCAAGACTATTTGACCGATTGCAAGAAAAAACGCTACGCAGGAAGATATATCGGCTCGTTGGTAGGCGATTTTCATAGAAATTTATTGAAAGGTGGCGTTTATTTGTACCCGCCAACCTTACAAAACCCAGAAGGAAAGTTACGTTTACTTTATGAATGCTTACCTTTGGCTTTTATTATCGAACAAGCTGGCGGAAAAGCTTCGGATGGCAAACAAAGAATATTAGAAATTCAACCACAAAACCTTCACCAACGTTCGCCATTATACATTGGCTCAAGTACGATGGTAGACGCTATTGAAGAAAGTTGTAAAGAAGTAGCAGTAAATTGAATTATGAGTTATGAATTATGAGTTAGTGGTGTGCGATAGTTTTAAAGTGATTTGGGATTTGGGATTTCTGATTTCGGAAATTATAGAAACTCTCTTTTTAAAACACTAAAAATCAACACTTTAAAAACACTTATAAATTCACCTTTTTTAATGCTAAATTCATTTATCGCTAAGTAAATCCATAATCGCTCAATCTCTAATTAAATCAGCAATTTTTGCTTTTTTATTGAATCACAAAAACGATGGCATTTTTTCAACCAAAGATATTAAATCAATTACTGGCGGATTTTCCGCTTGTACCCGTATTTTATCACGAAGATATTACGCTTACCAAAAGTATCATAAAGGCTTGCTATGATGGCGGAATGCGTGCTTTTGAGTTTACAAATCGTGGTGAAAAAGCTTTGGAAGTATTTTCAGCAATTTATCCCTTTATCAGAGAAAATTGTCCTGAAATGGCTTTAGGAATTGGTACAATTTTTACAGCAGCACAAGCAAAAACATTTATTGATGCAGGTGCTGATTTCGTGGTTCAGCCAATCATCACGCCAGAAGTTGGTGCTTACTGTTTGGCAAACGAAGTAGCCTGGTTTCCGGGTGCAGCTACTTTGAACGAAATTTATACCGCTACACAATTAGGAGCTGAAATCGTGAAGATTTTTCCAGGGAATGTTGTAGGGCCGGGCTTTGTAAAATCAATCAAAGGGCCAATGCCAAACCTTAAAGTAATGGTAACAGGTGGCGTTGAACCTACTGAAGAAAGTCTAAAACAATGGTTCTCTGCTGGCGTAACTGCCGTTGGCATGGGTTCGCAGTTGTTTCCAGCAAGTTTGTTGGCAAGTGCTAAATTCGACGAATTGAGTAGCAATGTAAAGGCTTTGTTGGCTTATGTTGAAACCTTAAAAACTAAAAAATAGTTGTCATTTGAAATAATTAAATTGGATAATAGTAGAGTGTTTACAGGTATCGCAATCATGTGATACCTGTTTTGTTTTTAGAAGTCTCAAAATCCAAGCGTATATCTTTTCAAATACTTTTATTTAATTGAATTTTAGTGCTAATTGCATAAATTTACGCCTCTAAAAAAACAGAACATACAATTACAATTATCACCAATCATGGAAAAAATAAGATCGACTACCGTCTTGGCGGTAGTGCATAACGGGCAAGTAGCAATTGGAGCAGACGGACAAGCGACGATGGGAAATACCGTTGCTAAAAACCACGTTCGCAAAATCAGAAAAATGTTGGATGGGAAAATCGTAACTGGTTTTGCAGGTTCTACTGCTGATGCTTTTACTTTATTAGAACGTTTTGAAGAAAAACTAAACGCTTATGGCGGAAATATGAAACGGGCAAGTATTGAATTGGCAAAAGACTGGCGAACAGATAGATACTTGCGTAAGTTAGAAGCCATGATGATTGTAGCGAATAAAGAAGAAACCTTAATCATCTCTGGAACGGGCGATGTACTTGAGCCAGAAAATGGTATCGCCGCTATCGGTTCAGGAAGTAATTATGCCCTTTCGGCAGCATTGGCTTTGCGTAAACACGCTGCTCATCTTTCGGCAGAAGAAATCGTAAGAGAAGGACTCACCATCGCAGCAGACATTTGTATTTATACAAATCATAATTTTATTATTGAAAAACCAGTGTAGGGATTTGGGATTGAGGATTTCGGATTTGGGTTTTGGCTATCGGTCATCGGCTTTCAGCTTTCGATTAAAAAACTTATACTGACAACTGAAAGCCGATGACCGAATTCCGAAAGCCCAAGGCAAATCAAAAAAAATGCGATTTGGCTGTTGATTGAAACTAATTTTTCATTAATCTTGTATTCCAATAGAGTAAGTATTTATTAACTTTAAATTGAATAAAACTATGTCATTAAGATTAGGAGATATCGCCCCAGACTTTACGGCGGAAACAACTCAAGGAACAATTAATTTCCATGAATGGATTGGTGATTCATGGGCTTTACTTTTCAGTCACCCAGCCGACTTTACACCCGTTTGTACGACTGAGTTAGGCAAAACAGCTTTACTAAAAGGAGAATTTGAGAAAAAAGGCGTGAAAGTAATCGCTGTTTCGGTTGATGATTTAGACTCACACAACAAATGGGTGCCAGATATTGAAGAAGTGAATGGCGTAAAAGTAAATTTCCCTATCATTGCCGACTCAGACCGTAATGTGGCTACTTTATATGATATGATTCACCCAAATGCGTCTGAAAAAGCAACTGTTCGTTCGGTATTTATCATCGGACCAGATAAAAAAGTGAAATTAACACTTACTTATCCAGCTTCTACGGGTCGTAATTTCCAAGAATTATTACGTGTTATTGATTCACTTCAATTGACAGCCAACTACCAAGTAGCAACACCAGCAGATTGGAAAGATGGTGAAGACGTAATCATTACTCCAGCCGTAAAAACAGAAGACGCTGCTGCTAAATTCCCGAAAGGTTTTACTGTTGTGAAGCCATATTTGAGAACAACGCCACAGCCAAACAAATAATTTTCAGTATTTTATCAATAAAAGGCAAAGAAATAAAATTTATTTTTTTGCCTTTTTTGTATTTTTGTATTTATGAAATACATAAAACTTCTACAAAATTTCTACCTCTCTCTATCCCATCGTGATAGGTTTGTTCTGCTATTCTTTTTATTAATCATCTTTATCGCTATTATTTACAACTCAGGTGGCAGTAATCCCAACGGTTGGAAAAAAGTACATAAACTCGGCATTTCACTTCCGCTGAAGTATTCTATTCATGGCATCGACGTATCGCATCATAACGGGCTAATTGACTGGAGAGACGTAAAAAGAATGCGTTTTACTCGTGATGATTTAAAGCTACAATTCTGTTTTTTAAAAGCTACCGAAGGACTAACCCACGCCGACCGCCAATTTGAACGCAACTGGGTACAAGTAAAGAAAAGTGGATTGATTCGTGGAGCTTACCATTTTTTTATTCCTTGGCGTGAACCTGTCGGGCAGGCAAAAAACTTTATCAATTCTGTTTCTTTAGAAAAAGGAGATTTAGCTCCAGTTTTAGACATCGAGCAAAATTCTTTGAAACCCGACAAACAAATTATTGAAGAAATTGAAACTTGGTTGAATATTGTAGAAAAACATTACCATAAAAAGCCGATTATTTATACAAACCCCAGTTTTTACAAGAAATTTATCAAAGGAAATTTTGATGAATATCCACTTTGGATAGCCGACTACTCAAACGAAACGCTGAAAGGTTATCCTTCAAACTTGTGGTTTTGGCAACACAACCAAAAAGGTTGGTGCGAAGGCGTAAAAGGCACGGTAGATTACAATGTATTCCTTGGCGATGAAGGAGATTTAGAAGATTTATGCTTGTGAAACTACTTTTTCAAATTGTTCAAAAATAGCTTTGGCATAATTCACATCTTGGTTAATTTCAGCGTAAGCTTTCATTTGTTGCGTGTCTCCGATAGTATCTGTATTTTCTAATAAAAAGGACATTTTCTGAAATAAATCCTCCTCAAGATTTTCATCTACCACAATTCCTAATTGTTTACTTGAAGCAATTTTTCCCATCAAACCAAAATTATAGGTAATCAAAGGTTTTTGGGCGGCGGCGGCTCTTACCATTATGCCACTCATGCCAATATGTTTATCGTACAAAGCCAAAATATAATCTGAGGCTTCAAAGTATAATTGAATGTCTTCTTTTGGAATAAAAGTACTCAGCGTAACAATTTGAAAATCGTTATTGATGCTATTTTTCAATACTTCAAATCGCTGTTTTTCAGTAGCTTCCCACCCTCCTACTATCAATAAACAACCTTTTTTAGCTTGATTTGGGCTAAGTTTTTGAATTACTTCTAATACTTTTGATACGCCTTTTCTGCTATCTAAAAAGCCAAAAATAAGAAATACTTTTCGTTCATCCGTTATTCCTAAAGACTGCTTAGTAGTTTGAGGTTTTTCATGGACTGGATAAATATGAAGCGGGTCGGGCAAGTATTTTACTTTGTCAGTTTGCCAATGCGTTCTGATAAAATCTGCGGCATAAGTATCTAAAGTAAACAGACTATCTAAGGTTTTACTTTTCACAACATACTTCAACATGATATTTTTACGCCAATAATTAAGGCGTTCTTTCAAAGAAGCTGAAGTATAATTGACCAAAGTTGGTCTGAAAAAAATACCAGAAACAGGACAAAATGATTGTTGATTTCGGATAAGTGTCAACTGAAAATAGTCGATGTACATCAAAAAACCATACACAGCATTCACAGAAGCCGCATACTGGTTAAAAATTTTCCACTCTAAATTCGCTCTTTTTAATACACTTGGTACATTTTTAAGAGCCGTTGCCTCCTCATTGTTTAAATACATCCACCGAATTTGCTCAGAAGAAGTTTGTTCTACAATTTTTGGATGTTTTTCTAAAAAATCTGGAGCAACCAAAACGGTGAGGTCGAAAGAATAATTTTGCTGATAATAATTGATTAACAAGGCAAATAAGTAATCTGAATGATGCCCAGAGGCATCAGGTTCAAACAAAAGTATCTTCTTACGCAAACTCATCATATTTGTAATGAAAGAAAATTTATGGAGTATTTTATAGAACAGATTGATAAACAGCTAAGGTTTTTGCAGCCGTAATTTCGGGTGAAAAGTCATTCTGACGCTTGTAGCCTTTCTGCACTAAATCTTTTCTAAGGCTTTCATTTTGAATAATTTCTTCCATCTTTTCGGCAATGTCATCGGCTTTGGCAGGATTGAAGTACAAACCTGCATCGCCTGCTACTTCTGGAAAACAGGAAGTATTACTCAACACCACCGGACAGCCACAAGCAAAAGCTTCAAGAATAGGAATCCCGAAACCTTCGTACAAAGAAGGATGCACAAAAGCAATGGCTTTTTGATACAAATAGTACAGCGTATCGTCGGAATCAAAATTGAAATGCTTTACTTGAGTTTCAAGGTTCAAGGATTTAATTACTTCCAATTCTTCGTGATTGAAATGGCTACTGCCTGCACAAAGTAAAACGACATCTGAATTTTTCTTCAAAACTGGGGCGATACTTTGTACAAAAGGAATAAAATTTTTGTAATCGTTCCTTGCTCCTACGTACAACAAGTACTTTTCAGGCGTTTTTACTTGGAAATTTTTAGGTAACTGATGCGTTTTAAAGGTAGAAAAAAGCGGAACTACTTCTATTTTCTCAGCCTTAATTTTATACAGTTGTAAAATATCTTTTTTGGTATTTTCAGAAATAGCAATGATTTTGGCAGCCCGATTGAGTAACTCTTGTTTTTGCGTATGGCTTGCGTTATCTAAATGCGGAAGATTGAAACGTTCTTTGATACAGTCGTGGTAAGTTAATACAAAGGGTTTTTTACCAAGATGTTCCAAGAAATAAGAATGAAAAAAAGTAGGATGAAATATGTCAAATTTTCCTCTTTTAATTTGTACAAGGCTATTCAAACGATTGGTTCTTGAAACCAACATATTGGTTGGCATAAAACCAAAAATATGCTTAAAACCTTGCGGACGATGTACAGAACTTTCTTTTAAATATTCATTATTTGAAAAAGGTAAAGATAATTTCACTTCAATACCCATTTCAAGGATAGATTCCATCAAGCCATGAAAATAACGTGCTACTCCTCCATATCGTTGTCCTGTAAATGCTTGGTGGTCGTAAAGAATTCTCATATTTAATTATTAATTGAGTGAATTTTATTGAGCTTGGATGCTACAAATCACCTCACAGTATCCAAGCTCAACCAACTTTCTATAAGTTTTATTCACTAAAATTTTGGTTCAATTCAACCTTTTTATTTTTTACTCATCAAGGCCTCGATTTCATCTGCCTCGATTGGAATATTTGCCATTAAATCTATATTTCCGTCTTCGGTAATAAGAATATTGTTTTCTAAACGTACTCCTAAACCTTCTTCACGAATATAAATTCCCGGTTCGATAGTAAATACCATACCTGCTTCAAAACGGCGATATCTGTTCCAAACATCGTGCACATCAAGCCCTAAATGGTGCGATACTCCGTGCATAAAGTATTTTTTGAACAATGGTGCATCAGGATTTTGCTTTTCTACATCTTCACGAGTAAACAAACCTAAACCTATCAATTCTGCTTCGATAAATGTTTCTACTTCTTTCTGATATTCTTCCCACAAAGCACCTACTTTCAAAATTGATTTGGCGAATTTGAAGGCTCTCAAAACAGCCTCATAAACTTGTCTTTGGCGTGGCGTAAACTTACCGTTTACTGGAATAGTACGAGTAAGGTCGGCATTATAATTGGCATACTCTGCCGCAACGTCTAACAACAAAAGGTCGCCGTCCTTACATGGGCGACTATTTTCGATATAATGAAGTACACAAGCATTTGCACCCGAAGCGATAATTGGCTGATAAGCAAAACCTTTCGAGCGATTTCTAACAAATTCATGAATCAATTCAGCTTCTACTTCGTACTCAGTTACTTCTGGCTTGACAAAATCTAAAAGTCTTCTAAAACCGAGTTCTGTAATGCGAATAGCTTCGCTCAGTTGAGCAATCTCAATATCGTTTTTGATTACTCGCAATTGGTGCATCAAAGGGGCTACTCGCTCAAATTTATGCAATGGGAAATGGTCTTTTGCCCAAAGGATAAATTTAGCATCACGACTTTGCACGGTTGAATGATTACGAATATGTTCGTTTGAATTCAAATAAATATACTCAGCTTCAAAAATCAAAGTAGTCAAAACTGCTTCAAATTGACTTACCCAATAAATCGTTTGAATACCCGACACCTCACGAGCGTGTTCTTGTGTGTATTTATAGCCTTCCCAAATGGCGATAAGTTCAGAAGTTTCTCTCAGGAAAAGTATTTCTCTATGCTTAGGATTTGGACTATCTGGAAACAATAAAAGTATTGATTCTTCTTGGTCAATTCCTGAAAGATAGAATAAATCCGAATTCTGTTGAAAGCCCATCGTCCCGTCTGCATTAGTCGGCATTGGGTCATTTGAGTTAAAAATAGCAACAGCGTTAGGTTTTAAAAGTTTGGCTAACCGCTGACGGTTTTCAGTAAAAAGTGAGTTGTTGATGGGTAAGTATTTCATAAATATTGGGGAAGTGTTTTATTTTTTGAATTGAGAGTGTTGAATTTTGAATTCTATTTTCGAATTAATAAGCATTTATTCATTTGAAAAAATATTTTTTAAATTTCAAGATTGCTCTATTGAATCAATATTGAACTTTGAGTGAAATAAACATTTCTGCTAAAAACTCAAAGCTCAATGCTTGAAGCTATTCGCCAATAACTATTTTCTACATAAATAAATGACTTCATCTTTTGGCAAAGCAAATCTTTTGATTTGGTCTGGTGGCATATTTACGCCAAAAGCATCTTCGGTTACTTTCCAGCCACCTTGCTCCAAGCGTTTGTTATAATCTCGTCCGTAAATTCTAAAGTGGTCGTCTTGCTTGAACAATCTTTCACGTTCTTTAGGGTCGGTGATGGTTTTGTCTTCAAAAGTAGTCGCCAAACTCCAGTCTTGTGGCGATTGCATAATTGCCCAACCCGTAGGTTTCAATACTCTTCTCATCTCACGCATACACTGAATATCGTCTTCCACGTGTTCGAGAACGTGATTACAAAAAACAACATCAAAAGTATTGTCTTCAAATGGAATGTGGTGTAAATCCATTTTCACTTTTGCCAATGGCGATTCAATATCAGCCGTGATATAATTCAAATTCTTCATTTTCTCGAAACGGTCAATGAAGCAATACTCAGGAGCAACATGAAGTACTTTTAATTTATCAGAAAAGAAATTCGTTTTTTGTTTCAAGTACAAATACATCAAACGGTGGCGTTCTAATGCCAAACAATTTGGACACAAAGCGTTGTCACGAGGTTCTAAACGACCATAAGGTACGAATTTAGAGAATTTAGAATGACAAACTGGGCATGAAACACGAGTTCCTCTTAGAAAAATAGCATAAATTTTCATCACAAGGTGAGAGATCAATTGTAAGTATTTTCGGGGGATGTTTCGGAGAGTCCAGCTAATAATTGTTTTCATTTGAGTATTGAATCTGTACGTGGATGATTAATTTCTAAAAGAAAAGGGAATGATTCTTTACGCAAAGGTAAAAAATCATTCCCAATATCTGATGCACAAAAATCAGCGAGTGTAATGAATACTACAATTCTCTCACCCAAATATTACGATAGCTCACCAAGTTTCCGTGGTCTTGTAATGAAATTGGGCCTTTCACGTCATGTACAGGATTGGTAGGTTGTCCGATATAATTAGTTACTCCTTGAATTTTTGTATGATTTTGTACTACAATACCATTTAAAATTACAGTTAAATAACCCGGTGTTTCGATACCACCATTGATAGTAAAGCGTGGAGCTGTATAGATAATATCATAAACATTCCATCCGCCCGGTTTTGTTACAGCATTTACCAAAGGAGCTGTTTGTTTATAGATTGAACCAGCCTGACCATTTCTATAAGTACGGTTTTGATATGAATTCAATACTTGAACTTCATAAATTCCGTTAAAGAAAATACCACTGTTACCTTTTTGTTGTCCTTTTAACGTTTCAGGCTCATCAGGTGAACGCCATTCGATATGTAATTGACAATCGCCAAAGTGTTGCTTAGTTGAAATATTACCTGTTCCTTTACCAACCGTTAAAATACCGTCAGCAACAGTCCATTTTGCTTCTGAACCATCTTTTGCAGACTCCCAACCTGTTAAAGTTTTTCCATCAAACAATACAATCGCATCCGAAGGAACAGCACCCGGAGTTACTACTCTTACTTCTGGGTCCCAAAATTCAGTTGCTTCTGGTTTTTCTGGATTTTTCTTGTTAAAACGATAATCTTGAGCATTGGCTGAATTCATAGAATATACCGCCAAACTTAGGCTTAAACCCAAAATAAATTTCTTATTGATTGTCATTGAATTATAGTTTATGTTTATTTTAATTTTAATTTGCGAAAAATAAACTATTCTTATTTATCTTGCTTAAAAGCTATTGATAAGAATATTTTGCGAAATAATGATTTATTTATGAAAAATACTCAAAGAAATTGGATAAAATTAGCTTTTCTGTGTGGATTTATACTTTTTATTTCTAAAAACTACGGACAGCCAGCACCTACCAATTTGGATATGAATACTTTACTAAAAGATAGAAAGATTCAATTTGTTAAGAGCCAATTACTTAAAGGATGGTCGATGCGAATGAACGGAAGTAATTTTTTCATCGAGCGTGACAAAGAAATTTATTTACCACAAACAGCCTTAAAAAGTGTTGATACCAAAGCCAGCGTAGTGAGTAAAACCTTGGAAGGAAAAAAAGTGTTAATGATGAAGACCAAAGCTTACTTTATGATGACGGTTGAAAAAAAACTTCCTGACGATAAAGTAGCTATTCTAAAGCAAAGTACAAAAGGTGTATATCAAACCGATAATTATACCATTATTGTTTGGCAAGAACACGGTTTTACGTACTCCACGCATACGATTCCAGAAAATTTAAAAGATGAGTTTCAAGCCATAGAAACCCTCATTGGGGCGAATTGGCATTAAATAAGCGAAAACTAAACACAAAACTAACCAATATGAAACCAGATATTCCTAAAAAAGCACCCGGCCAAAAATTAGTGCAAAGAATGCCTTTACGCACTAAGTGGTTGCTTTGTGCTATTATCGGATTATTGTTATTTGGATTTGGGCTTTCTGTGGTAGGAACAGCCTCAAATTTAAAAGCTGACCCAACAGTACCATTTTTCAGATGGTTCATTTGGGGGCTTTACGGACTAATTATTACCAATTTAGGCTTAGTTTCTTTCGGGCAAGCCATTCGCTTTAGAGTATTGATGGACATCAACAAGCGTTTTAGTCGTCACGAAAAAGACCTATCGAAACAATCTAAAAAAATTAATCAGTTGGGAGAAATCCTGAGAGGAAAAGAAGATAAAAAAAGTAAAAATACTGATAAAGAAAAGAAAGATTAAAAGAAAACCTCGTCGGTATCGACGAGGTTTAAATCTCTTAGAAGAAATTGTACAAATTACTTCGCAGCCTTCGCAGCAAACTCAGCTTTAATTGCCTCAATATCCACCAATTTAATTTCAGGAGTTTGAGTCAAAAACTTAATTGCATTGACTTTGTTAGTGGCTATAGCCTTGTTTCTTCTGTCTTTTCTTTTTAGTCTTGTAACAGCCATTGCGAACAGAGTTTTAAATTGAGGTGCAAAATTAGGCATAATATCTTTTTGAAACAAACTTCTTCCTAATTAATACTACATTAATTCGTTATCCTATATTTTCATACCTGTTTTAATACTCCATTCACGGCTCAAATCCACTTTCCGACAAGATACACTTCCTCAATTAGGTTTTTTGTAAATATATTCTATCTTTGTATAGACTAATATTTCTAAAAGCTATTCTTTTCGATGATTTTATTTCTCTTAACATTCTTACATTTCCTTACTTTTCCAGCAACTACTGATTCTCTTGAGCGAAAGTCTTCACAAGAAAAACTTCAAAAACAGATTGAAATCTTGGCAAATTCACCATTCATGCAAAATGGTATGGTTGGTGTAAGTATCAAAGCTGTGAAATCTAACAAGACATTAATAGAATATAACGCCAATAAAAGCCTTGCTCCTGCTTCAACGTTAAAACTTATTTCATCGGCTACGGCTTTGGCAACTTTGGGCGAAGATTATACATATTCAACTAAAATAGAGTACAGTGGTCAAATTACAGATTCAGTATTAATTGGAAATATCATTATCAAAGGTTCTGGCGACCCTTCGCTTGGTAGTTGGCGACTCAAAAACAGTCTCAGTTACAAAGAATTATTTGAATCTTGGGCAAAAAAAATCAAAAGCTTAGGTATCAAGGAAATCAGAGGAAGAGTATTTGGTGACGGCAGTCTCTTTGATGAAAATGTATTACCAGACACTTGGATTTGGTCGGATGTTGGTAACTATTTTGGTGCTGGTGCTTATGGTTTGAATATCCACGAAAATTTATTTCATGCTGTTTTTCGTCCGGGCAAGTACTTAGAAGCTGCGACTTTAGTAAAAACTGTTCCAGATTTGCCTTATTATCAAAAAATCAATCGAGTACTTACCGATAAAGCTCATACAGGCGACCAAGTAAATATTTATAGTACTCCTTATCAAGAATTTCTGGTAATGCAGGGTTATGTTCCTGCCGGCGATACTTTTTCAGTAAAAGGTTCTATTCCCGACCCTCCTTTACTGGCAGCTTATATTTTATCACAAAAAATAGAAGATTTAGGCATCAAAATCACAGAACTTCCTTTATCCTCTTTAGAAATCAATAAACGAAAAATGGGAATTATGAACGGGAATCCGACTATGAATATCCTAACACATTATTCACCGCCTTTGAAAGAATTAGCAGCTTATTGTAATTTCAATAGTATTAATCTTTATGCCGAATCTTTTCTGAAAACCTTTTCGGTCAATGCACGCTTTGGTAATACAACCCACGAAGCAGTAAAAGGCTTAAAACAAATTTGGATGGGAAAAGGGCTTAATTTGAAAGGATTTAATATTAAAGATGGAAGTGGACTTTCGCCTTCAAACGGCATTACCGCCGCCAACATGACAGAGATTTTAACAGCCATGTACTCCGAAAAATCATTTAATGCTTTCTACGAATCTATTCCCATTGTAGGCGTTTCAGGAACAGTTGCTCACTTAGGGAAGAAATCAAACGCAGTTGGCAATGTAAGAGCTAAAAGTGGCTCAATTGAAGGAGTAAGAGCTTACGCAGGCTATTTTACAGCAAAAAATGGAGAACTGATGTGCTTTTCATTTATGCTGAACAAGTATAATTCTGAATACAGTTCAGCCACTAAAGAATTAGAAAAACTAATAATTTTAATGACTGAAATGTAGCCAATACCTTTTAAGCATTTTCAATAAAATTAAAGTCTGTAAATTATTTCCTTGAAAGTACTCGCTCAAAAATAATTCATCATTCAAAATTCACAACTCCAACTTCACTAATATGCCATATCTTCACCTTTAATCATATTATAAACTGTCATGATAACAATTTTGCAGTCGAGCCATGGCGTCCAGTTCTCGATATACCAAATATCAAAAACAACACGTTTACGCATTAAGCTGAAATCTTTTGTTTCGCCACGAAGTCCATTTACTTGAGCCCAGCCCGTAACGCCAGGTTTCACCCAGTTACGCACCGCATAATTATGAATAAGTGCCTGACTTTCGATATTATGCTGAATGGCATGAGGTCTTGGCCCTACAACAGACATTGAACCCATCAGTACATTTATAAACTGAGGTAATTCATCAAGATTTGTTTTTCTTAAAAATCTACCTATTTTAGTAATTCTTGGGTCATTCTCGGTGGTTTGTTGAAATTTACCATCTACTACTACTTTACTTTCAACGTACATTGTTCTGAATTTCAAGCATCGAATAATTTCTTTGTTTCTCCCCCAACGTTCTTGAATAAAAAAGACATTTCCTTTAGATTCCAGTCTAATCAAAATGGCGATGATTGGAAAAAGCCAAGAAAAAATCAATAAACAAACCAAAACACTAAAAGCAATATCAATAGTTCTCTTCACAATTCTCCAGTGTACTAAATTTAAAGGTTCATCTCGAACGGTAATCATCGGGAAATTCCCAAACATTCCCATTTTAAATTTATTTGAACTAAAGCGGAAGTAATCAGGGATGATTCTGGTTCTGATAGCATTTTTCTCTCCAGCTGCGATTATCTTATCTAATTGTTGCTTGTTAAACTGCGGCATCGCTACCACAATTTCGTCGATATTGTTTTCAACAATTACTTTATCTACTTCATCAAAATTACCTTTATACAAACCATTCAGGTATAAAGACTTGGTATCATCAATAAAACCAACAGGATTGTAGCCAAATTGAGTATTATTTTTTACAAAATCAAAAAACGAAACACCCATATCAGAGCTACCAACAATCAGTAGGTTTCTTATATTTTGACCTTTTCTTCTAAGTTGTTGAAATATTTTTTTGAAGAGAAACTTCTTGAACGTCATCGCAACCAGCAAAATACCGCAGTACTTCACTACAAAACTTCTTGCGTTATCTTGGTCATTCAAGAAAAAGAAGAATACTACCAATACCAAAGCCTGTAAAGCTATGATTGGAATAAGCAACAAAAATTCATCAATGAATTTTAGTGTACGAAAATCATCATAAATCTGTATAATTTTACTTGAAAAGTACCAAATTGCTACTAATAAGATAAACACCTCCCTATCGTGGATATAACTATTTCGATGGCTGACGATTGATGTCAGATAAAACGAAATAAGCAAGACAATCACATCTGTTATTAATCTCAGATAATAATTTTCTCTTCCAAAGTAATCTTTCATAAAATTCAGAATTAATGTGTTAAGCTAATACTAATCACACAAATTTACTACCCGCTAAGTATCAGTACAAACAAAAACTATTAAACGGTATCTTTTTGTAAAAAAAGGTACTTAATTAATCCAATTTATTAAATTATAAATCAGAAACTACTTTTTTGGATTATATAAATAACACTTTATACATTGATTTCTCGGCTAACAGGTTCAAAAATAGATGACTTTCGTTTATTTACCAAAAAAGGACAGATAAAAATAAAAATATTACAATAAACAGTCATTAAAAAAAAAATGGCACAAAGATTAAATCATTGTGCCATTTATCTGAATCGTTAAATATTTGAACTATAACAGGATTTCTAATAAGCCATCTCTTCTCCTTTAACCATATTGAAAACTGTCATAAATACAATTTTGAAATCAAGTCCTAAAGACCAGTTTTCGATATACCAAATATCATATTTTACTCTTTGTTCCATTTGTTCTATCGTTTTAGTCTCTCCTCTATAACCATTTACCTGAGCCCAACCCGTAATTCCAGGTTTAATCCAGTGTCTTACCAAATAGCTATCCACTTCATCTTTTGTACGAATATTGTGTTCATGTGCATGCGGACGAGGCCCTACTACGGACATATCACCTAAAAGTACATTAATAAACTGTGGCATCTCATCCAAGCTCGAAGAGCGAAGGAATTGTCCTAATCTTGTAATTCTTGGGTCATTTTGTGTTGCTTGGTTAAAAGTACCTTTTTCTGTTACATCTTTACTTTCGGGTTTCATTGACCTGAACTTGAAACACTTAAATTTTTTGTTATCCTTACCCCAGCGGTCTTGTCTAAAAAATACTGGGCCTTTTGAGTCCAACTTTATCAAAATAGCAATAATTGGGAATAACCAAGAAAACACAAATAAAAAGACTAAACTTGCAAACACTATATCAAAAACTCTTTTTACTAATCGCCAGTGGTACTCTTGCAACGGTTCGCTTCTGAAAGTTATTAAAGGATAATTCCCAAAGAACTTGAACTGCAATCTACTTGGATAATAATTAATATAGCTTGGAACAATCTTCGTTCTAATCGCTCTATTTTCAGAAAGTATGAATACCTTTTCCATCATAGCTTTTGAAATTTCTTCCGTAGTAATGATGATTTCATCAATTTTGTAATCTTCATTCATATCAAGAAATTTCTTCAAATCGCCCAGATAAGTATTTCCTCCAAAATCTACAACTTCTTCTTCTTTAGCAATAATACCAATTACTTTAAAACCATAATGCGGATTATTCTGAATTTGTGTAATGAGATTTGCTGTAATTTCATTGTATCCAACAAAAACTACATTTTTGATGTTCCCTCCTTTTTGGCGATAGTACACCAGTAGTTTTTTAATTACATAATTCTTGATAACTAAAACAATTGTCAAAATCATTACATACTTTACTACAAAAAGCCTTGAAGAATCATGCTGATCGAATATAAACAAAACTTGCCCAGCAATAATAGATTGAATTAATACATTTTGGAAGATTAAGAGGAGCTCACCTATGTACCTCTCTGTGCGAAAATCATCATAGGCATTCGACATTTTAGTAGAAAAATACCAACCAATAACTAAAAGTAACAAAAGAATAAAATCCGTTTTCTCAAAAGCTCCTTTTGTAAGCAATGTGGCGAGCATAAAAACACTAATGATTACAACAATATCTGTAAACAATTTGATGTAACTAATTTTTCCAATACTTCGAGACATAATTATTTGTTTGTTTGTGTTAGTGAAGGAACGACAAAATCTTTACAAAAAACAAGTATTTATTAGGATAGTAATATATCTACTGCCAAAAACTACCGTTTAATAAGATTAGGCTTCTTTCTGATAAATTTAGTTTAAAATGTTGTAATTTTGGGAAGGTTAATCAATAAAATTCAATCATCACACATCAAAAATTATAACATTATGAGCAACGAATCTAAACACACACTTCAAATTTGGGGAAGAGTTACTCTTATCATTTTTTTATTAGCTATTACTTATTTTGTAAATAATTAGTAGTTCGAAATACTAACTATTGTACATTAACTCTTCTTTAAAACCTTTACTGTTTTGACCTTTTATTCCAGAAAAAGTTGAATCAGTAAAGGTTTTTGTTTTGAATACTCTGATTATAAAATTTCAAACCATAAAAAAACCTTGAGATATTCTACTGATTCCCAAGGCTTTTTATGAATTAGTTATTATCAATTTTCTTTAGAACCTCCAAGGCATCAATACAAGTCACTAAACTATCCCTCCAATAGGGAATATTAGCACCTATATTCTTTTTAATTTTAGATTTATCCATTACCGAATAAGCAGGTCTAACGGCTTTAGTTGGATATTCTATTGTTTTTAAAGGCTTAACTTTTGTTGAATACCCCGCTAATTCAAAAATTGCCTTCGCAAAATCATACCAAGAAGTTACACCCTCATTACTATAATGATACAAACCATAGGCTTTACTTTCAGTTTGTATAATTTCTAATATACAAGACGCTAAATCAACAGCGTAAGTTGGTGAGCCAACTTGGTCGATAATAATACCTAATTCTTCACGTTCTTTGCCCAAACGTAGCATAGTTTTCACAAAATTATTTGCGAATTCTGAGTACAACCAACTCGTTCTGAGGATAAAATAATTATTAAGATTTTCAGCAATTACCTGTTCACCTTCCAATTTAGTTAGCCCATAAACATTGATAGGGTTTGCAACATCCTCTTCTGCAAGAACTTTAGGCACATTGCCTTCAAAGACAAAATCTGTTGAAATATGAATTAAAACAGCTCCATTTTCTGCACAAGCTAAAGCCAAATTTTCAGCTCCAGTTTTATTGATTAATCTGGATAATTCAATTTCATCTTCTGCCTTATCAACGGCTGTGTAGGCAGCACAGTTAATTACATATTTAGGTTGGTATTCATAAAACAGCGTAGAGATGAGTTTATTGTCTAAAATATTACCTTGTTTCCTATCTAAATATATTAATTTATCAAGTCCTTTTTGACAAGTTACTTTTTTTAGACATTGCCCTAATTGACCTTGTCCCCCAAAAACTAATACATTCATATTAATATTTTTTTACTAATTATAACATCAATACTTCAAATTTACTTCTATGACAAAAAGAGCCATCTTGGATAAAACCTCGATGACTCTTTTTTATTTTATTTTTGTTCAAACTCTCTATGATGAGCCATTTTGAATAATTCGTCTTTTGATAAAGATTTGAAGTACTCATAAGTAATTTTCAAACCTTCCGAACGACTCACTTTTGGTTCCCAACCTAAGATTTCCTTCGCTTTTGTAATGTCTGGTTTGCGTTGCTTAGGGTCATCTTTTGGTAATGGTAAAGAAATTAATTTCTGGTCAGTACCTGTCAATTTGATAATTTCATCCCCAAATTCTTTGATTGTTATCTCATCTGGATTACCAATATTTACTGGTTGTGCATAATCACTCAATAACAAGCGATAGATTCCTTCTACTAAGTCATCCACATAACAGAATGAGCGAGTTTGTGAACCATCACCAAACATTGTTAAATCTTCACCTCTGAGAGCCTGTCCGATAAATGCAGGTAATACTCTACCATCATTCAAACGCATTCTTGGTCCGAAAGTATTAAATATACGAACGATTCTTGTTTCTAATCCATGATAAGTATGATAAGCCATCGTCATCGCTTCTTGGAAACGTTTTGCCTCGTCATAAACACCTCTTGGGCCTACTGGGTTTACATTTCCCCAATACTCTTCTGGTTGTGGGTGAACAGTTGGGTCACCATAAACCTCTGAAGTAGAGGCAATCAAAACTCTTGCATTCTTTACTCTTGCTAAACCTAAACAGTTGTGAATACCCAAAGAACCAACTTTCAAAGTTTGGATTGGAATTTTCAAATAGTCAATCGGAGAAGCTGGTGAAGCAAAATGAAGAATATAGTCTAATTCGCCCGGAACGTGAATGAATTTTGAAACATCATGGTGGTAAAATTCAAAGTTTGGTAACTTGAATAGGTGTTCGATATTCTTCAAATCACCTGTAATCAAATTGTCCATGGCTATTACATAATAGCCTTCTTTGATAAATCTGTCACAAAGATGTGAGCCTAAAAAACCTGCTCCGCCTGTTATTAATACTCTTTTCATATTTTTAGCTGTAAGCTGTAAGCTATGAGCTATCAGCTTTTTTTATATTTATCGTAAACGTGATTTCTCAAAAATTAAAAGCTTTTAGCTCATAGTTCTATGCTTAATTTATTTTACCGTCTCTCTACCTATTGAGTAATAAGTATAGCCTAACTCCTTCATTTGCTCTAATTCATACAAATTACGACCATCGAAGATTACTTTATCTTTCAATAATACCTCCATCACTTCAAACTCTGGAGTACGGAACTGTGGCCATTCTGTCATAATCAATACCGCATCAGCATCTTTGATAGCTTCATAAGGCCCTTTCGTGTAAGTAATCACATCTCCAATTACTCCCTTCACATTCTCCATCGCCTCTGGGTCAAAGGCTTTAATGATTGCTCCTTCTGCCAATAATTCTTTGATATTGTATAATGCTGGAGCTTCTCTGATATCATCTGTATAAGGTTTGAATGCTAAACCCCACATCCCGAATACTTTACCTTTCAAGTCTCCTCCAAAATGTGCCTTGATATGAGGTATCAATTTCGTCTTCTGGTCTTCATTGACATTCATTACCGCTTTCAATATCTGAAAATCATAACCTGAATCTTTTGATGTTTTCTCTAATGCCTGTACATCTTTTGGAAAACAACTTCCGCCGTAACCAATCCCTGCAAACAAGAAGCGTTTACCAATACGTGAATCTGTACCAATTCCTCTACGAATATCATCTACATTCGCTCCTACTATCTCGCAAAGGTTTGCAATTTCGTTCATGAAGGTAATCTTGGTTGCTAAGAAGGCATTCGCTGCATACTTCGTCATCTCAGCTGAACGCTCATCCATGAAGATAACTGGATTGCCTTGACGTACCAAAGGTGCATACAATTTCGTCATCACAGCCTTTGCTTTCTCTGAACTCGTACCGATTACTACTCGGTCGGGTTTCATAAAGTCTTCTACGGCCACGCCTTCACGTAAGAACTCTGGGTTGGAAACTACATCGAACAAATCTGTCGAAGCATTTTTAGCAATGGCTGCGTGTACTTTCTCTGCTGTGCCAACAGGTACGGTACTCTTGTCAATCACTACTACGTATTGATCTAAAATAGGCCCTAAATCGTTCGCTACTTTTAAGATATATTTCAAGTCGGCTGAACCATCTTCACCAGGAGGGGTCGGTAAAGCTAAAAAGATTACTTTGGCATCTTTTACCCCTTCGGCTAAATTCGTAGTAAATTTCAAACGACCTTCTGCTGTATTACGATTGAATAAAACATCAAGACCTGGCTCATAAATAGGAATGATCCCATTCTTCATCTTTTCTACTTTTGCCGCATCTATATCGACACAAACTACTTGGTTGCCTGTCTCTGCAAAACAAGTACCAGTTACTAAGCCTACATATCCAGTTCCGACTACTGCTATCTTCATAATTGTGTTAGTATTAAAATTAGAAAAAAGCTATCAAAGACTCATGAAACGTTTCCTTGATAGCTTTCAAAAATTATTTAGTAAACAACTTCACATCTGCTTCCATCATATCCTTTACCAAAGCTGGCAAATCATACTTAGGTTCCCATCCTAATTTAGTTTTTGATTTTGTTGGGTCTCCAATCAATAACTCAACTTCCGTTGGTCGGAAATAACGAGGATCAACAGACACCACCACAGTCCCTATTGGAACCTGATATAGAGGGTTGGAACATGAAGCAACAGTTCCTATTTCATCAACTCCTTCTCCTGAGAATGCAACTTCAATTCCTACTTCTGCAAATGCCATTCTCACAAATTCTCTTACACGTGTGGTAACTCCGGTCGCAATTACATAATCTTCAGCTACATCTTGCTGTAAGATTAACCACATTGCCTCAACATAGTCTTTTGCATGTCCCCAGTCACGTTCTGCATTTAAGTTTCCAAGATATAGTCTATCTTGCTGACCTAAAGCAATCTGAGCAACTGCTCTGGTGATTTTACGAGTAACAAACGTTTCACCACGACGAGGAGATTCATGATTAAAAAGAATTCCGTTTACAGCAAACATATTATAGGCTTCTCTGTAATTAACTGTAATCCAGTAGCCATATAATTTTGCTACAGCATAAGGTGAACGAGGATAGAATGGAGTCGTCTCTGATTGAGGTACAGCTTGTACTAATCCATATAATTCAGAGGTAGATGCCTGATAAATTTTCGTTTTTTCTACTAAACCCAACAAACGAACTGCTTCCAAAATACGTAAAGTACCGATACCATCTACTTGAGCAGTATATTCGGGCTCATCAAAAGAAACCTTCACATGAGACATTGCACCTAAATTATAAATCTCATCTGGTTGAACTTCTTGAATGATGCGGATAATATTTGTTGAATCAGAAAGATCCCCGTAATGCATAATAAAACGGACTCCATCTTCATGTAAATCTTCATATAAATGGTCAATACGAGCAGTATTGATTAGTGAACTACGACGTTTTATACCGTGAACTTCATAACCTTTTGATAATAATAATTCTGCTAAATAAGCCCCATCTTGTCCTGTAATCCCCGTGATTAACGCTTTTTTCATGTTTATTATGTGTTTAAATTGATACTTCTAATTGATATTGTATGTAGGTTGTTTATTTTAACTCTTAAAGCAACTACAACCTTAATCCTGTATTTTGTAAAAAATCTTGGTAAGCTAAGGAAATCCCTTCTTTTAAATCTATGGTATGTTTCCAACCATGGCTATGTAATTTAGAAACATCCATCAATTTTCTTGGTGTTCCATCAGGTTTTGATGTATCCCAAACCAAATCACCTTCAAAACCAACAGTTTCCTTAACGGTCTCTGCTAACTCTTTAATAGTAACATCTGTTCCTGTTCCTACATTTACCAATTCAGGTTCACTATAATTCTCCATTAAATAGATACAAGCTGCTGCTAAATCGTCAGCATGTAAAAACTCTCTCATCGGAGAACCAGTCCCCCATAATGTAACAGAAAGGTTTCCATTTACTTTTGCCTCATGAAACTTTCTAATCATTGCAGGTAAAACGTGAGAGTTCTGCAAATCATAATTATCATTTGGTCCATACAAATTAGTAGGCATTACAGAGATAAAATCACAACCATATTGCGAACGATATGCTTCACACATTTTAATTCCTGCTATTTTTGCGATTGCATAGGGTTCATTTGTTTGCTCTAACAAACCTGTCAATAAATATTCTTCCTTCAAAGGTTGGGGAGCCAATTTAGGATAAATACACGAAGAACCTAAAAACATTAATTTTTTTACTTTATTCAAGTAAGAAGCATGAATAATATTATTTTGAATAGCCAGATTTTCATACAAAAAATCTGCTCGATAAGTATTATTAGCTACAATTCCGCCTACTTTGGCTGCAGCTAAAAATACATAATCAGGCTTTTCATTAGCAAAAAAAATTGATACTTCTTGTTGATTTCTTAAATCTAATTCTTTAGATGTTTTTAATATAAAATTATCAAATCCATCTTTTTCTAATTTTCTTAAAATAGCAGACCCAACCATTCCCCTATGGCCTGCAATGTATATCTTACTACTTTTGTTCATATCTTTTAGGATGTTTTTCTAAGCTAAATTGATTGTCATATAATTTTGTAACTAAAGATTTTATTTCTAAGTCAAACCTTATAGAACTAAACCGTTCTGCATTTTTTCTAATTTTAGCATAGTCGAATTTCAGTGTTTCAAATTGATTAACAGCTTCCACAATAGAATCGACACTCTGCTCACTAAATAAATACCCTGTTTCTTGATGAATTACTGATTCTGCAGGACCACCCTGACCATAACAAATTACAGGAGTTCCGCAAGCTTGAGCTTCTACAGGAGCAATTCCAAAGTCTTCTAATGCTGCAAAAACAAATCCTCTTGCTTTTCCAATGATCAAAGAAACTTCTTCGCTTGCTAAAAAACCTGTAAACTCAATATTTTCTTTTGCAATAGCCTTTAAAGAGGGCATTAATTCACCATCTCCAATTACAATCAACCTTTTCCCTGTTTGATTAAAAGCCTCAATAATCAAATCAAATCTTTTTTTGACCGCAAATCTTCCAACCGTCACATAATAATCTTCCTTTTCCTCAACTAATGTAAATTTTTCAACATCAACAGGAGGATAGATTAAATATGTATCTCTTTTATACCTTTCTTTAACCCATTGCTGAACAAACTTCGAATTAGCTATATATACATCAGGCCCTTGGGCTAATCTAAAATCAAAATTCTTTATTAGATTCAAAACAGGGGAAAGTACTTTCGAAAATCTTTTGAAAAAAAGTTTTCTTTCATAATCCTCCCAAACATACATAAGGTTTCTTTGTTGTAAATAACATATATGTAACTGAGAATCTGTACTTTTTTTAACTCCTTTTGCAGCCGTATGTGACGAGCTTAAAATTAAATCTGTTTTAGCATCAACATTTAGCTGACGCACAAAATAAGGGAATAGCGGAAATAAAAATCTAAACTTCTTTCCAAATATTTGTAAAGAAGAGGTCTTTATTGTGTACTTCTTTGAAAAAAGCTTATTCTTATCATTTTCACTCATTACATCTACCATGCACAAGACTTCTTCAAAATCAAAATTTGAAGAAAATGAGGCTATCACTTTTTCAGCACCTCCATATAAATCTAACCAATCAACTACTAATGATATTCTCATAAACTTTTAAAAATAGTTTAATTTATTCATTGATTAAACTTAAAAACTTATTAGCAAATGTTGTTGGAGAAAACTGTTCTCTATTAGGAAACCCTTTAAATCTTTTCTTTTCGGTCAACACCGAATACAAGCAGTCTGTTAATTCAGTAGTATTATCAGGATTATAAGTATTTCCATTCATATTCTCAGTAATTGTATCAGCAACCCCAGTAACCTTAGAAGCTATTGTATAAGTCTCACAAAGAGAACTTTCAATTAATACCACAGGTGATCCCTCTGTAGATTCAATAATTCTATCAAATCCTTCAAAATTACATTCTTCTTTATTGATAGTTGGGAAAATAAAGTAGTCAACACTTTTCATCCAAGATAGTACATCATCTCGCCAACCAATCCAATAAATGTATTGGTCAATTTTATTCTCTTTAGTGAAATTAATCAATTGGGTTCGATAAACTATTTCTGCTGGGGTCTTTGCAATTCCTACGATAAATGTAATAGGGAAGTCTTCTGAAGAGACTTTATCTTTTAAATTGTTTAAAGCATAAATTAAGTGATGAACACCTTTTTGAGGCTTTATTAAACCTGCAAATAAAAACCGAGTCCTCGAAACTTGTTCTTTAGGTATTAATAGCTCTATCTCTGACTGTATTTTTTGTGAATCAATATGACTATACTGTGTAAAGTCAATCCCATAATTAATAACCTTTTTTTTATTTGATTCAGGTAAACTATTGAGTACATCAATACTTGGACAAACAACGTAATCAGTAAAAGTCAGGAAAAGAAATTTAGAAAGAAGAGGGTTTAATTTATTTTTACTTTGCAAATACATTATTTTTTTGCTCCTAAAAAGGATGGCAGGAAATAGTATCATAACAGCCCCCCTTGGATCGCAAAAATATATTACATCAAACTTTTCTTTAAAAAGAAACTTTATACACTGCCAATAAAGAGGTAACAATCCAAACAAAAAAGACTTAATAAAGTGTAATGGAGTAAACCATTTCTCAGCATTACCATACATCATCAGCCTATCGCTTGTATTAAGTAAAACTATATTGTCAACATGCTGTTTAAAATTAGATGATATGCTATTATTAGAGTCATCTGCAATTAACAATGTTGTGTCATATTCATTTTCTTTTAATACTTTACATAAATTAAGCGATACCCTCTGAGCACCAGAAAAAACTGGATAAGCTTCGAATACTAATATTTTTTTCTTTTTCATAACTTTTATGCTACTTTGATGTGTTTATTTATGTGCTCTTTTCCAGTATAAATTGATACCAAACCTAAGCCCTAAATTCTTAAAATAGAGTTTAGTAATGTGTATATAATAATCAAAATTGGCTCTTAAAACCGAAACACCTCCTCTTACGATAATAACCTTCTTTAATTCCTTAAACATTTTCAACTGATTACTTGCTCCTCCAACAGTCATTTTCACTGTTACAGTGTTGATAAACTTTGCATTTAAAGACTTTTGTGGTCTCAACAATAACTCATAATCCCCTACTATTTTGTAGTTAATATCATAATTCCCATACTTTTCAAACAAATATTTTGATTGTAAAGAGCCTGGATGAGCAATAATATTTACTCTTCTAAACTGTTCCCAATTCCAAGGCCAACCATAGGTTCTTAAAACTCGGCCTTCTTCTGTTATCATTTCAATCTTAGATGATATATATAGACAATCAGTGTTATTTATTTGCTCTTTATTGATGAAATCTACATAATGCTGAATAGCATCAGGATAAAAAAAGTCATCAGAACCTAAAAAAGCAATCCAATCTCCAGTAGCTTTTTCAACACCTTTGTTCCAAGCATCATAAATACCTTTGTCTTTTTCACTAATCCAATAAGATATTTCGCTATTATATTTTTCAAGTATTCCTAATGTTCCATCTTTAGAACCTCCATCAATAACTATGTATTCTATATTATTATACCCTTGCGAAATCACACTCAATAGTGATTGTTCAAGAGTCTTCGCTGAATTATAGGTTGCTGTTATAATTGAAATTTTTGGACGCATTTTAATTTTTATTAATTACAAAATACTAAGTTTTAATTTATCTCTTTCTATAAATTATCAGGTTGTAAAGAAACCACACAAAAACACAAAAAAAACTCAGAGAGAAATTCCTAATAGCCATCAGGCTGTAAAATGGTGAAAAAAGAAAAAGGCTAAATAAAAATATATAAAGTACTTGAGCTGATAAAAAAGTATTCATGTACTTGAGTGACAACCTAAAGAGATACAGCAATAAGAATAAAAAAATCAGAGATCCAAAAATTCCAAAATCAACAATCATATCTCTAAATATTGTTCCCCAAACATTATGAAAAATCCCAAACTTCGCTGAATATATATAATCGATTTTATCGTGAACATCTAACCAATTAATAATGCCAAATCTATCTAAAAAATTAAATTCATAAAAACCATATGACATAGGAACCATTTCATAATTATCAAAATACATTGAAAAAAAGATTAAACACTGTCCCACATACTCAAAAGCTTGAGTTAGCATTACAAAGACAATTGCACCCCACTCATATTGTAAAAGAGTTGTTGCTACATCCACTTTTACGTTGTTTAATGAAAGATATACTTCCATCAAACGAGAGGTATCAGCTGTGTTTCTTGCCAAGGTTAACAAAGAACCAAGTATGACGATTAATATAAAAAATAAAATGAATTTAATCAAAAATGAAACCATTCTTTTGAATATTACTACTCTATTGTTAAGTAAATATATAGCAAGAAAAAAAAGTCCAAATACAATAAAGTGAACTCTTCCCCCTGTAATGAAAATAAAGCTAAAACTTATAAACGCTGCTACTGTATTTGCTATAACTCTATGTGCCCTAACCTTACTAAAACTAAGAATAATGTAAGGTACAAATATTAAAGGCGAGGCTAAAAAATTAATAGTATATAGTCCTCCTCCGCCAGATCTATTCTCCAAATGGTATTCTCTAATTTCACTCCAATCTTTACCTAAATTTGATTGATTTTCAAGAAGCAAAGGAATACAAGTTACCGCTCCCAAAAAATATAAAAATATAATTAAATTATATTTAGCCTTGTGAGGATGATTCAAAACATCTAACTTAAATTTAAGTTTAGTTGTTAAAAATTTATAAACCATCATCATTGCAGTAATAAAATAACAAGATGACCAAAAGCTAATCTCAATTTTATATAAAAAAGATGCTAAACCTACAATACATAGTACTATAAGCCACATATTTAATATAAAATTTCTTTCAAAAATCATGTTAGAAGTTGTTTAATTTTCAATATATATGGTATGAATGATTTAAATCATAATTAAAAAAAGAAATTATTTTTTCAAAAAGTCTTCTATCTTAATTCTTTCAAAAATCTCTAATGCTCCACCATCAGTAGCATTGAATATTTTTCTTCCATGTGCCAAATATTTTTGATTAGCAATATTATAACTATATTCACTTGTAGAAATTTCAGGCAATTGCCATTGCATTCCATTTGAGAAGTACCTTGGGTCAAAATGAGAATCATCTTTTTCTTTACTTACTGCTAATTGACCAGGAGCTCCTTTCGCACTAAAGTAATGGTCGCAACCAACTAAAGCTACATTTTGAAAACCTAGATGAAAAGCTAATTGCATAGCTACAAAAGTTACAGTTCCACCCTCCCAAATACTCATACTTACATCTTCAGAAAACTTTTGCTGATAACTACCATGTAAAAAACTAACGTTTTCTCTTGAAGTAACTATTTTAGATGAATTTGATGATATAAATAATGGTATCTCTGTGCTATTGTAAAAATCAAGATTTTGTTCCACAACCAAACCATTAACTGCAGCAATCATTGTGGGTCTAAAGGAAGTTCTATCGAATAACAGGTTTACTTTATTTAAACCTATTGTAGGAATATTTTTGAGTAAATCAAAATCTACTTTATTTAACGATGGGCCATTACACAAAATAACAACTTTCTGACCTTTAAATTTATTTTTAGAGTCTTTTAACTTCTTTCTTGACCTCCATGATTCAGGATTTAAATCCCATAATAATCGTTCATAAACTAATTTCCCTGCATGTTTGTATGGGTTCAGTACTGGATTAACCTTTAATATAGGGTCAATATCAATCATTTCATTTTTCATAATAACTCAAGAGCTAAAAAATTGATTACTAATATAATTATGCAAGGTATAATACCTTTGATTTCAAACTTTAATGGGTTAACATTCAACAATTGGTATGACTTGTATGGAGCATACCAGGAATAACAGAGTAAATAACCTATTATCATACCTATGGGGAATGACATAACTCCAACATATTTAAACAATAATACTGATGATATTATCATTAGAACACCAGTTATGCCATTGAGATAATGCCATATTATTTTATTTGTTGTACTATAAACTTGAAGATGCATTGCTCCATATCTTTCTATGAGAAAAGCTATTCCAAGTAAAGACCATAAACCTTTAGAAGGAAAATCTACATGAGAATGAATTATTTTAAAGATAATATCACTGAAATAAGAAAATAAAAGCACAAAAAAAGTAAAAAAGTAATATACTAAATTCATATTTTTTATACTGACTTTAGCAAGTTCTTTCATTTCCCCTTTGCTATATAATGATGAGAATAGAGGAATTCTACTATAAAATGGTGCTTGTGAAAAATTTCTAATATTTTGTATGAGGTTTAGACCAACTAAATAAGAACCTAATAACTGTGGAGAAGCAATTTGCCCATATATAAATGCTGAAGACTGTACAACTCCCTGGGATAATAATATACCAAAACCACTTTTAAGAGCACTTGGGACAACCATCTTTAAAATCTCATCATTTCTAGAAAACTTAAAACTTTTCAGGTTTATATCTGGAAACTTATTTTTTACTAACAAAGAATTTCGTACAACAGCGATGATTAACCAAAATTGATTGATCAATATAACATTGAAAATACTGCTCTGAAAAGCATATATATATATTACAATAGAACTGGTACTTATTAAATTAAATAGAGTATCCCATCTTCTAACTAACGGTATAAGATTTACTCCCTGCAGAAGATTTAAATAAATATTTCCCCATAGTAAATATGGAAAAGTAACGACAAAACACACCCAAACTACTAAAGCATTAAAGTAATCAGTTGTTTTATTTATAATATCAATAAGTAACCAAGTTCCAAAAGTGCTTAAAATAACTAAAGAAATGATAGACAAAATCTTGTAAATCCCTCTCATTATTCCATTTATTCTTTTTAAATAATCTTGAGTACTATCTTTTTCTTCATCATTGCCAGCAATATTTTTAAATGATCCATAAGCAATAATTCTCACAAAAGCAGAACCAAACCCAGAATCAAGTAAAACAAGCAGAGATAGGATGATCGATGTAAAATACCAATAATTAACATCTCCTGCTTTAAAACGATTAAGTACTAATGGTGTTATTAAAATTATATTTGCTGATTTGGATAAAAAACTTGCCCAAGTGGTAAATGTCGGAGAATTCCAAATTTTTTCAAATATTATCATGTTATTTATCAAAACAGGTTATTTTCATTAGTCTGCTTTATTTCTTAATATATATTTTTTATTTGATATTTTTTTGAATTGCAAAGTAAGTAAACTGTTATCCTTATTTTTAATTATTTTATAACCTTTGAACAAAGAATAGTTTTTATATAAAGCGGCTAAAATATCAACATCTAAATAATATCTCAGTGGTTTATTATCTTTACCTGTTCCTATAAAGACATCCCAAGGTGCAATCGCTGTAATAGAGTATTTCTTACATAATAAAAGAAATTGTAGATTTAAACCAATATCATTTGAAACTAAAGTAAAAGATTGAGATTTTTTTAACTCATTATTTATTTTTACAATTCTCTGAAAGTAGCTATCGGTTAGTGAATCTGTAACTATTTCACAAATTCCTCCATCAAATATACTATATATTGAATCCCACTTTCCTCGATAATTATTAGTCAGTAAATCAACTTTTTGAGAATAAGTTTTAATTGAGTATTTCCAATTGTTTAAAAAATTAATAACTGATTTTCTCTGAAAATCGCAAAACTCCTGCCTATATAATATTGTATTGTCTCTATATTTAAACTTCATTATGCCTTGGGATTTCAAATACTCCTTGTAATTAAATTTATCATTGATTTCAGTGTGTCCTAAGTCTATTAAATAGCGAGTAAACTTATTCACACAATACTCACAAAAACATCCCCCAGATTCAACTGATTGCTCATTAAATCTTGAGTCATCAACTAATATAGCATAAGCACCTAAATCAACTAACTCTTTAGATTTTCTAATGAATAAATCATTAAAAAAAGGAGAATTTACACAACCCCAATTTGGATTTTTTTGATTCCAAACTTTCATCCATGGTGCAATATATTTTTCCCCATTTAATCCTATAATCCTTCCTTTTGCAGTGTATTCTCCAGAATCTGGAATCTGAGGATTTATAGCTAAACTAAACTTTATATTTCTTTCTTTTAAAAGCTTAATTTTGCTACTTTCTGAACAGTACAACCAATCAATTTGAGTCACGTTAAGTTTTTCAATAATATCTAACGTACTTAAAGGATCATTTTTACTTAAAGGATGAAAGAATCTTGAAGAAACACTAATTCCTACTTTCTGAGCAAAAGAGTGATGTAAAATAACGAAACAGACTGTAAAAATTAAATGCTTCATTTTGGAATCAAGTTTGAGTGTATCCACATTTTAAACTACAAATCCTTCAAAACCGAACTAATTCCTCCATCTAAAGAAAGGTTAGCACCATGTATAAAGCCAGAATTTTCTGAAGCTAAAAATAAAACTAACTTAGCTACATCATTGGGATAACCTATTCTTTGTACAGGATGAAGCATTCTTAATTGATTTAAGGCTTCTTCATTCCCATCAAAACCTGCTAATAGCATATCGGTTTGAATCGCTGCTGGGCTAATAGCATTAATTCTTACCCTTCCTTCTAAATCAACAGCTAATGCTTTGGTTAAACCTATTAATGCACTTTTAGAGGTAGCATAACTAATAAAACGAGGCTTGGTCAACTGCTGATGAATACTTCCAATATTGATGATACAACCTTGTGCTTGTTCTAATCTTGATAAAAACAATTGACTTAATAATAAAGGCCCTGTTAAATTTACGTTTAAGGTTTCTTGCCAATTTTCTAATTTTAAATCATCTAACTTATCCAACAGTTGAACAGCTGCGTTGTTAACAAGCACATCTAAGGATAAGATATGGTCGTTAAAATATAGTACAAATTCATTACGATATTGCTCGTCTGAACAATATTTGTGCAGGTCAAAAACAATAAGCTTGTCAACAAAGTCAGCTTGTTCTTCTCTAATATCTAAACCATACACAAAATAGCCGTTCTCTTTGAACATTTTAGCAATTGAACTACCTATTCCCCCCAAAACACCCGTTATTAATATGCTTTTTTGTTTCATAATAGCTTTTAAACCTCTAAGAATTCAAATAAATAACTAATTGCTTGGTGACTGGCTCTGCGTACCCCTTCGATTGTATTAGAACCGTTATGCGTTCCAAATATACATTTATCAAAAGCTCTTAGCGGTGAATCAATTGGAAGTGGTTCTGTTTCAAAAACATCTAATGCTGCAGCTTCAACTTTTCCAGACTGCAAAGCCACTAATAAATCTGCTTCATTCACAATTCCCCCTCTTGAAACATTTACAATATATACGCCATCTTTCATCTTGTTGATTGTATCGGCATTAATCATATTACGGGTGGCGGGTGTTAAAGCACAGGTAGCTATTACAAAGTCAGCTTCTTCTATTTTCTCTGGATAATTTAAGAATTGATAGTTCACCAAGTCAGATTCATCCTTTTTGGCAAAGGGATCATAAACATTGATTTTCATATCAAAGCCTTTTAGAAAACGAGCTGTTGCTTTACCAATATCCCCAAATCCAATTAAACCAACTACTAAACCAGATAATGATCTTCCTGCTGGTTTTACCCAGTTTCCTTTTCTAACCTCTCTATCAATCAAATAAGTTTGTCTTGCCAAACCTAACACATAAGCAGCCGCAACAGTAGCTACTTCTGCTCCAAACATATTAGGCGTATTAATAATTGGAATACCCAATTTTTTACAAGCTGCAAAATCAACGTTATCAACTCCTACTCCCCACTTTACCGCTGCTTTTAATTTACCTTTTTTCCCAGCAGTAAATACTCTTTCAGTTGCTGGATCATCTCCAATAATCCAACCTTCAACTGTTGGCAAAATTTCTTCTAATTCTTCTTCTGAAAGTGTTTGAACAATATTAGGTGTTATTAATTCTATATTTTTAGCTTCAAAAAACGAACGAAATTCGTCAATTCGTTTTAACATTGGAGGGCAACTTACTAATACTTTCATTTTATTTTCCTGGATAAAGTTCTTTAAATAAAAATTCTGCAACTTTGAAATTTAACTCAACGTCTATGTCTTGTGCTTCAACCTCTTCAATCTCATACATAAAAGGTCTATCACCTATTCTGTTAAATTTCTTAATTAAAGTTTCTTTAGTAAATAAATACATGCATGAGTTCTCCATGTAAGTAGGAGGTAAATCTTGTGTTCTCAACAAGATTGCTGGGTTATGATTGATAGCTCTTGCTAACGGATCCCATAAACGCTGTTGAAGACGAGTTACAGAAAACATACTATCGTAAATAGGATAAGATTTCATAAACTCATCAATCCCTTTTGCAATAGTTTCAGGAGAAAGTAGAGGGTTTGTGCTATGTGTTTGAAGATAGAATTCAGATTCAATTGAATTACAAGTATTTAATAGTACATTATTCATAGGAATTGCCCCATCACGTAAATGTTCTGGTCTTTCTAAGACTAATACCTCCGGAAATAAAGTAGCCGTTTGCTCGATAATCGTTGGACTATCAGTATCTATCACAACCTTATCAATCTTATCACATGCCAAAAGGCTTTCAATAATGCGATGAAATAGAGGCTTTCCTGCAAAATCACGGTAGTTTTTCCCTTTTACACGCTCACTGGAATGACGCATAGGAACAATGGCAACAACTTTGTATTTCATATATAATTTAAAAATTATGTTTGCGTATTAATAACAATATTATCAGACTTATTATTCAGTGTATTGAACTTTAGGAGCTGTAATCTCCGTTGGTCTTTGTTTTTTTAGAAAATTAGTAGGATAATAAAATTTGGTTCTAAGTGAATTATCAACATTTCCTGAGTGATTATATCCTCTTAAAGTACCTAAAAATTGTAATATCCTAAAAACAGGAATATCAAAAATATTTTTAAAAAAAACACCATCTACAATAGAGAAATAATAATCACTGATAATATTAGTAATGGATAAATAAATAAAATCCCAAATTCCAAACTTAGCATAAGGCACTATCCTTTTAAAAGCGATAGCCTCACGATAATATCTATTATAAACCTTTTTGGGGGTTTCTTCGTGTATGTGAACAATAACCGCCTCTGATTCATAAACTAATTTGTACCCTTTTTTTAATATCTTTGATGCCCAGTCTAAATCCTCTAAACCTGTTAATGTTTCATCATAAGATTGCTCCAACCATAAACTCTTTCTAATTGCAGTATTAGCATTATTAGAAAAGGGATGTAGTTGATTGTAATTTGAAAAAGCAGGAAACCATTTAGCCAATAAACGATGTTCAGAATATTTACTCTGTTCATAACCAATTTGTCTTCCATACACTAAAGCGACTTTGGAATCGCTAAAAGGTTCTAACATTTTATCAATCCAATGGGTATAAACAGGATATACGTGTGCACTCGCAAATAATAAAATATCTCCTTTGGCAAATGCACAACCTTTATTCAAGGCAAATCCAAAAGAAAACTCTTCGGGTAAAATCGAAACAACTGAAGCCCCCATAGATTTAGCAATATCAACAGTATTATCCGTTGAACCAGAATCTACTAAGATTATTTCTAATTCATGATTAGTCAATTGAGATTGAATACCATTGATTAATTTACCTATGTGTTTCTCCTCATTAAAAGCTCTAATAATGATGCTACATACCATTTTATTACCTATTAAATGAATAAATATGACAAATAAAATCTACTAAGTTTAGATTATTTGAAAAGTCTTGAGAAAAATCCTTTCTTTTTTACCTCTTCACCATAAGAGTAACCATAGCCATAACCATAGCCATAACCATAGCCATAACCATATTCTTTAGAGTTCTTGTAATCAATACCATTGAAAATAATATTCAATGATTTAAACTTATTTTTATCTTTTAAATCTCTTAAAACTTTTAAATATGACTTAGGTGTATGTTCATAACGCATTAAATAAAAAACTGCATCTACATATTGTCCTAAGATTGTTGAATCAGTCACTAAGGCAACGGGTGGAGTATCCAAAACCACATAATCAAATTGTTTTCTTAGCTCTTCAATCAATACAGCCATTCTTCCATTAGATAATAATTCAGAAGGATTAGGAGGTATTGGACCAGAAGGTAATACAAACATATTAGGATTTAAAGAACTTTGTTTGATAATATCTTCCAACTTAGCTTGACCTATTAAATAATTAGAAATACCAACCTCACGTGAAACACCCAAATATTCAGAAACTTTAGGTTTTCGTAAATCTAATTCTAAAACTACTACTTTTTTATCCAACAAGGCAATGCTTGAAGTTAAGTTAATACTGACAAAAGATTTGCCTTCGCCCCCAATTGATGAAGTCAACAAAATAGCTTTACCTCTACCATCAATATTAACCCCACCAGCAGCATATTGTAAATTAGTACGTAAAGTCCTAAACTGCTCAGCCAAGAAACCTGTACTTTTCATATCTACGATATTATCTTTCATTTCTTTAGGTTTTTTACCTATTTCTCCAAAAACAGATATTCCAGTCGCATCTTCAATCTCTTTTCTAGATTGAATAGTATCATTGAATGTCTCTTTTAGGTTAACAATAGAAATGGGTAATACTAAACCTAAAATTAATGCAATTAAGTAAATGATAGTTCTTTTAGGTTTAATCGGTAGAGGATTACTATAAGGCTCGTCAACAATACGACTATCAGTAACGGTAGAGGCATAGGAAATAGCTGTCTCCTCTTTCTTTTGTAAAAGCATTAAGAATAAGCTCTCTTTTATACCTTGTTGTCTTTTGATATTAACAAACTCTCTCTCTTTTCTGGGAATAGTTCGAATAGATGACTCAAATGTTCGATTAAGATTCTTCAAACTATTTCTTGTCACTTGCAACCCCTGCTTTTGGTTAGATATACTCTCTCTAATGGCAGATTTTGTATTAGCAATTTGAGTATTAATAGTTGCTAAAATAGGGTTATCAGGTTGCATTGTCTTTACATACTTTTCTCTCTGAATCTCTAATTCATTCAATTTGCTTAGCAAACCTATTAAAACAGGATCATTTACCATTAAAGTAGCTGGTGCTGCACCTGATTGACTACTTTTTAAATAATTCTCAACACCGTCTAGAACTTTTAATTGTATATCTACTTCATTAAGCTTTGTATCATTTTCTTTTACTTTCTCCAAGAACAGATTACCTTCAACACTTAAATCTGTAATTCCTTGTGAACTCTTGTAAGTTTCAACATCTTTCTCTACATCTCCTAACTCTCCAGTAATTAGCCCAAGTCTTTGATCAATAAATTTAAGGGTAGCTGTTGCTTCCATATTTTTATCTGCCAACGCATTGAAAGTATATGCTTCTAATAATTTGGATAAAATAGCTTTCCCTTTTCTTTGCAAAGCACTTTCCAATGTGAGTTTTATAACAGTACTTTTTTGATTGAGCAATTCAACTTTGATATCCTTTTGGTATTGCTCTACCAAGGCATTTTTTTCAAAGAATTTGATTCTGATTAAATCATTGTCTTTTCTGTACAATGAATCATTTAAAAAGACACGAAAAGCTCCGTACTGGCTTCTTATATTCTGACTATAGGCAAACACTCCCAGTACATCACCACTATTAGTTTGCAACTCAAATTTTTGTTTGTTGACAATTTTTATAAAAACAGGTTCTTTGTAAGCTATTTCATTTAAATTTCCATGTTGAACCCATATTGGTGAATTCCTAAATATCTCATCATAGGGACGTACCTCGCCTTTTTGATAATAAGCAACTGTTAGATTCAGGTCATCTACAACTTTTTCAATTAAAGTACGGGATTTCAATACTTCCAATTCATTTTCAACAATTTTGTTGCCTGAAAACATCTCCAACTCCTTCAACATATCATTACCCCCAATACCTTTTTTTTCGTCCTTGATTAACAGAACTGAACTGATACTATAAATAGGAGTTGTATAGCGAAGATAAATATAAGCACCACCTAAAGAAAAAAAGATTGATATAATAAACCAGTACCAAAATCTCAAATACAATTGAAAGACTTTTCGAATATCAAAACGTTCTTCATTGTTTTCTTCAAAATCAAAGGAATTCTCTGCCATAACAATTTTATAATATATGTATATTAATTTATTTTATTACACTACTTAAATAAAAGATTTAATAACAGCACTAAGGACGTTGTCACACCAGTTGCTATAGGGATTAATTGAAGCGTTCTATCAGAAGATGTTATCTTACCTTTAGTTGGTTCGACATAAATGATGTCATTATTCTGTATAAAATAATATGGGGATTCCAATACCTCTCTTGAATTCAAATTTAACTTAACAATTTCTCTTCTCCCTTCTGTTGTTCTTATCAACATCACATTGTCTCTACGACCAAAGATTGTCAAATCACCAACAACTCCAATAGCTTCTGGTAAAGTCACATGGTTATTCAGTAAGTTATAAACTCCAGGTCGATTAACTTCTCCTATTACAGTAAATTTTTGGTTTAAAAAACGTACATTGACTGTTGGCTCTTTCAAAAATTTAGTCAACTCTTGTTTGATTTTCATTCCAGCCTCTTCAAGTAATAAATTACTTACTTGAATTTTACCTATTAGTGGCATTTCTATAATACCATTAGGATCAACCAAATACCCTAAAGGTTGACTTCGTGGCACACCATTAGTTGAAATACCTGGAAGATTGGACGTTATTAATGGAGTTGTATTAGGAAAGTTGAATACTTGATTTGATTCTTCACTTAAAGAGCTAACAGTCACAGCCAAAATATCATCAGCCTGGATTCTGGGTATCAATGGCTCAATATTTTTTAGTTTGGCATAACGAACAGAGTCTAATGGGTCGTTACCTTGGAAGTAGGTAACATTCTTAGTCGTTACACATGAGGTGAGGATAAATATAGTACTTGATAATAAGAATAATTTGGATAAAACTTTCATACTAAATTTTGTTAAAACTCTTGATAAATTTCACTAACAATTATAAATACACAGCCAGTTATGTAAATGCTTAAAGTCCAAACATCAATGATGTTGAGAAATAATTATTATTAACAGAGGTAATTCCTGATTGATTTTCTATCTTATAGTTGATACGTACAAAAAAATCATGAATCGGTTCGTATTGAATTGATGTTTGAAAATAGCTATACTTATTTACATTTCCCCACAGAAATGGATAAATATCTTGTGCACTCGCTTGTTGTACTCCTGTACCTACTGTTCCTTTACGAACGTAGTTATAACTCACTTTAAAATCCATTCCTCTAATTACACGATAATGAAGTTGAGCGAACAATTGATCTGCGTTAGATCCAATCCAATGACCTAAATTAAAGTTATTACTTTGATATGTCTGTGCAGGAATAAAATGAACGTAGGCAAAAGGTTGAATTTTAGAATATTCTAAAGTCAAATGCAAATTATTAAAGAGAAAATCAGCAACACTTGCACCAATTTGGTAAGCCGTATGATTTCTTGCATTAGACAAGGCAGTGTTTCCTGTCCTTAAAGTTAGTTCATCTATAAAATAACTAAAGTATAAATGCGTTTTGGGGATATGATTTCTTGAACTTAGTTGAACAAAAACTTGAGAATTTGATATAGTATTATTTATAGTGGAATTGTTATTTCCTGCATTAACTTCCCCTAAATAATGACTCATAGCACTAAATAAGACTGTTGGGATTAAATACCCAATTTTAATTCTATCATTATAAACAGCAGATTCTCCTAAAGTCAAACTCATACCCTTAAATGGCTTGTAAGTTAAAGAATGTACAGCTAAATACTTCTCTCTAAATTGATACTGTAATCTACCTGGAACAGAAGTAGGGTAAAAAGTTGTCGAATCTATGACATTGGAGTTCAACCAGATATGAGCATAATTAAATGACAACCATTTTACTGGGTTAACATCTAAGCGCACTTGTGGAAAAGAAGGGGCTTTATTTGATAAAATAATTTTACCTCCAGCACCATATCCTATTTGAATAGGATTTTTGCCAAATGTAAGTACGCCCCATTTCCATTTTGCAGTAATTGTAGCATTAAAATCGTTGTAGTCATACTTACTTTTACTTACTAAATCTCCAAATCTACCAGGTTCAGGACTAAAAGTTCTCTTATAATCGTAACCAGAGAAAATGTTATCAACTTTGCTATTTACAAAATCAACACTGTAGCCTATATTTTTACCTATGTATCCATAAATCCAAGCCCCTACCCAACGTTGACCAAGTGTACTACCACTTACATTTTCATACCGAAATCCAACAATTGGCTGTCCACTAAATGTAAAATCTTTATCTTGATAAACTGTAACACGTGTTCTGTCGTCTTTTTTAGTAGAGAACAATCCTAACACAGGTTTTGCATATTCTTTATTCTCAGCTAAATTTCTTTCAAGCGTGTACTCCTTTAAATAAAAGGTCAGTTCTTCTCTTTCAAGTGGGGTCAATAAATCCTTGTGGTGTGATAATGAATCTAATTTCGAATTAATGTACGTTCGTGGAAGAGGCATAACAACATCATTCAAATCGATTACGCCTTTTTGAGCTAATCTGGATAAATAACCATAAACTGTATGATACTCGGGCTCATATACAACTTGAGCTTTTACTCCAAGAATACCAAGGCTCAGGAGTAAAATAATACTGACAAGAAAAGGCTTCGTAAAAGTATTCATCAAATCGGTATTAGCTTTAGTTAAAATGGTTGCGTTGTTAATATCTACGTAAGTTATAAGACTTTGGTATTAGCCTAAATTCTATTTTTTTATTTTGTAAATATTTCTTGAAATTAATCAAAAGTTTTTAATCTCCAAAACTTTTATTCAAAAATAGTACATTTCTAAGTTTTGAGAGATTTCAAAGTAAATCTTATCTGAAATAATTTAGAAATAAATTTCTCCTAATTGAATCAGCCGTAAATATTTTTTTTTCGACTACTAAAGTAATTTATAAGCTAAAAATAATATCGGCGGTAGTACAAAACTCAAAATATATCTCAAAATGCCTATTTAATGGAACTATTTTAGATTGATTTATTCCAAAAGTAATAACAAAATTTGATTATCAGTCATAAAAATTATTAAACGGTATATTTTATCTGAATTTTAGTAAAAGATATTAAAATAGTAATAAAACAAACTCTCAAAACTTGGTAAATTTATATTATTGTCATTTTGAAACGTATAAAACTAAACAAAAGATAATTTTGAGCGTTTTTGGGAAGGCTTTTATTAAAAGATGTATGATTATTAAAGATTCAATGTTTCGAGTTTTTGCAATGAAATTTGAATCTTTTATAATCATAACTTCGGAACAATATCAAAGTAATTGACAAGTGAATAAAAATTATAAAACTTGGTAAAATTATTCGTCTCTATTAATGCTAAAAAAATAATGTCATTGAATATTTTCTTTTAAAAAGCATACTCTAAGTTAAAACTTAATAATATCCTAATATAGACTTAAAAGAATACAAATTTAGAATTGCGTAATTTTTATTTAATCATAAAAAAAATATAATTATTTTTGGATGTAACATTAAACCAACTATACGTTTTTCCACAAAGCTTAACCTGTTTTTTTTATATTTTATTTTTTATTCCTGAATGTTCAATCTCGAACTTTGTAGGAGAAATCAAATTGCTTGATTAGGATGATGAAAAATGATTAATACTTCATAGAAGATTTTGAAAGGAAAAAAACTATGAATATTGTAGTACAATTATATAAACACAATGGGCTTAAAGAGATTTTTCTTTAAGCCCATTGTTTTTAGAGTCGTTCTCCATTTCGCCACTGTTCTACTGTCGGAAACCATATAGATTGATATTCTGCGTAGCGTTGTAGTTCGTAATGGTCTTCAACAAATTGATTTGACCGCTTGGTAAAAGTAAAATTAACTTCTGAATACTGTGTACTTCTACTATAAGTCCAAACTTCTTTGTCTTTTGTTCGGGTAATTTTTGTTGGGTCGCCCATAACAATATAAACCATACCTTTATCTGTCTTCCAGCCTTCTTTATAGCTCGTAAACAAACGATTGGCCTGTTCAACTCTTTGATAAAATGCTTTAATAGTCCTTTTAGCTGTCGCTTGATTTCCTTGCATTACATTCAACCAGTAATTATCTAATGCTTTTTTAGGTTCTTTAGCACTATTCAAGTCGCTTGTTTCAGCAAAAGTACTCACGTAAATCAATGGCTTCACTAATTTCTCAGGACGAGTTAATTTAGGAAAACGCTTATCTGTTACAACCATTCCTATTCCATAAGATTCTGTGGTATCTCTTGTAAAATAGTACAATCCATCAGTACTTAAATGAATCTGTTCGTTGGCTTTTACTGTAAAAGAAGAATCTACATACAAATTCTTTGAGGCTGCTCTTGGTGTTGTGGACATCGGGGAAATAGCAGCTTCAAATTCATATTTATACCTAAATACTCTAAAATTCTGTACTTTTTGATTGAGACTTTTCAATACTACTGTATCCTGTAGAGTAAAATAGTTACGAGCTAAAGGTTTTTTACCTGTTTTGTCAAAAAACATAAAATAATCACTGGCTTTGCCTGACTGAAATCTCAAAAAACAATCATTGACAATCTTGTTGCCAGTTTTCAAATCCTTTATATCGGTTAAAGCGACTGCTGTGAGTAAATCTTTAGGTTTAGGAATGTCAAACCATAGTGTCAGCAAATCGCCATCCATTATTGAATTTTCGAAATTAAGATTTACCACCCCACTATTCAAAATATTTTGTTTGTTGGTATAATCTGGGTATAACTTATAATTGATTGAAAACTCATTGGCAATATCAGTTAAAGAAATGGTTCTATCTACATCAATACTTAGATATATACGTACAGCATTACTATTATCCAAAAATCTACTTTTACTAACAAATCTTTGTAAAAGTACTCGATTATCGGTGTTGCTACTTGCTTTCTTAGGAGTGGTTGGGCTACATCCTGCAAAAAGCAAAATAATGGGGATGAAGGAAAGTATTTTTTTCATCAAAGGATTAGTATTAATATTTCTAAATTGTTTTATCTATAACGCCTGAGCAATCATGTCGAATATAATTCTTGAGAACAAAATCTCAAAGCTTGAGATAGACTGTTCAAATCTCATACAAAAGTTTTAAATTTGACTTTCAATCGCAAACCATACAAAAATATGGTATTTTTTATATCTGAGCATGAGTTTTAGGTTATTTACTACGGCTTAGGTTCAATTTACCATAAATTCTAATTTTATTCAAAAAATGTACAAAACAACTGAGATTGCTTCGTCTGAAATCATTTCTGATAACCCTGTTCACCAAAGATTATTGTTCCCTTATATTGAAGCCGCAAAATTTATTTCTGGCAATTTACTCGAAATTGGCTGTGGTACAGGGCGTGGTGTAGCAGTATTAGCTCAATCTGTAAGCAATTATACAGGTGTTGACAAAAACGAGCCTTTGATGCTCAAACTTACTGCCGAATATCCTGAATTCAAATTTATAGATATGTTTCTACCTCCACTGAAAGGTTTAGCAGATAATAGTTTTGATTATATCGTTACTTTCCAAGTAATCGAACATATTGAAGATGATAATGAGTTTATCAAAGAGGCTCATAGAGTATTGAAACCGGGTGGAAAATTAGTATTAACAACCGTGAATAGAAAATTTTCGCTTTCAAGAAACCCTTGGCACGTGCGTGAGTACTTAGCACATGAACTAAAAGGTTTAATTTTGAAACATTTTGCCAGTATCGAAACCAAAGGTGTTCATGGCAACGAGAAAGTGATGAGTTATTACGAACAAAATAAGCGTTCGGTAGAAAAAATTACTCGTTTTGATATTTTTAATTTACAATATCGTTTACCAAGATGGATGCTACAAATCCCCTATGATATAGCTAACCGATTGAGTAGAAATATTATCCAAAAATCAGACAAGCAATTAGTTTCTGGTATTACTTATCAAGATTATTTTTTAAATGATGATGCAGAAAATTGTTTTGATTTTTTTTATATCGCAACTAAGTAAAATATAAAAAATATATCTTATATTAGCATTATGCTAATTTGATTTATCTGAGTGGCATAGCTTTTTTGTTAGGATTAACAAAAGGATTATTATTCTTATCCGCCTTTGATTAAAATCCCAAAATCTAACAAATTATTTACTCATGGCCAGAAGCAGTTTTCCTAACCAAGTAATAAGTATCTTATTTCTTGGTTTGATTTTTTTTGCGTTCACTAATCAAAAGCTCAAACGCATTGGGCTTAATGTTGAGTACACTCCAACTGCACAGGTAGGTGAAGAAGTGCGTTTTCACTTCAATGCAAGTGACGAAATTTACTTGGTTAGGATTTACTCTGATAACCAAAGTTTGGGTACAGCTAAAATCTATGACAATTCGGCTGAATTAAGTTTTCCTTTTACCTTTACTGGTACAAAAAGATTGCGTTTTGTAGCTGTAAATGACCAAAACGAAACTTCAAGCGAAGTTTATGGAGAGCTTGTGATTACGGGTAAAGTTTTTAAAGATGCCATTACGGTTATTCCAGAAACTCCTTCTCAAGAGTACATCTATACTCCTAAAAATCAAGATAACAGCACTCAAGTAATTATTAGTAATCCTAATACGAATTATGAACCGAAGAAAAACGATTCATATAATAACTATGAGTACAACCCTCCTGCCAGAAATCAACTGAATGTAAATAACTTCAAATTTAAACCCACTCCAAACGAAGACATCAACGGACGAAACGATAATGTGTATTCTACGGCTATCGGACATCCGAATGCTGATGATGTTAATATGTTCTTTGATGATGTTCAGCCTATTGCCACAGAACTTGCCAGAAAACATAATGTACCTGCCAGCGTGATTATGGCTATGGCTGCCTTAGAGAGTGGCTACGGATTTAGCAGAAATGCCATTTTTGCAAATAATTTACTGGGAATCAAACAGTGGAAAGGTAATCCATCTAACGCTTACCAATTGAAGGGACAACCCGACGAAAACGATGGCAAAGTGCCAATCATTAGCGTTACGCCAACTGGACAACTTATTTTTGATGAAGATAATCGCCCAGATAATTGGTATAAGCGTTTTAATTCAAGAGAAGAATGCCTGAGATTTTTAGTCGAAGAAATTTTTTTACACAAAACAGGCGTTTGGAAACGTGATTACAGTGAAATCACAAGATTTTACCAAAAGCAAATTGCCGCTGGCATTGAAAAATACTCTGCTGCTTACACTTTTTGCTATGGAATCGGCGAGTATGGTTATACGCACAGAGGTGGCAAGTATTATGCTGACAGAGTGATGAAAATCGTTGAAAAATATAATCTTACTGAATTTGATTAAACAATTTTAGGGTGAATAAAAAACAATTTCTACTTTTCATCCATCCTAAAATTTCAAATAAGCCTTCCCTCCTAACCTTCTCATTTGTTTCATAATAGCATTTGTTCTTTTCTGAACATATTTTGAAGGATTAGCAATTGAAAAACGGATTGGACTTGGTAATACCGCAGCAATTCTTGCAGCTTCGGCTCTATTGAGTAGTTTAGCACTGTGCCCGTAGTAGCGTAGTGATGCTGCCTCGACTCCAAAAGTCATTTTACCCATTTCTGCCACGTTTAAATACACTTCCAGAATTCTTTCTTTCCCCCAAATTACTTCAATCAGAAAAGTAAAATATACTTCTAAAAACTTACGAACGTAACTTCTTCCCTGCCACAAAAATACGTTTTTGGCAACTTGTTGAGAGATTGTACTTGCTCCTTTTATTTTCTTTCCCTTCAAATTATGCTTAAATGCACCCCACATTGCCGCAAAATCAAAACCAAAGTGTTGTGGAAAAAGCTGGTCTTCAGAAGCTACGACGGCTAAAGCTGCTTCTTTTGAAATATTCTCATAAGGTTCCCAGTCTGAATGAATTTCAGAGTCTCTTCCTTCGCTAATAGCTGTAATTTTTCTGTCTATCATGGTTGGAGTAAACCAAATAGGAAGAAATTTCAAGACAAATACCCAAACGATAGTAATTGAAAAGAAATACATGAAGAATTTGAGGATGTACCTAACAATGATTTGTGATAAAGATTGATGCTCATCCGAGCTTCCAAAGTTTTTTAAACGACTTAAAAATGATTCGGCTTTAATTGTATTTTGTTCTTCTGGCGGAGAAGTTCTAAATGTATTTTTTGCCATATTGATTAAGTTTGTAAGGATAAGCAATCAAAAAATCCATGAGTCGGGGCATGGTTATAAAAACAAATTTACGACTGTTTAACGAATGAAGCTTGATTTGGTAAAAATATTCAGATTTACTCTACAAAAATAAATAATTCTGAGGCGATATTATCCGCAAATAGCTTTCCTTTTTCAGTAATCAACAATACGCCTTGATGAAAATGTATCAAACCTTCTTGTAATTGTTTGGCTAAAATTGCTTGATTGACTTTCAAAAAATCTGCCTCAAGTACTTGGTTGAGCTTCTCTACTTCACAACCCCACTTCGTTCTAAGCCCAGTTAGCAAGTACTCATTTACTCGGTCTTCCTTTGATAAAATTTCGATTTCAGCAGGTAATTCTTTCTTTTTTAAAGCTTTTATATACAAAGCATTATTGGCAATATTATACTGTCGGCTAAAATAATTAAAGCTATGAGCAGACGGACCAACGCCCAAATACTCTTCTTGCTTCCAATAACTTGTATTGTGTTGGGCGTACTGCTGGTTACGGGCAAAATTAGATATTTCGTACTGCTCAAAACCTTCGTTTCCTAAATATGAGACCAACATTTCAAATTGCTGACTGGCGAATTCGTCGTTGATAGAAGGAATTTTTCCTTGCTTCACCCATTTTCCAAAAACTGTTTGTGGCTCAATCGTCAAGCAATAGGCTGAAATATGTGATAAATTTAGCTGACTGGCTTTGAGTAAATCATGTTCAAAAATCTGATGATTTTCAGCTGGGATGGCATAAATTAAATCAATACTTAGGTTATGAATCCCTAAATCTTGTGAAAGTTTCACACAAGTTTCGGCTTCTTGTGCAGAATGAATTCTATTGATTTTCTTTAAATGACCTTCATTAAAAGACTGAATACCAATACTTAGCCGATTGATTCCAAATTTTTTAAATAGATGTATTTTATCTTTCGTCAAATCGTCAGGATTGGCTTCAAGTGTTACTTCTGCGTCTGTTTTTAGCGTAAAATTTTGAAAAATTGTTTCAAAAATGCTGTTAAAATCTTGCTCTTCAAGCAAAGAAGGCGTACCTCCTCCAAAATAAATACTTTCTAAATGTGTTTTTTGAAGATAGTTTTTTTGAAGTACTATTTCTTGACAAATCGCTTGTACCATTTCATCTTTTGTCTTCAATGAAGTACTAAAATGAAAGTCGCAATAATGACAAGCCTGACGGCAGAAAGGGATGTGAATGTATAAATGCAAGGGAAATTAATTTGAAAATTTGGCAATAAGTAAATTTGAAAATTTTATTCCTTCTTTTCAATTACCTATTTTCAAATTTTCAAATTCGTTTTAAATTTTCAAATTAAATTATTCTGGTAAAAATGTCAGTGAACTTAAATCTTGTTCTTGAAACATTTCATTGGCTAAATCTTGTAATTGAATAGCCGTTACGCCCTGAATTTGCTGAAATAAGTACTCTAAGCTATCAATGCGATTGATGTCGAGTAAACTTTTTGCCATCATCAACATAAAACTCATATTACCTTCTTCCGACATTGCCATTTGCCCCATCAATTGCTCTTTGGTGTTTACCAACTGAGTTTTGGTAAGGGTTACTTCTCGTAATTTCTTCAATTCTTTCAAAATCAAAGCATTTACTTTCCCAAGCCTTTTCACTTCGGTAGCAAAATATATGCCCCAATAGCCAGTGTCAATAAATGGCGTGTAACCGGCATCAATTGTGTAAACTAAACCATTTCGTTCACGCACTGCTAAATTTAAACGAGAATTCATTCCAAAACCACCGAGTAAATTTACCAACATAAAGAATGGTAAACGTTTGTCGTCAGCCAAAGGATATGAAGTTCGCCCAATCGCCACGTGTGCCTGCGTAATACTTCTGGTAACACTGAGATTCTGAGGCGTATAATTTATCGGTGGAGTTCTGATTAAATTAGAAGACTTTGCAGGAATATCCTTCAAGAATTTCTCAACCAATTGAATGACTTTTTTGAAAGGTAAATTTCCGATGGATGAAAAAATTACTCTTTCAGTATCCAGATTTTCGTTAATAAAATCTAATAAATCTTGTCTTTTAAAATTAGAAACACTCTCCTGATTCCCTAAAGTATTTTTTCCTAATTGATGATGTGCAAAAACAATATCATCAAAATCGTCTTGAATAGCATCTTCTGGCGAATCGTAATACATCGCCATTTCTTCTAAAATAACACCTCTTTCTCGCTCTACTTGTTTGTCTGGGAAATTAGAATTGAAAGTAATATCAGCCAACAGTTCCAAAGCACGCTCGTAATGGGGCGTAAGTACGGAGGCATGAAAACAGATTTTTTCTTTGGTTGTATAAGCATTGAGTTCGCCACCAACAATCTCTAAACGATTGATAATCTGTAATGAAGTACGTTTTTTTGTACCTTTAAAAGCCATGTGTTCCCAAAAATGGGCAAGTCCTTGCTGATGTGGCTTTTCATCACGGCTACCCATATCCAGCATGATTCCGATATGCGAAATTGCCGTATGCGTAACTTGTCGGTGTACGACCCTAATACCATTTGAAAGTGTATATTCTTGTATTTCTTGCATTCTTTATTAATTGAAACCTATTTTTCCATGAGGCTCTATGAAATCTAAAAACTAATAGCCTGCAAAGTTATTAATTTTAACGCTTAAACTCTATAACCATAAAATGAGTAAAAGTATTCCTTTAATAAGAATTTTTCTAAATAATTGGATTTGGAGACGCTCTTGGGTGATATATATCATTCTGAAATAGATGAAACTAATTTTTATTTAACTGGAATCGGAGTAATTTTGTTAGGATTTTGAGACTTTAGGACTTTAGGACGAAAGATGCAAGACAAAAGAAACAAGATTTTTTGATTTTGAGACTTGAGAACTAATAAATTGAACTGACTATTAGACAATCATATAAAAGACACGGAGAAAAACAGAGAATACACAGAGTTTCACCGAGAAATATTGCAAAAAATCCTCTGTGAAACTCACTGAAAGCTCTGCTAAACTCTGTGTATAAAATTGTCAGTAATCAGTATCCGTAAAATGAATAAAAAAATCGCTAATTCACTAACTCGCAATTCACTAATTCAAAACTTACAATTCACTCATTCACAACACACCCATGAAAATCGGTTTTGATGCCAAGAGGGCTTTTAATAATTATACAGGCTTAGGAAATTATAGTCGATTCATCATTGATGCCTTATTGAAATTTGCACCCGAAAACGAATATTTTGCTTTTACTCCTCAGAATAAAAGTAGTCAACAAGGAAATACTTGGGCTGAAAAACATCAAAACCTCAGAATTTGCTTGCCAAGTATCAAAAAATTCAAAGCTCTTTGGCGAAGTTATCTTATCAAAAATGATTTTAAAAAGTATGGCATTCAAGTTTTTCATGGTTTGAGTAACGAAATTCCTTTCGGTCTCAAAAACAAAAAAGTAAAAACCGTTGTCACGATCCACGACTTAATTTTTGAACGTTATCCAAAATTATACCCACCATTTGATAGGCTGATTTATCAAATTAAATTCAGAAAAGCCTGCAAACAAGCCGATAAAGTAATTGCCATCAGCGAACAAACCAAACGTGATATTATTGACTATTATAAAATTGATGCCGATAAAATCGCTGTGGTGTATCAAGATTGTGATGAATCTTTTCATCATCTACTCGAAAGCGACAGTATTTCAGCAGTGTTGAAAAAATATGAAATTCAGAAAAAATACATTCTTTGTATTGCCACTTTTACTGAGCGAAAAAATCAGTTATTACTTTTAAAGGCTTTCCATAAACTGCATCTTAGCGACTACGAATTGGTACTGGTTGGTGGAAAAAGTGCCTATCAAACTCGCCTCGAAGATTACATTCAGGAGCATAAACTATCTAATGTAAAAATCTTCAACAAAGTACCTTTTTCAGATTTACCTGCTCTTTATCAGGGAGCAAATTTGTTTGTTTATCCATCATTTTTTGAGGGTTTCGGCATTCCGATTGTTGAAGCACTTCATTCGGGAGTGCCTGTAATAGCGGCAACAGGTTCTTGTTTAGAAGAAGCTGGCGGTAACGGAGCTTTGTACGCCAATCCAGAAGATGTAAATGATTTATCCAGTAAAATATTACAAGTACTTTCCAATAAAAACTTACAAAAGCGAATGGTTATTGAAGGACAAAAACATATTGAACAGTTTTCGTCTAAAAATATTGCTCAACAGCTACAAGCTATTTACAAAGAGCTTGCACAAGTAGTAATTAGTGAAAAGTAATCGGCGATTAGCAGTTCATGTATATAATAATCAAACATTTACATCACATACAATATTACTCAAATTGTGTTCATCGCTTAGATTTATGACTTTCATTTTCAAGTAAAATTTATCAAAATTGAATCAGAATGGATTTTTTACCACAAAATATTAACGATTATTCCGAACAACATACTTCACCTGAAAGTGCTGTTTTGGCACGCCTCAACAGAGAAACCCATGCCAAAATACTTCAATCAAGAATGCTTTCTGGACATTTGCAAGGACGAGTATTAGCAATGTTTTCACAGATGATGCGTCCTACAAATATCTTGGAAATTGGTACTTATACGGGCTACTCAGCCTTGTGTTTGGCAGAAGGTTTAGCTGAAAATGGAAAAATTATCACGATTGATATTAACGAAGAATTGGAAGGTTTTACCAGACAATTCTTCAACGAATCGGAATTTGCGAGCAAAATTGACTACCGAATTGGCGATGCGGCATTGATTATTCCAAATTTGGAAGAAGTATTCGACCTTGTTTTTATTGATGCTGATAAAATGAATTATCAAAAATACTATGATTTAGTATTTGATAAAGTACGAAAAGGCGGTTATATTATTTCTGACAATGTACTTTGGAGTGGAAAAGTAGCCAATATTGAAGTTGGAAAGAAAATAGATAAAGACACTCAAAATCTTTTGAATTTCAACAAAATGTGCCACGACGACCCAAGAACCGAAAATATTTTAATGCCTCTAAGAGATGGTTTGATGATTAGTAGGAAGATTTAGGGTAGATATGAGTTATGATGTATGAATTATGAAATTTTAAATAGCATGTACCACTGCCTAAAATAATAGGATAACTGACGTATTTATAATCATTATTAATATCTCATAATTCATACATCATAACTATTTCACTATTTTTTCACAATCAATTTCTGCCCGACACTTACTGAAAAATTTTTCAGGTTATTCCATTTTGCAAGCTGCTCGACACTCACGCCATATTTTTGCGAAACTCTAAAAACAGTCTCTCCTACTTTCATCGTGTGATATACATATTTTGGCGTTTCAATTTTTACAGAATCATTTTGCTTTACAGAAACATTTTGTTTTGTAGCCTCATTTTGTTTTACAGCAGGTGTATCATTTGCTGTAATGGGAGTCGTACTGTTAGTCGTTGGATTTTCTACAATGGTTAAAGCTCTTTGAAGATTCAACACTTGACCAATTTCTACTCTATTGTTTTTGATATTGTTCAAACTAATCAATAAAGCCACAGATACTCCTCTTTTTCTGGCAATGCTATAAAGTGTTTCGCCTGCTTTTACGGTATGTGTTGCAGGTGAATTATTGTTTTTAACAGAACTTTCAATCTTTGTAGTTTCAGTTTCTTCTTTGGTAACAACTTTGAATCTATCGGTATTATCCGACTCTTGCTTCTGCTCTCCCGAAATCGAAGTATTTGCTTTATTCTTGGCCGTTTCAGTAGCAACTTTAGTGGTTACTTTTGCTTTGTCCTCATTTTCATCAACTGTTTTTTCAGCCCCAGCCATCTTCGTAGTGGTTTCTACTTTAGCTTGTTCAGGCATTTTCTCTGGAACTCTTCCTTTTGTTTTGTTACTATTTTTAGGTTCGCTCGCAATGGTAACTAATTTATACACCTGCAATACTTGACCAGGTTTTAGTTTGTTGCCGGGTTTAATTCCGTTTAAACTAAATAACTCAGCTACTTTCATATTATACTTTTGCGAAATGCCAAAGTAGGTTTCTCGCTCGCCCACTGTGTGAGTTCTTAATTCTTTGGTAGAAACTGTTGGCACAGGAGGCTCTTCATTGTTTGATGGAGTATTCTCAATTTGTTCAGCCTGCGTAACTTTTACTTTATCATTGCTTGCAACGGCTGGTGGTGGCGTTTCTTTAGTAGGTTCTTTGGTAGTTATTTCTACTCTTGAGCTTACATTGCTATTGGTTTGTACTTCTTTCTCTTTTTCCTTCTCTTTGTCCAGAATCGTTACTTCTGGTCTTTGTTCTGGTTGTCTTCTTGTTGAAACAGGTTCAACAGGCTTTCTTGTAGGAGCGTCAATAATTACATTTTTAGCTGTTTCTCTTTTTGCTTGTTCTATTTTGGCTACTTCGGCTGGCGACTGAACTACTTCAACTGGAGTATCAGGACGTACTTCCATCAACCAAAGTAATCTTCCTTTTTGCAAACGTTGAATTTGTGAAATTCTGTTTTTGTATAAAAGTGCCTCTAATTGAATACCATACATCTGCGAAATCTCCCAAAGTGTTTCATTTCCCTGAACTGTATGGAAAGCCACCATTCCTTTATTTTCTTTCTTTTTCAGATAATATACTTCGTTTGGAATGATACGGCTATTAGGGTCTAAATCATTAAACCTTAAAAATTTTGATACAGAAATATCTCCACGACGGGAAATACTTTCGGGGGTATCTCCTTCAACGGCTAAAATTCCATTCTTGCCATTGATTTCGTAAAAAATGGGGTCTGATTTTGATGATACTTTTTTTGTAGTTCGAACAAGTATTGGAAAGCCTAAATCTTGTGTTTGAATGCGACGGGTGTCTTCTACTTTAGGAACTAAAGCCTTAGATTTAACTTCACGAAACTGCTGTGGGTTCATGGGCATATACACCACATAATCTTTTTCTAAAGGAGCAGAATTTGATTTTAACCAACGATTATTATATGAAATTTCAGCAGTTGATACGCCAATTTCACTGGCAATATCAAATAAACTTTTTCCTTTTGTTTTGTAATGTTCATACAGAATATCGTTGTAAGGATTCTGTTTTACTTTTTTATATTCAATATCCAATACAAAACGATAGGCCAAAAAACGTAATAAATACCAATCGGTATCACTGGTTACGGTAATTTCTTTTTTATTTTTCCATTCTAAGACGGGATGACTTTTAGCACCGACAACCCCTAAACGATAAGAAAGTAAAGTACTCATCCAGTTTTTTAATGACTGATTACTTTTATTCAAATAACTGGCGGCAGCTCTTGTTGAAGCAGCGAGATGTTTACGTTCGTCGATTGTGCCATCTACTCGCAGACCAACTTCTTTGGCGGTTTTTGCTTTGAATTGCCAAAAACCCACTGCTCCCGAAGTTGAAAGAGCATCAGGGTCGAAAGCACTTTCTTGGGCACATAAGTACTTGATTTCATCAGGAATACCTGCATCTGCCAAAATTCTTTCAATAGCAGGGAAGTGTAAAACCATTTTTCCAACAAGTGCATCTAAATATTTGCGGTTGTTGTTTAAACTCTGAATCTCTTTTTCTATCACCGCTCTGGCACTGGCATCATACTTAACATTTACTGAACCCACTCTCAGACTCGCAGGTAACTCCTGAGCCTTGAGCGAGGTAAAATAAAATGCAAATAATACGAGTACAAAAAAGCGTTTATACATAAATATTGTAATTCTTTGATTCAAGTCATTGAATCAATACTTTCAAAAATTTAATGGTTATTTGTTTTGGCTATCAAAGCGCTAAAATTGTGCTTAGTTTTGGTTCAATAGACGAATCCGCAATTTTCATGAAGAAAAAAAAGGACGATACTTTTGTGCAAAATAAGTGGTCAAATATGACGTATGAAATTAATTATTTGACAATTCAAGTTACAAGATTTTTTAAAAAAAACTTTGAAAAAGCCTAAAAAATATCAATTTATGGCAAAGTCTTTGCTTTAAGTATAAGTTTTAATATATTTTGCTTCTAAAATTACATTAATTTTGCAAAAGAAGTTAAATCATAAAAAATCCATTGATAAATGATATTGATAGAGGACACCGTCATTAGTGATGATATTATTGAAAAATTTTTTGTTTGCGACCTTATCAAGTGCAAGGGAGCTTGTTGTGTAGAAGGAGATTTAGGCGCACCGCTCAATGAGGACGAACTTCCGATTATGGAAGAAATCTATCAAGAAGTAAAACCTTATCTTTCAGAAATTGGTATCAAAGCCATCGAAGAAGAAGGAAAATACGTAAAAGATTGGGAAGGTGACTACTCTACGCCTGTAATCAAAGGCAGAGAATGTGCTTATGCCATTTATGATGAAAAAAACATTTTGAAATGTGGTATCGAACAAGCCTATTTTGATGGTAAAATTTCATGGCGTAAACCTATTTCATGTCATCTTTATCCCATCAGAATTACCAAGTACGAACATTACGAAGCCCTCAACTACGACCGTTGGCATATTTGTTCAGATGCTTGTTCACATGGCGAACATTTGGGCGTTGAGCTTTATAAATTTTTGAAAGAGCCGTTGATTAGAAAATACGGTGAAGCTTGGTATCAAGAACTTTTAGATGAAGTTCGTGACAGAGGAAATCTTTAGGCTAACATGAAAAATGCTTTTGAAGATATTTACGAGGTAGTTCGTTTGATTCCTTATGGAAAAGTGAGTACTTATGGTGAAATTGCCGCTTACTTGGGTAATAAACGAGCCGCAAGAATGGTGGGCTGGGCAATGTGTGCTTCACACGGAGATTCGTCGATTCCTGCACATCGGGTTGTAAATAGAAATGGTTTGCTTTCTGGTAAAGCTTTTTTTGGAGGAAACCTAATGCAAGAACTCCTTGAACAAGAAGGAATTGTAGTAGAAAACAACAAAATACAAAATTTCAAAGCACATCTTTGGATACCAAGTAAGGAACTTTTATAAACAAAAACTCTGCTTTTCTTGATTGAAGAGCAGAGTTTTTTTTGTGAATAAAATTCGGAATACTTATGCTAAAAAAAATACGTCCTGAGTTTATCGTGATTTCTGAGTCCATCAAGAATATCTTTCGTCATGGGTTTTGAAACATAAGAAATTACTTTTGAATAAGTACTGGCTTTGTCGAGGTCGTGCTGGTCGATTGATGAGCTAACCATTACGACAAAAATTTCATTTTCAACCCCAAATTCTGAAAAAGCATCCAGTAATTCCCAACCATTCATTACTGGCATATTAATATCTAATAATATTAAATACTTTTCTTCTTTTCCATTGCTGACGATAAAATCCAAGGCTTCTTTCCCATTAACAAAATTGAAAGGCTTTTCAGAAAACCCACTTCTTTTAACAATAATCGTGTGCATTGTTTGCACCATTTTATCGTCATCAACAATTAATAAATTAAGTTTCATTGTACAACTTGCTTGTGATTAGTTTGAATAGTATTATTGATTTTCCTGATGATGTCATCTATTTCATAGGCAGAGTCGGAAATATTGTTAAAAAGTTCGTTTGTAGAAATCTCTAAATCGTCAAAATCCTGAAATAGACTTACAATTCCCATAATCCTTGCTACTGGAGCTCTCACTACGTGCGACTGCATCCAAGCGATTTCTCTTAGCTGTTTGTTTTGCATTTCTATTTCTTCGAGGTGCTTCTTTTGGTCGTTGATGTCTTGAACCATTCCAAACATTCTGACGGCTTTGCCTTCTATTGTTTTTACTCCTCCCTTCACTCTCACCCAGCGTTCTTTGCCTTTTGCGGTTAAAATTTGAGTTTCAAAATCAAAATCTCGTGCAGTAGCTACTACTTCTCTAAAAATTCTTTTGATTCGTTCTTGATTATGCCCAAGCCTATGAAAATTAATCAAATCCTCGAAATTTGGCTCAAAATCAAGTGCTGTTTCATGGATTTCTTTGGTGATTTTAGACCAAGAAATCTTTTGATTAACCAAATCTATTTCCCAACCTCCCACACGAGCTACTTCGCTGGTTTCTAACAAAATTCTTTGGTTAGTCTCAAGTGCTAATTCAATTTCTTTACGGGAAGTGATGTTTCGGGCAAACATCGCCGCACCACGTACTTTATCGCCTTCCTTGATTGGGTTAAATCTTGTTTCACTCCAAGTTCCCCAATGTTTACCCACTTCAGGAAAGTGAATTTCAATCGCAAAGGTTTCGCCAGCCAAAGCTCTATCATTCAGTTTTTTCCGATTTGCATTTAATTCGGCAGGGAAACTCTCTACATAATCAGAATCTCCCGGCTTGATGCTGTAACCCGTAACCGTTTTTACATAATTGAAGTAGGCTTCGTTGGCAATTACCAATCTGGCATCTTGGTCGATACTCCAAACTAAATCGTCAGTACTATTGATTAAGGCAATCGTATTGGCTCTTTCTTCTTCCAGCAAAGTCAAATGTCGTTTTTGCTCTGTAATATCATTAATCAGTACGTGACTTGCTTTTTTATTTTGATACTCTATTTCATGCGAAGCGAGCTGAACCCAAATAATTTCACCATTTTTTTTATAATGTCGCCATTCAAGGTCGTTGGTTTGTAAAAGGTCGTTTACTTCACTTTGCTCAACCATTTGAGCCACATCTTCGGCATGAATAATATCGTACAAAGATAATTTCAAAAACTCTTCTTTAGAATAACCATAATGCTGAATAGCCGCTTGATTTACTTCAAGAAACTTAAAAGTTGCTTTCTCATAAACCCACATGGGTTGCGGATTTGAAAGAAACAACAATTCGTACTGCTCTTTACTTTTCTTACGTTTAGTAATATTTCTGGCATTAATTAACACATTTATTACTTCACCAGCTTGAAAAATTGGATAAAAAGAAACTTCAAACCATTGCTTTTTAAACCATTGTGTTGCAGGAACGACAGCATCTTCCGTAAAACTTTCACCTAAAAAAGCTCTTTCACATTGTTCTTCAAAAAAAGTCACTAAATCAGGGGAGAAAAAAATCTCCTCAAAAAAAGCATCTCCTATTTTTACCGTTTTTCCAGTATATTTCTGAATCGTATTGATATAATTTTTATTAGCCGAAATCAGCTTTAAGTCTCTGTCGATACCCCAAATAAAACTACTTGTAGAGTCCAACAGCACTTGTATTTGCTTTTTGCCAAATTTTAATTCACTCCGATTTTGTTTTTTTTGTTCAACCAAATGAATTGTCTTTTCAGCAAGTACGCCAAGCATTTTACTTTCTTTGGCACTTAGTTCGTAAGATTCCTTGAACCATAAAGATAAAAAACCTACTTTCTTACCTGAATGTAAATAAAGTGGAATAGCCGTTACAGAACGAATTGCTAAATCAGTAAAAAATGGGTGATTGGTGGTATTAAAAGTAAAAATCTGATGATCAGTTGAAGAAATTGTATCAGTAGGAAAGTTCAGAGAAGGAGTATGTGTTTGAGCTAAATGGATTTCCTGAGATTTATACCAAAAACGCTTGTAATCGAAAAAAGAAATACAAACGACTGAGGCTTCATAAAGATTATCTGCAAAATCAAGAATAAAGTCAAAATCGTTCTCTTGAATGGTATCAAGAGAATAATAGTTAATAAATTCATCTGGCGGAGTGAAATTATTCATATCTGATTGACTATATTATTAAATATGCTGACTTTTTATGAAGGCGTGAACAATTGGCATTTTGAGTAAAATTTTACCAATTAATTGATAAAACCTACGATTATTCAGCTTATTTCGGCGGAATCAAACTGGATTTACTTCAAAATACACAATATTAATTTAATTTTCAAAGTAATTAATTACTAAATATTATCCGTTCTGATTTAGTACATAGACATTGTAGGATTACTCCAATTCTTTCGGTTGATAACCTCATGTCAAAAAAATCAAACAGGCTTTAGTACTTTAACGTATTTTTGTATATTGTGTTAGAACTATTTTTAATCATACAAAAAGTGTACGACAAAGATATTACTATCAAACAACATTATTCTCATTTCTGAACTTCTATCGAAGTAAATCTGTAAAAAATACAAAAATGACCCCATTAGATTTAGCTTTTCAACGATTTGATACTTATAACCAAAACGACCCGAATGTTTTTCACTGGGCAGGAAAAGATTACCCACAGGAATACTTCTTTGCTATTCAGTTGTATGAATGGGTTTTAAAACTCGAACCCTCAGCAAGCGAAGCTTTATTGCTCGCTTCCAGAAGTCAACACATTGGTCGTTGGGAAATTGCCAGAGAAACCTATCCAGAAGGCAGAGTTGGCTACTTGACTTGGAGAAAAGATTTATCACTTTTTCATGCTAAAAAAGCCAATGAAATACTTAGCGAAATTGGCTATGAAAAAGAAGCTATTGCCGATGTTGAACGTATTATTTTGAAACAGAAAATCAAAGCCGACCACGAAGTACAAACAATGGAAAACGCTTTGTGTTTAGTTTTTTTACAATTCCAATACGAAGCTTTTCATCCAAAGCATTCAGCCGAAAAAGTAATCAATATCCTAAAAAAATCTTTATTGAAAATGGATGCTCACGGACATCAGTTTGCTTTGCAACTCAGTTACTCACCAGAAGGTTTAGCTTATATTCAAGAAGCTTTAAAATTATTGGCTTAAAGATTTGTGAGCGAAAAGGAATTCTTTTTGCTCACAAATATCTACGAGAAGCTTCTATAAAATAATGTCATCCACCACTCAAAACTCATCATTCATAACTTAAAAACCTACTCCAAATTGAAACCCAAGTGTGTAAGAAGTAGGTCTATCATTTCCAAAACGAACAGGTAAAGGAACGGCAATAAAATAGTTAGAATGCTTATTTTTCTTTACTACTTTGTTCAGTACTGGCGTAAAGCCATATCTTCCGCTTGTCTCAAAAGCCGCTCGTGTCACCAAAGTAAGTCCATGTTTGAAACGAAACATTACCCCCGGATGAAATAGGAAATTGTTCATTTTACTTACGCCATTTTCAGAGCGAATGGTCGGCACAAATTCAAAGCTAAAGCCAATTTTATCACTTTTCAGAATATTTATTCCAGTCGGAAAACCAATAGTGTAAACTGAGCCAAAATTCCCTGTACTTGTACCATCCGACCAAGTATTAATCGGATGTAAAATCCCCATATAACCTGCTACTTTGGGATAGGAGTTTTCGGGTGAAGTTTGTTGAGAAAAAGCATTAAAAGAAGTAAGTACTAAAAAACTAAGTATTGTAATGTGTTTTTTCATTTTTGTTAAGAATTGTTCTCAACAAAAATTCAAGATTAATCTTCCGCAAAATAGAATAGAATTAACTTTTTGTATCAGATTTACTTTTGATGATATTTTTTTTGAATACTGATGGATTTTGTCCAGTATGTTGTTTGAAAATTCTTGTAAAATGGCTTTGGTCTGAAAAGCCTGTGAGATATGCAATTTCGGTAAGCGAGTGATTACTGTTACTCAATAAATCAATGGCTTTTTCAATACGCAGTTTTCGGATATATTCGCCAAAAGATAGATTTTCAAAGTATTTTGAAAACTCTCTGGACAGATAAGCTGGATTTACGTCTAATTCTTTCGAGATTTCCTTTAAACTCAAAGTAAGGTTTGTATCAATTTGGTCTTGAATAATGTCTTTTAATTCTTTTGCCCAAGAAGGTATTTTACGATTATTTTTGGTAGAGGGCTGAAAAACTTTCTGAAAAACATCTACCAGTAAGTTTTCAAATGGATTCTGAAAATGCTTTACCTCTTGTAAGTACTTTGCCCAACTGTACAAACCATCGTAAATAATCATTCCTTGTTTCAATAATTCATAATCATCCGTGATATTGTAAGCCATTCCAGAAGCAATTGCCCACAAACCAGCCGACTGTGGAGCAATATCATGTCTGTCAGTATCTGCACCACGAACAATTTCCGCCATTTTATGAATAGCCTCATCTTCAATTTTGTACTTTTCAATCAAACAATCAAAAGTACATAAACCCAACCTATGTGATAATTCAACATTGGGAACATCAAAAGGGATGGCATTTTGTAGTTCAGCTTGCGAGATTACTTCATCAAAAGGCACAAAAATAAACTCAGCATCTTTATCTATAAAATGCTTAATCAGCCAAGGGCAAGCTATTCTATCAATCTTAGGTTTTTCACGAGTAATCCACTTCATATTTAATTTTTTGTATTGAAGATTTCTAATTACGTCAAATTTACAAAATAATAACTCTACTTGTATTGTAGATTAATTAAAGCCTATTAACTTTGTAGGAAAACAATGAATTAAAAATTTATGGAAATCGAATCACCGACTAATCTTAAACCAGTTGTTGAGAAAAAAAAGTCTTCTAAAAATCCATTCGAAGAAGCAATTATTAAAATTTGGAAACGAGAACGCAATGCTTATGAAGTAGCCATCCATTTCTTTAATGCTTTGGCTTTGATGATTGTTGGATATTTTGTTTTTACGTATCTCACTATCCAAAACATTACAACAGGTTTACAAGAAATCAATTCTGATATTCTATACTATATTTTGGGTGGATTTATCGCTCAAATGATTGATGGAGCATTAGGTATGGCTTACGGAGTAACGGCTTCAACTTTCCTTGCCAATGTTGGAGTTTCGCCAGCGGTTATTTCCATGAGTGTTCACGCTTCAGAGATTTTTACCAGCGGCGTATCAGGTTATATGCACTTGAAATTTGGCAACGTAAACTCTAAATTATTCAAAGCAGTACTTATTCCGGGTGTAATCGGAGCAGTTTTAGGAGCTTATGCTCTTTCTACATTAGCCGAAAGCTATATGCACTACGTAAAACCAGCGGTTTCAGTTTATACTTTAATTCTTGGTGTTGTAATTATTCAGAAAGCTTTGGTAAAGCGTCAACAAAAGAAAAATGTTAAAATGATTGGGCCATTAGCTTGGTTTGGCGGAATGATGGATTCAATCGGCGGTGGCGGTTGGGGACCAATCGTTTCTTCTACTTTGATAGCTTCGGGTCGTCATCCAAAATACACGATTGGTTCAGTAAACTTGGCTGAATTCTTTATCTCACTTTCTTCATCTTTAACTTTCATTTTTGTCATCGGCTTCTCACAGTGGCAAGTAATTTTGGGCTTAATTCTTGGTGGAATTGTGGCTGCACCCATCGCCGCACGTTTGTCAAGTAAATTGCCAGTAAAAGCTTTGATGATTATGGTTGGTATTGTAGTAATCTTGGCAAGTTTGAAGAAGATTTTAGGATAATTTTATTAAAGATTTTGGAATGAGGTTTTCAGATTTTTGCATAATAAATCTTTAGATATCAATATTAAAAACAATAGGGCTGGAATTATTTCCAGCCCTATTGTTTTACCAAGATAATTTTATATCAATTCAATTTAAAAACTCACTGCTCATAGCTGAAAGCTTAAAGCTAATCTACGCCGTTACAAATTGCATTTTATGCAAACTTGCATACCAACCGTCTTTTTCCAAAAGCTCATCGTGTGTGCCTACTTCTTTGATTTCGCCTTTGTCTAATACCAAAATTTTGTGTGCATTCTGGATAGTAGAAAGTCTGTGAGCAATTACGATAGCTGTTCTTCCTTTCATCAATTTAGCAATCGCATTCTGAATCATCTCTTCTGTTTCTGTATCGACAGACGAAGTAGCTTCATCCAACACAATTACTTTCGGGTCGTGAACCAAGGCTCTGACAAACGAAATTAATTGTCGTTGCCCAACTGAAAGTGTCGCTCCTCTTTCCATTACGTTGTAATCGTAGCCATCTGGCAAACGTTCGATAAAATCATTTGCTCCTACCAATTTGGCGGCTTCAATAATTTTTTCTCGGCTAATACTTTTATCCCCCAAAGTAATATTGTTCTCAATGGTATCAGAAAACAAAAACACATCTTGCAAAACCACACCAATTTTACTTCTCAGACTGTTCAATTCATAATCTTGTAAATCAACTCCATCAATAAAAATTTTTCCTTTATTGATTTCATAAAAACGACTGAGCAAATTAATCGTCGAAGATTTTCCTGCACCTGTTGCTCCTACTAAAGCAATGGTTTCGCCTTGTTTTACATCAAAAGAAATATTTTTTAATACATATTCTTCGTCATTATAAGCAAACCAAACATTTTCAAAGCTTACATTTCCCTTCAATTTATCAGCTTTATAAGTACCATTGTTTACGGCATATTCGTCTGAATCCAATAATTTGATAATTCTTTCGGTAGAAACAATTCCCATTTGAAGCGTATTGAAACGGTCTGCTAAAAAGCGAATTGGACGAAAAAACAAGTTCATAAACATGATAAATGCTGTGAGTGTCCCCAGAGTCATGTCATGTGTAAGAATTTGTTTTGAACCAAACCAAACAATTAAACCTGTTCCAGCTGCCAAAATTACATCTGCCACTGGAAAATACACAGAATAAGCCCAAATAGAACGAATATGTGCATCACGGTGTACTTCGTTGATTTTCAAAAACTTATCGTATTCTAATTTTTCTGCATTAAAAATCTGAACAATATTCATTCCTGTGATATGTTCCTGTACAAATGAATTGAGATTGGCTACTGCCAAACGTACTTCATTAAAGCTTTTCTTGATGTATTCTTTGAAAACATAAGTTGAAACGACCATAAAAGGAACAGTACAAAGACAAATCAAGGTCAATCGCCAGTCTGTCCAAAACATAACAGCGGTAATCAATACAAGCTGTAAAATATCACCAGCAATGGCTGCCAAACCTTCGGAAAAAACATCATTTAAGGTTTCAATATCTGAAACAGTACGAGTAACCAAACGACCAATTGGCGTATCATCAAAGAATTTCAAGCGAAGTGATAAGATTTTTTGATAAAGACTTACCCGAATATCACGGATAACGGTTTGTCCGAGCCAGCCTGCCATATAGGCACTGATAAATTGTAAAAATCCTTGTAATAACAAAATCCCAATCATCAACAAAAGCATTTTGGCAAGCATTGGATAGTTACCAACTGCAATATAATTATCAATGGTATGACGAATAAGTAAGGGATTGAGTGGCACAACACAAGCCGAAACCATGATGATAAGTACTAAAGACCAAAACCGTAGGCGATATGGGGAAAGGAAATTATATATTCTTTTTAGGATTTGAATATCAAATATTTGTCCGCTTTTTTCTTCTTTTCTCATTAATTGTTTGAAAGATTGAGGTGGTTTTCAATACTAACTTCAAAATTAACATAAGAATTCGGTGAATGGTTTATGTTGACTGAAATAAGTAACAATACAAATGTGTATTTAAACTTTGCTCATAGCGGAAAAACCACTAAAAATGCCATTACGTATTTTCCACATTTTTATAGGGTATTTATACGGTTTTTTCATCAAAATTGCATACAAAACGCTGATTTTATGATATTTACGAGATTTCCAATTTGTAAAAATCAATAGAAAATTGTAGATTCAAACATTCAATTCAACTTATCTGTTTAACTCAAATTCATTGTTTAACATGGAAATCTCGCCGAATCTCGCCAAAAGTATGATTAAAGACCTTTACAGTACTTTGAAAGAACCTGACACAAAGGTTTTGCCCCTTTTTAGAAGAAGTTTTGCTCTAAACTATGAAGATTTAAAAAAATTACTTAGCTCTGTTGAAAATCCTGACGATAAAGAAACGAAATTGCGTATCTATCCGTCACTTAGTGCAGATGAAACTGGTTCGCATATATCATTAATTTTGATGTTGGAAGACCACGGAAAAATGATTTGGAACAGCGACGAACCAGATACTGCCCAAAATGCCATTCAAGACCAAATGTTGCCATGCCCTATTCATTGCCCGGGTATTGATGATTTGTTCACTGAAAAAGAATGGAAAAGCATGACAGAGTAACAAATGAATTATTTATCATAACAAACCTTATCTATGACTTGGAGTATTTTGTATTTTACTATTCTGGCAACGAGTTCTATTCTTGGAATAGTCAATTTTAAATTTCTCAATAATAGCAACAAGGCTTTCTTGTTGCTATTATTGTGTACAATATTCGCCGAAGTCACTGCTTATATCATTGTGTATGTTACACAAAAATCAAATTTTTTGGTATATCATATTTTTTCACCTTTGCAGTGTGCTATCGTATTTTGGGCTTACTTTTTAGATACCAAAAAGCCTATTTTCATCTATGTTATTCCTGTAATGCTTGTTACGGGTCTTGTCCTAAGTTTGTTTATTCAGCCACTTCCTGCCTTTAATTCATATTTCATGGAAATAGAGCTGTTACTATTTTGTGTATTAGCTTTAAATTATTTCAGAGAACTATTAAAAATAGAGAATGAAATACAGCTGAAAGACTATCCCTTATTCTGGATTAATTCAGGTCTATTGATTTTTGCGGTTGTTAATATTTTTGTTTTAGGAGCTTATAATTTTTTTATTAAACCCGAAAACCTTAAAAACCCTCTACTCAACACAGTCTTTTTTTATTTCAGATTTATTTCAAACTGTTTGTTTTACAGCTCTTTTTCAGTGGCATTTTTAGTAAAACAAAACTCCATTTCAAAATAACATGGGAAATAATACCGAAATTCTACTCACCTTCGTAATCGGGATTGCCATTTTTATCATCATGGTAGTCTTTATCATTTCTTTTGTTCTCATTTTTCAGAAACGTCAAGAAAAACATCGTTTAGAAAAAGAAGCCTTGAAAATTGCTTATGAAAGGGAAATTCTGAAATCACAATTAGAAGTACAAAACCAAACTTTACAAGAAATTGCCCAAGAATTACACGATAACATTGGTCAATTGCTTTCGGTAGCAAAAATCTACCTAAATATGCTGGAAGACAGCGTTACTGACGAAAATGATTATATCAAACAAACAAATGAAATTATAGGTCAATCCATCAACGATTTACGTTCGCTAACAAAAAGTTTTGATGGCGATTTTGTTCAGCAATTTGGCTTAGAAGAAAGTATTTCAAACGAAATATCAAGGATTAGAAAAACCAAACGCTTTACTATCGACCTCACGATTATTGGCGAAAAACATACCATTGGTTACGAAAGAGAAATCGTACTTTTCAGAGTAATTCAAGAAATTTTAAATAATACAATTAAACATTCAAAAGCAAAAAATATCAAAATAGTGCTTAGTTATATACCAAACGCATTCACACTTTCAATTCAAGACGATGGTCAAGGTTTTGACTATGGAGCTATTCAAGAAAGAAATATTTCACAATCTGGAGCTGGACTTAGAAATATCCAAAGAAGAATAAAATTGATTGAAGGTACTTGTGACATCATATCGGAAGTAAATAAAGGAACAAAAACAGACATTCAACTAAACCTATAATCATATAAATTAATGAAATATAAAGTTGCAATCGTAGATGACCATGCTTTAATAGTTAATGCACTGGCAGAACTCATCCAAAAAATGGATAATTATGAAGTAATGTTTGAAGCCGAAAATGGCACAACGTTAATTCAGCGTATCAAGAAAAACTCCATTCCTGACATTGTACTTTTAGACATCAATATGCCTGAAATGAATGGTTATGAAACAGCTTTGTGGCTCAAGAAAAATCATCCAGAAATAAAAGTATTGGCTCTCTCTTTATACGACAAAGAGGAATCTATTATCGGAATGCTACGAAATGGAGCAAAAGGATATTTACTGAAAGGTTGTAAGCCTTCGGAACTAAAAATGGCTTTAGATAATATTATCAACAAAGGTTTTTATTATACTGAATTCGTGACGGACAAACTCATTAGTAAGTTGATTCAGACTGATAAAGTAGTAAATCCGATGAAAGATTTAGGATTAAACCCCCGTGAAGTAGAATTCGTAAAGTATGCTTGTACCGAACTCAGTTACCAGCAAATTGCTGATATGATGTCTTGTGCTTATAGAACTTTAGAGTCTTATCAAGAGCAAGTATTTAGTAAAATGAAAGTAAAAACTCGTGTTGGTATTGTGGTGGAGGCTATTCGCTTAGGAATTGTTGTTTTATAGTACTTGATTACATTTTAGTTCACTAAACTCTCCAACTGTCGGGCTTTATCCTGACAGTTTTTTTGTTTACAGCCATTTGGTATGACTATTTTGAATTTTATCAGTAGTTTAACTGTCAGTTTTACTTTAAACAAGTAAACAATCTTTATCCATTAAAAACTAAGAAAATGTCTGAAATATCTCGTCGTGATTTCCTCTATCAAGCTGGTTTATTAGCTTCTACTTCGTTTCTTTCTTTTGAAAGTTTCGCCAAAGTACCGAATTTACAGTTAGCCTACTCTGCCATTACTTGGGGAGGTAAAGACCTCGATGCGATGAAAGATATTGCGTCATTGGGCTTCAAAGGAGTACAATTACGTGCCAATGCTTATGATACTTACAAAACTAAAGTACAAGAATTAAAAGACATTATTGCCGCCAATAAGTTGGCTTTGCCAATGTTTTCGAGTGGTAATGTTGAAATAGACCCTGCAAAAGAAGCCAGTACCATCGACTATCACGTTGCTCATGCCAGTTTTGTGAAGGCTTTGGGCGGTACTTCCATTCAATTGACGAATTCGGTTCGTCCTAAAGATAGACTGCCCACTACCGAAGAGTTACAGCGTTTAGCGACTGTAATGAATGAAATTGGAAAACAAACTGCCGACTTGGGCATACAAGCGGTATATCACAATCACATGCACCAATTAGGCGAAACACCCGAAGAAGTAGATGTAATTGTACAAGCCATGAACCCTAAATATATGAAGTTACTTTTGGATGTGGCTCACTATCATCAAGGAGGTGGAAATCCAGCAAAGGCTGTTTTACAATACAAAGACCTCATTCATGCACTGCATATCAAAGATGTAAAATGTCCATTGGAAGATAAACCAAACGACCCAAAGGCTTACAAATTTGTGGAATTAGGACAAGGCAAGGTAGATTTAAAAGCCGTCTTTGATAATTTGCAAAAGATTAACTTTAAAAAATGGGCTATTGTAGAATTAGATGGCGTTCCAGAGAAAACTCGTACTCCTTTACAATCCGCAGAAATTAGTCAAGCGTTTTTAAGAGATAGTATCGGTTTCAAATTTTTATAGTCTCCCATTTTGCCCTTTTATAGCAAATCTTTCAAAACCAATATAATGTTAGCCTGCTGTTCTTGATAATTATCTTGAGCAGCAGGTTTTGTTTTGTTATAGCCGAATGTTCCAAGCCTTAATATTTATAAAAAATGACTAACTTGCTAAAGAATCACTGTCTCTGAAATCACTTCATTACTCATGTCAGAAAAACGCAACCCAGCTATTGTATTTATCTTTATTACAATTTTAATTGATGTTTTAGGAATTGGAATTATAATCCCAGTACTGCCTAAATTACTTCAAGAACTTACAGGAAAAGGACTCAGCGAAGCCTCTCAATATTCGGGAATTATGATGTCTGCTTATGCAGTTATGCAATTCATTTTCTCGCCAATTTTAGGAGGACTAAGTGATAAGTACGGTCGTCGTCCGATTATTTTAGCTTCTCTTTTTGGTTTTGGATTAGACTATATTTTATTAGGATTTGCCCCAACAATTGCTTGGCTATTTGCAGGGAGAATCATCGCAGGTATTACAGGTGCAAGTTTCACCACAGCTTCTGCTTATATTGCGGACATTTCTACGGACGAAAATCGTTCTAAAAACTTTGGTATGATTGGGGCAGCTTTTGGAGTTGGCTTTGTTATCGGGCCAGTAATAGGTGGTGAACTTGGAGATTTTGGTGCAAGAGTTCCATTTTTTGTAGCAGCAGGTTTAACGTTGTTAAATTGGCTGTATGGCTATTTTGTTTTACCTGAATCTTTAACAATTGCCAATAGAAGGTCTTTTGATTGGAAAAGAGCAAACCCAGTTGGTTCATTAAAAAATTTGAAACGTTATCCAGTAATATTAGGTTTAATTGGAGCTTTTTTCTGCTTACAATTGGCAGGACAAACGCATCCAAGTACTTGGTCTTATTTCACCATGAAAGAATTTAACTGGACTGCCGCTGAAGTTGGTCATTCACTCTCATTTGTAGGTTTAATTGTAGCCATTGTACAAGGAGGTTTAAATAGAATTATAAATCCTAAATTAGGGAATCGAAATTCAGTCATTGTAGGCTTACTATTTTATGGAGCAGGCTTTTTTCTATTTGCAATCGCTACCAAAGGTTGGATGATGTACGCTTTTATGATTCCGTTTGGCTTAGGAGGTATTGCAGGACCAGCTTTACAAAGTATGATTTCAAAGCAAATTCCTGCTAATGAACAAGGTGAACTCCAAGGAGGCTTAACCAGTTTACAAAGTGTTACAACGATTATCGGCCCGCTGTTAGCTTCAAATTTATTTGCTTATTTTTCAGCAGATGATGCTCCTGTTTTCTTCCCAGGAGCTGCTTTTCTGATGGCAGCAACCCTTACTTTTATCGCTTTATTTTTTGCATTAAAATCTTTTCCTAAAAATTCAGTTATTACAGAGACAGCATAACTACTCATTTCCATTTATCCTTTGTTTTCACTGATTATCCCGAATATATTTTGTGTTCAACATTTTTAGTAGTAATTTCCTCAATTAACAAATTTATTTACCACAACTAAAGCTGAAAAACTCACATAACAACAAATAACAATGAAAATTTCAAAAATTATCGGCTCGGCACTACTTATTGTTGCAACATCTACTTTTACTTTCGCCCAAACTGTTGATGAAATTGTGGCAAAACACGTTACCGCTATGGGAGGTGCTGAAAAATGGAAAGCCCTGAAAGGCTTGGAAATGAAAAGTAAATTTTCAGTTCAAGGAATGGAAATTGAAAGCAAAACGGTGATTCTTGCAGGAAAATCGCTTAGAACGGATGTTTCTGTAATGGGACAAGAAATTATTAATGCTATTGACGGAGAAACGGGTTGGTCTGTTAGACCTGCAATGATGGGCGGAACTGGCGAGCCAGAGGATATGCCAATTGCCATGGTGAAAGAATCTCGTAAACAAGTAGATTTGGGTGGTTCATTGCTCAACTACAAAGAAAAAGGTGCAACACTTGAGCTAATCGGTAAAGAAGTATTAGACGGTGCGGATGCTTATAATTTGAAATTGACAGAAAAAAATGGTGATGTTACAAACATTTATCTTTCTGCTATTACTTATTATACATTAAAAACTACTGGAAAACGTAAAATCCAAGGTCAAGAAATTGATGCAGAAGTAACCTATTCAAACTTCAAGCAAGTAGAAGGACTTACTTTCCCATTCACGATGGAAACGCCAAGCCCAATGGGTGGAACAATGACCATTGAAACAGAATCGGTAAAATTAAACCCAACTATCGACGAATCAATTTTCAAAAAACCTGCTAAAAAATAGGTTATTAATTATGAGTTATTAATTATGAGATATGAAATCAAATGAGATATTTCATAATTAGTAACTCATAACCATACTTTACACCCGATACTTGACACATCATTGCACCTTACTTCACAATTCATAACTCATAATTCATATCTCATAATTCGTATTTCATCCCCTCTTTTTGTAATTTTGCCTTTATTTATTCATGTAAAGCAAAATCCATGTACAAACTTTTCCTCCAGCCTCTCTTGTTTCAATTTGATGCTGAAAAAGCCCACCACATTACTTTCAGTTTAGTAAAATTCTTATTCAAAATTCCTTTTGTTTCAACAATTTTCAAAGCTATCTATCATTACGAAAATCCTGTTTTAGAAAAAGAAGTATTTGGATTGAAATTTAAAAATCCAGTTGGACTTGCCGCAGGTTTTGATAAAAATGCTGTTTTGGTAGATGAACTTTCCACAATGGGCTTTGGCTTTATCGAAATTGGTACTTTGACACCCAAAGGACAACCCGGCAATGACAAACCTCGCCTTTTTCGTTTGAAAGAAGACCAAGCCTTAATTAATCGCATGGGTTTCAATAACGAAGGTGTGAAAGAAGCTGTAAAAAAACTAAAGCAAAGAAAATCGGATATTTTGATTGGTGGAAACATCGGAAAAAATAAAGTAACGCCCAACGAAAATGCCGTCGATGATTATTTAATTTGTTTCAATGAATTATTTGAAGTGGTGGATTACTTTGTTGTAAATGTTAGTTCGCCTAATACGCCTAATTTGAGAGCTTTACAAGAGAAAGAGCCTTTGAAAAATCTCTTACAGACTTTACAAATAGAAAACGAAAAGCGTCCGAAAACAAAGCCAATTTTACTAAAAATTGCTCCAGATTTAACCGATTCTCAATTGGATGACATAATTGAAATTGTTCAGGATACACATATTGCAGGCGTAATTGCAACCAACACAACTATTTCGAGAGAAGGTTTGCAATCTGCCCAAACGCTTACTTCTGAAATGGGTGGTTTGAGTGGTAAACCCGTTGAAAAACGCTCAACAGAAGTTATCAGATACTTGTCTCAAAAATCTAATAACTCCTTTCCAATTATTGGCGTTGGGGGTATTCATTCAGCAGAAGATGCTCTTGAGAAACTTAATGCAGGGGCAAGTTTAGTACAAATTTATACAGGCTTCATTTACGAAGGGCCAGCACTTGCCAGTACAATCAACAAAGCAATTGCTCGTCAATTCTAATAATTTTCAATAAAATTAATGGCTTTCCAAGCAGCTTTATCGATAAGTTGAGTGAGAAAGCCTTTTTCTTTTTTAGGGGGAGTGTATTTTCCATAAGCTGGAATAATATTACTAAAAAAAGAAAAATGGTTTTTCAACAACAGGGTATTATAATCAGTAAAAAGTTGCTTTAACACTGTGTTTTTTAGTGGATTAGGGAAGTGTTTAGAAATCAACTTAGGCTTATTGGGATGATAGCCACTAAAATGATAAAAAGTAAGAGGCTTATTTTTGTCATCATTAATAAAATATTGCCCATTTTCATATTGAATACTTCTTTCCAAAAAATTCCAGTAAGCTACATTATGAGCTGGGTTTAAATCAACTAATACTTTTTTGAAAAATACTGGAACAAAGTTAAAGCACAATTGATCTGCACCCATTCCTTGACAATAATCATGGTAGCCATACTTGAATAAATGCGTTTTCCACCAATTCAAAAACTCAAAAGTATTCTCCGAACGCCTCATCCCTACAAAGCCCGTATTATACAATCCAGCATTCAAAACATTTTTTTCATTCCAAGTTTCATTCAAAGAAATTGCTTTCGTAATGTGCGGATTGAACATTATATCGTACTCATCCAAGCTTTTTTCAATCACTTCAATAGAATTGAGCATCAAAATATCTGTATCAAAGTAGATGAGCTTTTCTAAAGTCGGATAAGTATTGAAAAAATACAGAGCAAATAAAGGTTTACAAGCCATTGTCAGTTCTGTAACTGAGTACTTGCTTTCCATCGCTGAAAAGTTTTCTGGCTGTATCTGTTCAACTTCAACAATTTGAAAAGGTATTTCAAAATCGGTATTTGGCTTTTTATCAACCAATCCAATCACTAATTCATAATCTGGATTTGTTTGTTTCAGCGAATCGCCAAGACTCAATGCTTGGTATAAATGATTAGTGGTACAAACTGTATATACTAATTTCATCAGGCTTCAAGGTTTAAAATGATGTTACTATTCTAAAATATCGCCAATAGCGGCTAAGTAAGGTGCTTTTAAATCAGCTTCTTGGTCTTTGTAAGTATGATACATTCCTTTAAAAAGCATAACTAAAACAGGAAAAATTCTGGCTAAACGAAAAGCTGGTAAGCTGGCTCTGGTCTCATAAAATTTGATAATTTTTGAGATTTTAGCAAAATTTTGCTTTACGGCTTCGTCATTTACATTTTTTAAATGTTCTGAAATAGCTTCTTTCAAAGTACAAAAATAATCTCTTTTCACTACAAAGGGAGCTATTTTTTCAGCTCTTGATCGAGAAAAACGCTCTTTTAAACTCAATACTTTCCCTCCTTCTTTGGGTCTTGTTCCGATTTGTTGAAACTGATGTTGTCGATAAGAAATGAGTGTTTCTTCAATCATTCCCAAACGATTAAACATGGCTGACATTATCGTTAGCCAACCATCGTGTATCATTTCTGGAATATGCGTAGGGAAAGGCAAAGTATATTCAAGTAATTCTTTTCTGAAAGCCATCATACAACCCGCTGTTCGGTTACCATGAAGTAGTAAATCAAAAGCATAACCATTTTTCCATTGCTGAATTTGTAAAGCATGAAATCGTACTACACTCCAAAATGTTTTTCCAAGCGAATTTCCCGACTCATCTATTAAAATTGCATCTGAAAATACAGTCAACTGTGTAGGATTATTCTTAAAGTACCGACAAATAGTAGAAAGTTTCTCTGGATGCCAAATATCGTCTTGGTCACAAGGTACGATAATATCACCTTTACAAAGCGAAATTGCCTTCTCAAAATTTTTATTGACCCTCAGTGGACTCGGATTTTTGTAGAATCTAATTCTTAAAACATCCTTAAATTCTTCCACAATTTGTTCTGTATTGTCCGTAGAACAATCATCCGTTATTACAATTTCAAAAGGAAGCAGTGTTTGATTAGCTAAACTCTGGAGTTGTTCTCGCAGAAATTTACCTCCGTTATATGTACAGAGGGCAATTGATAGAGTTTTCAAGAGAAATTAGGTTTGTGAGTAGTCAATTGACACTCGTTTGCTCTGAATACTTAGGCTTGTGGCTCCAGCGGGAATCGAACCCACATCAAACGTTTAGGAAACGTCTATTCTATCCGTTGAACTATGGTGCCATTGATACAGATTCAATAAAATTTACTGAATCTGTATTTTTACAAATTTCTCTAAAAAGTATTTAATAATCAAGGCAAGTAATGAATATCTAATGCTTTACTCTTCTTCGACTTCCTCTACTGAATAATGTGTTTCATTCAGCCAGTTCGGGAAAATCTGAATATGTTTTTCTTTTACAGCCGTCAAAATTGTACTTCTTAGTTCTTCAATATTTTCTTTTTGTTCTGCCGAAATAAATACTGTTTGAGGCTGAGGATGATTCATATAAGAGTTTTTCAAAAATTCTGTTACTCTTTGAATTCTCATTTGTTGGTTGACAGGCTCATCGCCAGAACCAATTTCCCAATCATTTATTACGATTTCTTCTGTCGAAAATAAATCAATTTTATTGAAAACCAGAATTGTTGGTTTATCGGCAGCACCAATTTCCGCCAAAGTAGAGTTTACAACTTCAATATGCTCTTCGTAATTGGGATGCGAAATATCAACAACATGCAATAAAATATCAGCTTCACGTACTTCATCTAATGTTGATTTAAAAGATTCAATCAACATTGTTGGTAGTTTTCTGATAAATCCTACCGTGTCAGAAAGTAAAAATGGAATCGTTTCAAAAGTAACTTTACGAACTGTGGCATCTACCGTAGCAAATAATTTATTTTCAGCAAATACTTCGGCTTTTGCTAATCTTCGCATCAAGGTTGATTTTCCTACGTTTGTATAACCTACCAAAGAAACTCGAACCATTCTATCTCTATTTTTTCGCTGAGTAAAAGCTTGCTTGTCGATTTGCTTGAGTTTTTCTTTCAAAAACACAATTCTATCATTAGCAATACGACGGTCAGTTTCCAATTCTTTTTCACCCGGCCCACGCATACCTACACCACCTCTTTGTTTTGAAAGGTGAGTCCACATACGGGTTAATCTTGGTAAAATATATTGTTGTTGTGCCAATTCCACTTGTGTTTTTGCTTGAACGGTTTTAGCTCGCATCGCAAAAATGTTCAAAATCAATAAACTTCGGTCAAGTATTTTTACTTCATGCTGAAATTTCGCAAATTCTGTTTCAATATTTCTAATTTGAACAGGCGAAAGGTCATCATCAAAAATTACCATATCTACGTCATTATCCACTACAAAGGCGATAATATCTTGCATTTTGCCTTTGCCTACATAAGTACGAGTATCTGGTTTTTCTAATTTTTGGGTAAAAGTATAAAGTGTATTGATTTGCGAAGTATCAGCAAGAAATGCCAACTCATCCAAATACTCTTTGGTTTGTTCGGCAGTTTGTTTTTGTGTCTGAACAGCCACCAACACGGCTGTTTCTTTAACTTCTTCTGTATTGTGCATATATTTTTTATTACTTGGACTTCACATTTTTAGCTTGAAACCCGAAGTATCAATTTTAAATTAAAAATAGAATTTTGAAAGATCTATTGAAAAACATTAGAAATTTATCTTCATCGGTAAGATAAATTTATTTTTTGGTTTGAATTGACATTTTCTTATTGAAATAAAATTCATCCTTGTCTATTCATTGAATGCTTGAAATTTCCTCAGTATGAAGGATACTCAAAAATTACTATTGAATAAAAAAGGGTTTGAATATAAAAGTGAAATGATGGTGATTTAACTGCCCTTTCGGAGGGCAATATCCATGAAGACAGGATTTTGCAGAGCCGAGAGAGGAATTTAGCAGAAAATTTGTCTTAGCTTCATGTCAGTAATGATTCTGAGAGAATCGTTTTAAAATTTTGTGGTGCAAAGGTATAAATATATTTCTAATATTTAACAAAAATTTATCATAAAAAAGCCTGTAAACGTCGAGGACATTTACAGGCTTTAGAAAATTTAGCGTAAAGACTATTTCAATGAAGCAATTAATTTTTCATTCAAAGCTACATAATCCATATTATTAGCTTCTTTGGCTAATTCGATTGATTTTTTTGCAGTTTCAATGGCTGCAACTTTATTCCCAGATTTTGCTTGAATTTTAGCCTTTAAATGTACAACCCAATAAGCTTTTGGCGACTGTTCGATAGCTTTATCAGCCCAAAGTAAAGCTTTGTTCAAATCTTTTCCTGTTTCAAAATAATAACTTGCTGCTTGGAAGTACGGACGATTATCAATACTCATCGCTACTTCAATCGACTTTGTAATTTTGCTATCAATTTCAGCTACAACTGGAATCGACACCATTGTTTTTTCCCAGGAAATCTGAATATCAGCACTTGAAGGCATAACATTCGCAATCTGAATCGTAAAAGTTTCCACTGGCGATGCCAAGCTAAAAGATTTTACTTTAAATCGGGCAACATCTTCCTCCGCTTTATAGCCATCTATTCCCCAGTTATTTAAACCTTTGTTCAAAATAATTTCCCATTCGTCTTTGTTGGGAATAGAATACAAAACATAAGTACCAGCTTTTACGGCTACACCGCCTACTTGTACGTCTTCGCCAAAACTAACACGAGTAGCAGCGTTTGCACCTGTTCTCCAGAGTTTACCATAAGGAGCTAAATCACCAAAAACTACACGACCTTTCATATTCGGGCGAGAATAAGTAAGTTCGATAGCAGACAAAGCAAAATCTTGCTTGATTGTTTGTGTAGGACTTGGAGCGGGCGTTTTTACTGATTGTGAAAATGCGTTGGCATTGATGAAGCAAGTAGCTACAATAGCATACAATATTTTTTTCATGAGAAGTTGTGGAATTATTGAAAATTAAACTCAGTAAAGATACAAAATCTTTGTCCAAAGCTTTTTCTACAAAATTATTGAGTTGTGGAATTTTAGATAAACGGTAATTTTAAAATGATTAACGTTCAGAACTAAAAGGACATAAAAAAACTCATTCCTTTCGAGAATGAGTTTTCTTTTATGCTGAATATGATTACGCCGCAGCCAAAGCTTCTGCACCACCAACGATTTCGAGGATTTCGTTTGTAATAGCAGCCTGACGAGAACGGTTGTATTGTAATTTCAATTCTTTCAATAATTCACCAGCGTTATCAGTTGCTTTATCCATCGCTGTCATTCTTGCTCCGTGTTCTGAAGCATTAGATTCTAACACTGCTTTGAAGATTTGCAATTTCAATGCTTTAGGAATTAATTCGTTGATAATTTCTTCTTCCGAAGGTTCAAAAATATAATCAACTGAAGAAGCCTTCTTCACTTGCTCATCTTTTTTCTCAACGATTGGTAATACTTGCTCAGTTCTCAAGATTTGAGTAGCAACGTTTTTAAATTCGTTGTACACCAATTCAACTACATCGTATTTTCCTTCTTCAAAACCTTTCATTGCAGCTTCAGCAGCTACACGAACGTTTGCGAAGTTCAATTTTGTAAATAAATCAACGTAATCAGTGTTAACTTTATAACCACGGCGAGCAAGGTATTCACCCCCTTTTTTACCGATAGCCATAACTTCAACATTACCAGCCGCTTGTTGAGCCGCATATTTTTCGCTGATTAAACTTACAGCAGCTTTACCGATGTTAGTATTGAAAGCACCACAAAGTCCACGGTCAGACGTAACAACAATTACTAATACCTTATTGATGTCACGAACAGTAGTGTATGGATTTTCTTTAGCACCTTCAGAATTGGCTGAAACAGTAGCAATCATTTCAGTCAATTTCTTTGAGTAAGGACGCATCTGAGTGATAGCGTCTGTCGCACGACGAAGTTTCGCTGCCGACACCATTTTCATGGCTTTTGTAATCTGCTGAGTGGAGTTTACCGATACTATTCGGTTTCTTACTTCTTTTAATGAAGCCATTCTCTTTTCTAATAAATGAATGATAGAATGAATGAATGATAGCGTATCAAAACCAACATTTTAAAACACTATCATTCTATCATTCAAAATTGAAAATTATAATTACGCATATTTCGGCGCTATTTCTTTTGATACTTTAGTTAACACGCTTGTTAAAGAATCATCGAATTTGCCAGCTTTCAAAGCATCCATTGTAGATTTCTGCGTAGCGTTCATAACGTTGATGAAGTCTTTTTCAAACTCACGAACTTTATTTACAGCAACAGTATCTAAAAGACCTTTAGTTGAAAGGAAAATCATTGCGATTTGTTCTTCAACACGTTGTGGAGCACCGTTAGCTTGTTTTAACATTTCAAGGTTACGACGACCACGTTCGATAGTCAATTTAGTAGCAGCATCTAAGTCAGAACCGAATTTAGCAAAAGCCTCTAATTCACGGAACTGAGCTTGGTCTAATTTCAAAGTACCAGCTACTTTTTTCATCGACTTGATTTGAGCGTTACCACCTACACGAGATACAGAAATACCTACGTTGATAGCTGGACGAATACCTGCGTTGAAAAGGTTTGATTCCAAGAAAATCTGACCATCGGTAATTGAAATCACGTTTGTAGGGATATAAGCCGAAACGTCACCCGCTTGTGTTTCGATGATTGGAAGAGCCGTTAATGAACCACCACCTTTTACCAAATGCTTGATAGATTCTGGTAAGTCGTTCATGCTACGAGCGATTTCGTCAGATGAGTTGATTTTAGCCGCACGCTCCAATAAACGAGAGTGAAGATAGAATACGTCACCTGGATATGCTTCACGTCCTGGAGGACGACGAAGTAAAAGAGAAACTTCACGATAAGAAACCGCTTGTTTCGATAAGTCATCATAAATTACTAAAGCAGCACGACCTGTATCACGGAAGAATTCGCCGATAGCCGCACCAGTAAATGGAGCAAAGAATTGCATTGGAGCAGGGTCAGAAGAACCAGCCGCAACAATTACAGTGTAATCCATAGCACCTGCTTTGCGAAGAGTTTGCTCGATTTGTTTGATAGTCGAAGCTTTCTGTCCACAAGCTACATAAATACAGTAAACTGGGGTTCCTGCATCGTAGTACTCTTTTTGGTTAATAATCGTGTCAATACAAACCGTTGTTTTACCTGTCTGACGGTCACCAATTACCAACTCACGTTGTCCACGACCTACTGGAATCATCGCATCAATCGCTTTGATACCTGTTTGAAGTGGTTCAGTTACTGGCTGACGGAAGATTACCCCCGGAGCTTTACGCTCTAAAGGCATATCGTACAATTCGCCAGTGATTGGGCCATTACCATCAATTGGTTCACCAAGCGTGTTTACAACACGACCGCAGATACCGTCACCAACTTTCACAGATGCGATTTCGTCAGTACGTTTAACAGTATCTCCTTCTTTGATTTCTGATGAATCCCCTAACAATACCGCACCTACATTGTCTTCTTCGAGGTTAAGAGCAAGGGCTTTTAAGCCATTATCAAAGACGAGCAATTCACCCGCCTGTACTTTCGTTAGTCCGTAAATACGGGCTACACCATCACCGATTTGTAATACGGTACCTACTTCTTGAAGTTCAGCCTCTGTCTTTGCTCCTGAGAGTTGTTCTCTCAAAATTGCTGAAACTTCATCTGGTCTGACTGATGCCATTATAATAAGTTTGTTTTGTGATTTTGAACTTAGAAAAGCAATATAAATTAAGTAGAAATGATTAGGAACATTTTATAATTAATATTATTGAATGTCACAATATCTTAAAAGGCAAAACGTTCTCCCTTAAATCTCTTAATTCTTAAATTACTCATTTTTTCAAATGCAAAATTAGGGAACTAATTTCACAATTCCATGAAATGACTAACTTTTAGTGCTTAAATGTTATACTTTTTGGGGATTTTAATTTTACTGATTCGTTCAATACTTCTTTAGTTTCCCAAAGATTACGCATTTATACCTCCACAAGGCTTATTTTCCACATCAATATCATATTTTTCTATTTTATTATAAGAAATATCAATTTGAATTATATTTCATTTTATCGTAGTTTTGTTTAGTAAATTTTGTTGGCTTGTGGCTGTACTCCTAATTGTGTAGAAACAAGTTTTTTAAATTAAATTTTCTGAAAAAGCGTTGAAATAAATCGGGCAGGATTTTATTTCAACGCTTTTTTTGGGTCAATACATCAACACTTTTGTAGGATTCGTCTTTTTTATTTCACTTATTGTATCTCTGAATGACAAGTCATGTTAGTCCTTTTTCATAAAATGTCGTTCTTTGTAAAAAACAAATAAGCTAAATAATCGATAAACTTATTTTTCATTTCAAACTATGAAACAAAAAATACCTTTCTTACTTTTCAAGTACTCCATTTTATGCTCCTTTTTAATCATTTTTTCGAACCAACTTCTCGCTCAAAATACAGAGTTTAAATTACCTCAGCTTTCTGGTAGAGTAACGGACTCCAAGACTGGTGAACCCGTGGTTGGTGCAACAATTTTTATTGATTATAAAAAATCTGGCTTTATTACCGATACTTCTGGACGTTTTAGTATTTACCTCCCCAAAGGCGAGTATGTCATTAAAATTACTAATGTTGGCTACAACCCTTTTCGTTCAAAAGTACTTTTGAAAGATGATACCAAGTTTGATGTTTCTTTGCAAGACGTGTCTAAAACTTTAGAAGAAGTAATTGTTTCGAGCCAAGCTACGAGAAGAAGTATTCAAACGCCTTCGTTGGGTGTAACCTTACTAAGTATAAAAGGTATCAAAAAACTCCCTGCCATGATGGGGGAAGTAGATATTATTCGTTCACTTCAAACGTTACCGGGTGTATCGTCGGTTGGTGAGGGTTCAAATGGTATCAATGTTAGAGGTGGTAATACAGACCAAAACTTAATTTATATCGACGACGCTCCTATCTTCAACCCTACTCACCTTTTTGGACTTTTCTCAGTTTTTGCTTCTGATGCTATTCGAGAATTAGAACTTTACAAAGGAAGCGTTCCTTCACGTTTTGGCGGTAGAACGGCATCTGTACTCGATATAAAAATGACCGACCCCAGTTTAGAAAAATTTAAACTTTCGGGAGGTGTTGGTTTTGTTTCTAACCGTGTGATGGCCGAAATTCCTATTATTAAAGATAAACTTTCGATTGTAGCGGCGGGTAGAGTTTCGTTTAATGACTTTTGGTTTAAACTCATCGGACCAGATAATATGAAAAATACTCGTGCTAACTTTTACGACGTAGCCACAAAAGTATTTTACAGACCAAATAAAAATAATACTTTCTCGCTCTCGACTTATATCAGTAGAGACTTTTATCAAGTAGATTCTTTGTTTAGTTTGGAAAACGTTGTAGCCAAACAAACACAATTTACCTACGGACACGTGAATATTTCAGGACGTTGGAGTCATTACTTCAATCCTAAAATGAGTTTGGAAGTTGTAGGCGTTTTGAGTAATTACAAAACAAAAACCTTTGCTCCTGATAGCGTAAACCGAATTGAACTTTACAACCATATTAATTACAAAAACGTAAAAGCTAATTTTGATTATAACCCCAACGACAGACATAAACTTAACTTTGGTGTCAGTGGTATCAATTATCAGATTTCTCCCGGACGCCTTAATGAAGATGTACAATCAAGAATTGCTACGGTTTTACTACCCAATGAGCAGTCTTTAGAACTGGGCGTATATGTAGATGACGAGTACAAAGCCAGTGATAAATTAACAATTCAAGCGGGCTTGCGATATGCTCAGTTTTTAAATCTTGGTCCTACCACGGCACGCAAGTATTTAGAAGGCGTACCAAGAAGTACTTCATCACAAATTAGCGAAGAGACGATTTCGAGCGGTTCAATCGAAAAAGCTTATGGTGGTTTTGAACCAAGAATCGCTGTCAAGTATTCGCTTGGTGAAAATAGTACGATGAAATTGGGCTACAACCGTATGCAACAATTTATACAGATTCTTTCAAATAATACTACTCCGCTCCCAACGGCACGTTGGAAAACTGCTGACGAGTACATCAAACCACAAGTCAGTGATTTTGTTTCATTGGGAATCTTTAAAAATTACAAAGACAATATTTGGGAAGTATCGGCTGAAGGCTATTATAGAAAAACACAAAATGTGTTGGATTATATTTCTGGAGCAAATTTACAGTTGAATAAAACCATTGAAACGCAAGTAATTGCTGGACAAGGAAAAGCTTACGGGCTGGAATTGATGCTTACGAAGAAAAAAGGAGAAGTAAGTGGCTGGTTGAGCTATACTTATGCTCGTTCATTACAACAAGTAAGAGGTGATTTTCCTGAACTTCAACAAATTTCGGATGGTAATTGGTATGCTTCAAACTATGATAAACCGCATAGTTTAAACCTAATGCTGAATATTCAACCAACTATTCACCACAGTTTTTCTTTTACTTTTGCTTATAATACTGGTCGCCCGTTTTCTTCTCCATCAGGTTTTTTCCAGTTGAACAATCAGAAATATCCTGTGTATGAAACACGAAATAACGACAGAGTTCCTGACTATCACCGTTTAGATTTTTCTTGGACAATCACCAATCCAAGCCTAAAAGAAAAACGCTGGGAAGGCAGTTGGACTTTCACCGTTTATAATCTATATGGAAGAGCCAATGCTTACTCGGTATTTTTCAAACCTTACAGAGGTGGCTTGCGTCCGTATCAGCTAAGTGTATTTGCCAATCCTTTGGTTTCATTAACATACAATTTTAAATTTTTATAAAAATCTCCAATCCTATTTTATTCAAGATTAGAGTCATTCAGCATTATGAAAACACAATTCCCAATATATTTTATCTTGTTAATCATCTTGATAGCATCGTGTATTACTCCTATCTCAGACTTTGAACAAGTAAATACCAAAAGTTATTTTACCATCGAAGCCTCGCTTACTGACCAAGCTGGCCCGCATACTGTGCATTTATATATGTCGTCCAATCAGATTTCGGGTGGATATTTTCAGCCAGTAATCAACGCTAATGTAACTATTACAGATGAAAAAGGAACTGTCGAAACCCTAAGCGACCCTACTCAGAAAGGATATTATGTCACTTCAAGTACTTTTAAAGGAAAAGTGGGAAGTACTTATACTTTGAATATTGTAACAAGTGACGGAAGAAAATATGTTTCGCAGCCAGAAACGATGAGAGCCGCACCTGAAATTGAAAATCTTATCACAAAATTTGAAGTAGAAGATATTTATGCCAAAGGTGACCCTCGTCGTGGAGGATTTAATGTTTATGTAGATTTTCAAGATTTTCAAACCCTTGGCGATAACTATCAATGGTATTGGAGACATTACCAAAAAGCTTATATCTGCGAAGTATGTTCAAATGGCTACTATGATTTCAGAAGTAATTCATGTACTTTTCCAAGAGTACCTACCGACATTACGCTAAAATATAAATGCGATGGCGATTGTTGGGATATTACTTATGCCACTTCTTTAAATGTATTTTCAGATGCTTTATTAAATGGTAAAAGAATTACTGGAAGAAGAGTAGCTCGCATTCCTTTCGATGATATTACGCCTTATTATCTACAATTTGAACAAAGGTCTATTACGCAAAACTCTTATAATTATTACCAAAGTTTGGTGGCTCAGACTCAAAATAACGGTACTTTATTTGATGTGCCTGCTGAAACAAAGTTTAGTTTCAACGTAAAATCAACTACTAATTCATCTGAAAAAATACTTGGTATTTTTGATGTATATGCTGTAAAATCTAAAGTTTTCTATATCGACAGGTCGGTTGGCATTCCTGCTGGTGAAACGCCTACGCCTAATATTGTTTATGGCGATGTGTTTTCTTGTCCAGTTGGTGCTGTTGGTTGTAAAGAATATGTGCAGTGTTTTCAAAGTTCCAATCGTACTCCATTTAAACCTGTTGGCTGGCGTGATTAAGTAAAATTATCAGAAATTAATCCACTGATTTTCGTTACAGAAAAGATAAAATCGAACAAATTTGTATTTGAATGAGTTGTCTAATGACAATCTATTAAATTCTTTCTTACGTAAATAGTAGAAAAAATACTCTCAATGCAAGTACAAGAACCACAACTGTCATCAAAGCAAAGTATTGCTAACCATTTTAAGACTGGCGTTTTAATTGTCAATTTAGGTACTCCAGATTCGCCAAGTACGCCTGATGTTCGTAAATATTTACGTGAATTTTTGATGGATGGCAGAGTAATTGACTTTCCATTTGTGTTCAGATGGATGTTGGTAAATTTAATTATCGCTCCGTTTCGTTCGCCAAAATCAGCGAAAGTGTATCAAGAACTTTGGACAGACAGAGGTTCTCCCCTAAAGTTTTATGGCGAAGACGTTGAGCGAATGTTACAAGCTCAGTTAGGAACTGAATACGATGTAAAACTGGCGATGCGTTACCAAAACCCAAGCATGGACGCTGGCTTGGAAGCATTCAGAAAAGCTGGTTATAAAAAAATTATTGTCGTTCCATTTTTCCCTCAGTACGCTTCAGCAACTACGGGTTCGGTATATGAAAAGACGATGGAAATTGTAAAAAATTGGCAGATTATTCCAGAAATTAGTTTTGTCAATACTTTTTACGACCATCCTAAATTTGTTCAGTTCTTTACAGAAGCCGCACAGCAATACATGGCAAAACATGAGTATGATTACTTTATGTTTAGCTATCACGGTTTGCCTGAAAGACAAATCAGAAAAGGCGATTGTACGGGCAATACTTGTAAATTAGGTTCATGTTGTGATACCATCCATGCGATGAATCAATATTGTTACAGAGCTCAGTGCCATGAAACTACTCGTCTTTTAGCCAAATCTTTAGGTTTGAAAGAAGGTGATTATATGACTACTTTCCAATCAAGATTAGGAAAAGACCCTTGGATTCAGCCATATACCGATGCTACTATTAAAGAGATGGTAGCTAAAGGCAAAAAGAAAATCTTGGTTTTCTCGCCTGCTTTTGTGGCGGATTGTTTAGAAACTACCATCGAAATCGGCGAAGAGTACAAAGAACTTTTTGAAGAATTAGGCGGCGAACATTGGCAATTGGTTGAAAGCTTGAACAACTCTCCTCTTTGGGTAGATTTATTAGAAGATTTAATAAAAAAAGCATAGCAACCATTTCAAATACTGAAAAGCTTAGGCTAAAAATACCAAACAAAAAAGTTTTGATATATTCTTGAAGAGAAGAAATATATCAAAACTTTTTTTTGTTACTTGCCACAGTTTATTGTCTGCTTTCCAGCAAGGACAAGTCCAAATTCATAACTCATAATTCAAAACTCATCACTTTTATGATATATTTATTACTCAGTATTTTCTTTTCTGTACTCTTACTCATCAATTTTCGATTGCACCCACGTTTTCAGGTCAATACTTTTCAGGCAATCATTCTTAATTATCCTGTTTGTATCATTACAGGCTTGTTGTTTCTTCCTAAAGACCAACATTTTAGTTTAAATCTCTCCGAAACCTCCACACAATTAGCCATGCTTTTGGGCGTAGGCTTTGTGATTACTTTTATGTTATCAGGTTTTTCTACACAAAAAATCGGGATGGCTACTACCTCTTTGGCAAATAATATGTCGCTGGTTGTTCCTGTGATTTTTAGTTTGATAGTTTTGAAAATGAGTGCCTCTTTTGATGTTCTCAATTACACTGGTTTGGCATTGGCGATTGTAGCGGTTGTGTTAAGTACGGTAAAGAAAGACGCACCTTCCGAAAACGCCTCTTCACTCAATCAATACTGGTGGTTGCCTGTGGCGGTGTTTACAATGTACGGCATTACGAACACAAGTTTTAATTATCTGAATGCTACTTATGTAACAAAGGCTGGTACAACCATTCCTTTTACGCTTACGATTTTGGTTGGCTCGGTTGTGGCGGGCGGTTCGGTTTTATTGTTAAGATTGATTCAACAAAAAGAGGTTTTTGACCCAAAAAGTATCATCGCCGCTATTCCATTGGGGATTCCTAATTTCTTATCTTTTTATTACTTACTAAAAGCCTTAGACCAATACCAAAACAATGGTGCTTTTGTGTTGCCGATGTACAATATTGGGGTAATTGTGGGTTCGGCTTTGGTGGCTTTTGTTTTTTTCAAAGAAAAATTCTCTTCACTCAATAAAATTGGTTTATTATTGGCAATTCTTGCGATTGTTTTGATTTCTCACCAAAGTTTAAATTGGTAAGCATTTCTAAAAAAAGCTATTCAACAAAAATTTAAAACCATTTTTCATCTGTAATTTTACAGCATGAAATCACAAATAATATTAAAAGCAGGAAAAGAGAATCCTGTGAAACGTTTTCACCCATGGATTTTCTCGGGTGCTATTGCAAAAATTATTGGCAGTCCTACCGATGGCGAAGCGGTTGATGTGTTAGATTCACATAAAAACTATTTGGCTACCGGACATTATCATGAGGGAAGTATTGCCGTTAAAATATTTTCTTTTCAAGAAACTACTTCTGATGAAAACTTTTGGTTTGAAAAAATCCAAAAAGCCTACCAAGTTCGTCAATTAATTGATTTTGAAACGACCAATTGTTACCGTTTAATTCATGGTGAGGGCGACGGATGTCCCGGTCTTATCATTGATTTTTATAATGGTGTTGCGGTTTTTCAGGCTCACAGTATCGGAATGTACCTTGAAAAAGACAAAATTGCTCTTGCTCTTCAAAAAGTTTATGGCGATAAGTTGTTAGCGATTTACAATAAATCGCATGAAACACTTCCCAATCAGTTTGCGGCATCTGTGCAGAATGGTTATTTGTTTGGAGCTTGCCCAGTGCCACATTCGGTGCTTGAAAATGGCTTTAAGTTTATGATTAATTGGGAAACTGGACAAAAAACGGGTTTCTTCCTCGACCAAAGAGATAATAGGGCTTTGTTGGCGAAGTATTCTAAAGGCAAAAAGGTATTAAATTCTTTCTGTTATTCGGGTGGTTTTTCAATGTATGCTTTGGGAGCTGGTGCAGAATTGGTGCATTCGGTAGATGTTTCTCAAAAGGCGATTGATTTGGTCAATCAGAACATTTCAGCGAATGGTTTTGAAGGATTAAATCATCAAGCTTACGCAGAAGATGTGATGAAGTACTTGAAAGCGAACGACCAGTTCTATGATCTTATCATTCTCGACCCACCAGCTTATGCTAAAAATGTAGCAACTCGCCATAATGCTATCCAAGGTTATAAAAGATTGAATACAGAAGGCTTTAAGCGTTTAGCAAAAGGGGGAATTTTGTTTACATTCTCTTGTTCGCAAGTGGTAGATAGAGAATTGTTTTATAATACTGTGGTTTCGGCGGCTTTAGAAGCAGGACGACAAGCAAAAGTATTACATCACCTTACGCAACCAGCAGACCACCCTGTCAATTTCTTTCATCCTGAAGGAAGTTACTTAAAAGGTTTGGTTTTATATGTAGAATAGCCTCCTCAATGAGCCATTCGGGCTTATCAATATTTATTCAGGGTAAAGCTAAAAGATGTAGGTATCAAAAAAGCTTTACTCTGTCTAAAACAAATGTACTTTGTGCTATCACAAAAACATTTTTATACCTCACATTAAGGTTTTTACTACTCTCAAAAAGCTCTTCCATTCAAACATCTATTACTCTTCCTCAATCAAGAAGTAATTCATGTTAAACATTGATAAAATAGACTCAATCAAGTAATAAGTCATATCAAACATTGATAAAATAGACTCAATCAATGAGCAATTTATGTCAAACATTGATAAAATAGATTTAATCAAAGAGCAATTCTTGTTAAACATTAACCAATTAGACTCAATCAATGAACAATTCTTGTTAAACATTAACCAATTAGACTTAATCAATGAGCAATTATTGTTAAACATTAACCAATTAGACTCAATCAATGAGCAATTCTTGTTAAACATTGATGAATTAGATTTAATCAAGAAGCAATTCTTGTTAAACATTGGCGATTAAGATTGAAGCAAGAAGGCATTCTGATAAAACATTGATGATTAAGGATTTATCAATGAGCAATTGATGCTAAAAATTGATAATTTCTATGCAGATAAATAGCTATTTTAGGAAAATAATAATAGGCTATTAAGCAACAGGAATCGAAAAGAAGAAGCTTGTTCCCTCATTTGGTTTACTTTCAAACCAAATTCTTCCTTGATTTTTCTCTACAAGTTCTTTACATAGTAAAAGTCCTAAACCACTCCCCTTTTCTTTGTTAGTGCCATAAGTAGAGTATGAAGTATATTTATTAAATATCTTATCTTGAGCCTCTAATGCAATACCTACGCCATCGTCTTTTACCGAAACTATCACTTCATTTTGTTCAGTTTGTAATTGAGCTTTGATAGTAATACAATTACCTGCATTTAAGAACTTTACCGCATTCTCAATCAAATTTCTAAGGACAATATCAATCATCGTTTCGTCAGCAAAAACCGTCAAGTCTTCTGCATGCTCGTCTATTTGTAAGGCAATCTTTTTATCTGAAGCCCTACCTTCAATAAGTGCAATGTTTTGTTTGATTAACTTTTGAATATCAAAATGTGTGGGTTTAGTTTGCATACCATCCATTTGACTTTTCGCCCAATACAATAAATTATCAATCAAATTGGCGGTAACATTCAAGCTTTGGGAAGCCTTTTCGATAAAAAACTTTTTCTCTTCTTCATCCAATTCCTCCATTCCCAACATCTCCATCATCCCTTTGATTGAATGTATAGGCCCACGTAAATCATGCCCAATGATAGAAAACATTCTGTTTCTAACTAAGATAAGTTCTTCTAAATGTTTATTCTTCTCTACAATCTCATTGTTTTGTTCTTCAAGTTTAAGTATCAACTTTCGTTTAGCAAGATAGTTTCTTACTAAAAAAACTACAATACATAGTAAAGACAAAGCACAAACAGTTATAAAATCACGTTTGAGTTTGATGTTTGCAAGTTCTTTTTGGTCAATTAGTTTCTCATTTCGTAAACCATCTACTTGCTGCTGCTTTTTTTCGAGCTCAATCACTGACATTTTTGCAATCATTCTCGACCGCTCAATGCCAATCACAGAATCTTTGAGAGCAATTTCAAGATTTCTAAAGTAAAGAGCTTTATTATAATCACCCATTTTTAAATAGGTCATATACAAAGTATTATCAATCACACGACCAAGCTCCTGAATCCCAAGTTGTTTATTCTCTTCAAATGCCATTTTCCCATAATACAAGCTTAGTTGATAATTTCCTGTATAGTAATTGATAAGGGCAAAGGCACTATGGCAATAAACTATTCCCTCTACATCCTTAGTTGCAGTGGCGATACTCAATGATTTATTAATGTATTTTAGAGCAAGTGGATACTTCCCTTGAATCATTAAATTTTCACCTATATTGTAAAGAGTTATGGCGATTCCCAGTGAGTCTTTTAGTTGAGTGGCAATGCTCAAGGCTTTTTGATTATAAACAATGGCAGAATCGGATTTGGAGTTATCCTTAAAAATTTCGCCAATGTTTACCAAAACACTATGAATCCTGTGTTTGTCAGGCTTTTTTTGTTGAATAGCAATTTTATAAGACTTCTTGTAAAAGTAGAGAGCTTTAGGGAAATCTTTTAATTGAGCATAAACAATTCCGATAGCGTTTAAGGCATTTCCTTGCACTTCGGTTAGCCCTAATTCTTCACTTATTCTTAATGCCTCAAAGTAATACGCTAAGGCTTCTGGAAGTTGTGCTTTTGAAACTAAGGCTAACCCTTTTGAAATATTAGCAAGGGCTATGCCTTTTTGAAAACCTAATGCTTTTGAAAGGGTTAGAGACTGTTGGGCGAAGAATAAAGCACTGTCGGAGTTTCTATTCCAATAAAATTTTGAGAGAGCGTAGTAAGCATTTACTTTATCCGTGTCTTTTTTAGCTGTTTTAAGCTTTTCATGTAAAGACTTTATATTTTCAGATTGAGCCAATAGATTCTCATTCAACATCAATACCAATATTATCGCTGAAAATAAACTTATGATAAGTTTTTGTTTCAATCTCAGAAAAATCGGTAAAGTATAAATCAAGTTTATCATATTTTAAAATTAAACCTATTCAGAACTAAAATAGTCAAAAGCCATTGAACAGGAGTATTTGATTTATTTAGTTAGCATGTATCACCCAATAAATGCTGTAAGACAAGCGAGAAGAAATCATTCTTCTTGTGTACTTCCACAAATAAACTTATACATAATGTCTTAAATCAACAAGTTTAATGAGCTTTATTTGATGTAAAAAATAAAAATATTATCAAAAAAAGTAGTCAAAACAAAGGTTGGGTGAATCTTAAAAAACAGCAATTATTTCAGAAAATACCAAGAGCAAATATCTTGCTAAAAAAATAGATATTCATTAAATCCTATAAATTCGCTTGCATTCTTGTACTTTTTGAAGTGGTGTTCATGAAAAAAAGACTTAAAAGAAAAAATTGTAGTATAAAAGCCTTAATTTTGCAAATGAAGTTTCTTTTATATTCTCAATATGTATTTGAATAGGCCACTATTAAATCTATTATACATTCTTGTATTCGCCTTTAGTCTTCCTTCAAAGGCACAGGTACTTCCTCTGAATCGTAGCGACTCAGGGCGGGTAGCTCAATACCAAGCTTTGTATGAATCCTACAATCAAGCTAATAATTTAAAAGAAGCATCCAGAATGATGAATGAAATTGGCTTCATTTACTGGAACTACAATCAGTATAAAAGAGCCATCAGTTTTTATGAAAAAAGTTTGAAACTTAACTATGCCATTGACAACCGCAACGGCGTAGCGATGCTTCACAACAATTTAGGAATGCTCTATGCCGATGTGCAAGATTACGAAAAAGCCTTGTATCACTTTTCGCTGACACTTGCCGCCAGACGCATCAATAAAGAACCCATCAGTATTATCTCATCTCTAAAAAATAGAGCAGTAGTTTATAACAACGTAAGAAAATACAATGAAGCCATTAAAGACCTACAAGAAGCACTTAGTTTAGCAAGGGAAGTCAACAACTCAAACGAGATGTCGAGTGCCTATGCGATGTTGAGCGAAACCTTCGAAAAAATGGGGAACGTTGATGAATCTATCAAATACTTTAAGTTGTATAAATCTTTCCATGATGCCGAACAAAAAAATAAAGTTGAAAAACTGGATTATGAATTGCAAAAGGAAAGCCTCAATAAGCAAATTGCAGAGTTGAATGCCAAAACAAAAGAAATTGAGCTTCAACAAAACGAGAAGAAATTAGAAGAAAGTAAAGAGTTACTTCGGATTAAAAATAATGCTTACAAAGAACTTTATAAAAATTTTACGAAGGCAGAATTAATTGTAGAACTTCAAAAAAAACAGATTAAAGTAGAAGAAGCAGAAGCACAAGCCAAACAAGCCGAAGCCGATATTCTTAAAAAAGAAAGATGGTATGTTTGGGTGATAGCAATCATCATTACTTTAGCGGTATTAATTATTGCTACGATTATTTATTTGAACAGTAGAAAAATCAAACAACAGAATCAGCAATTACATCAACAAAATATCGCAATCGCCAAGCAAAAAGAGCAATTAGCGATTTCAAATGATGTAAAAAATAAAATCTTTTCAATTATCGCACACGACCTTCGTGGACCAATTGGTTCATTGAAGAGTTTCTTTATGATTTTAGAAGAATTTGATGATATTCCAGAAGATGTTCAAGAGATTTTGGAACAATTGAACATTGAAAACTCTCAGATTTCTAATATATTAGACAACTTATTGAACTGGGCAAAAACCCAAATGGCTGAACTTACGCCTAAACTACAAGCCGTAAATGTAAACCAAGTAGTAGAAGAAAACGTAAATCTTTTACAAAGAATAGCCGAAGGAAAAATCATTACGCTTAAAAATGAAGTACCTAAAAGCTTGGTGGCTCATTCTGATGTAGAAATGACCAAGATTGTCTTTAGAAATTTAATTCAAAACGCATTAAAATTCACAAAAGCAGAAGGAACAGTAACCATTACGGGAAAAAGATTAAGTGACGATTTATTAGAATTTAAAGTAATTGATAGCGGCGTAGGCATGAGTGCTGAAAAAGTGCAAACCTTATTTAACTTAAAGAGCAATAAGTCCACTTATGGTACTAATAATGAAAAAGGAACAGGACTTGGGCTTGTACTTTGCAACGACTTTATAAGAATATGCGGTGGTAGCCTTGTTGTCACCAGTGAAGAAAACGTAGGAACTACCATTACTGTAACCTTGAATACAAACCATGATTCGTAAAAACATTTTAAAATCAATGATTTTGGCAGCTTTGGCATTTAATGCTTCGGCACAAACTGCCCAAACTATCAAACCAAAGTATTTTAAAGATAATTCAACAGGTAAATTATACTGGAACAAAAAATTGCCAGTATATATTTGGGTTTCAACCACCCCCGACCACGCTGAACAACTTTTACAAAAATCTTCAAATGAAAAGTACTCTGTACCTTTTTATTTAGATACCGAAGGCGTTAATTTCATTCGTTCTAAAAACGCAGTTGACCCTGTTACCAAAGAACCTGTGAAGCCCTTGCAAGAAGTAATGTTAGAAGTATATGCCGATGGTGTAGCCCCAGAAACGGGCGTTACTTTTTATAATGGCTTCAGAAAATATGTTAATGCTACTGGAAAAGTTTTTTATGGCCCTTATGTCAATTTCAATTTGCAAGCAACTGATAAAACCAGTGGGGTTGAATCTATTTTCTACTCAATCAACAGTAGTCCTTTTGAAGTATATCACACTGAGAAAAAATTATCAACTCAGGGCAATTATACGCTTAAATTCTTCGCCAGTGACCGTGTAGGAAATGCAGGAAAAGTACAAGAGCAAATTTTTACGGTAGATAATACTCCGCCGTTTACCAATTTGAACGTAAATGGTATTACAGACGAAAAAGCAGTTTCTTTTACCAGTAAAATGTATTTCAATATGGTTGATAGCATTGCTGGGTTGAAACAAACTTACTACAAATTTGATAATGGGAATTATGTTCCTTATGATGGTGCTTCGATTCCATTTTCGGCATTAAATGAAGGACAACATACTTTGGCGTATTATTCAACGGATAATGTCAATAACCAAGAACCAGAGAAAAAATTCGATTTCTTTCTCGATAAAAGCTCACCTTTGATGGCTGCTGATATTTTGGGAGATAGATACATTGCCAATAATATCATTTATTTCTCTGGAAAAACGAAATTAAAATTAACAGCCATTGATAATAAAGTAGGCGTTAAAGTAGTAAAATATGCTATTGATAATCAGCCATTTACTACTTATAGCAATCCGTTCTATTTGCCAAGTATTTCGGGTTTACACAGCATTCGCTACTATTCAATTGATAATTTAGATAATCAAACTACGGGTGTAACAGGAGTTGGTTATGAAGAGTACAAACACAGTGTAAGTAAAGTATATGTTGACTTGACAGGGCCTACGCTCTCGCATGAAATTATTGGTGATGTTGTGATTAGAAGAGACACGATGCTTTTAGGACCAAACAATTTTATTAAACTAAATGCTGTTGACCCAGAATCTGGTTTACAAAAAGTTACATATAGTTTTGATGGTAAGCTGATTGAGAATGATTACACAACGCCAATCAAAATGACACAAAAGGGCGTTCATACATTTGAATACTTCGGTTATGACAATGTAAACAACCGTAATGTAGCTGCCTTTACATTTATTAGTGATATTGAAGGCCCAGAATTATTCAATTTCTTTACCGTAGGAAGTATCAGTAGCAAACAAGGCTTAGAAGTATATCCTTCAAAAGTTGGCTTCTCTCTGGCAGGAACAGACGTTTTGGCGGGCTTAAAAACTATTACATATAGTATTAATGGTCAGCCAGCGAAATTGTACACTACTACCGTGAATGGATTTAAACCAAATACAAAATATACCATCAAAATTGTAGGAACAGACTACTTGGGAAATCAATCTTCAAAAGAAGTTAGTTTCTTAACTGGGAAGTAACATTAATTTTCAAAATCAAAAAGCCGTCAAAATTAAATTTTTGACGGCTTTTTTTGATACTTATCAATTTTTATAAATCTGCAACTTTCCAGCCAGAACGATATTCACGACCAACAAATTGATTGGCATCATCAAAATTAGTGATTTTCATATCGTTGCCATTCCAGAGTAATTTATTTCTTCCATAGAAATCAAATCCACCTCTTTCATTCTTTTTACGAAGCATATAACTACGAATGGCTAAATTACCCATCAAAACAGTTTCAGTAAGTGGCCCAGAATAATCAAACGAAGAAGTTAAAGCTTTGTGTTCTTTACTTTCAAAACCTGCCTTACAAGCATTTGTCCAACTTACTTGGTGTCCGTACTCAGGTAATCCTTTCACATCGCTTGGAATATCTTTTGGCATTTCGATTTTCTCACCTGATTTCAAATAGATTTTAGGGTCATTGCCATACATTCCGATAGTCATAATTCCTTTTGTACCTGTCAAGATAATACCGTTTGCTCCAGCATCATTACTGATTGGTTCATTGGCAGGAATCAAGTCTGGGTGCATTGGTCTGATACCGCCATCCATCCAAATCATTTTCATTGGTGTTTTATTCTTCTTGGTTTCAGGGAATTTAATTTCCACATGAGACGAAGGCGGACAACCTTCTGGAATGTACTCTGGCGTCCAATCTTTAATAAATACCGCTCCAACGCTACATTCTACTTCTGTTGGATAGCCCAAACCTAAAATTCTAAAAGCAGAGTCGATTGTATGACAGCCAATATCTCCTAAAGCACCTGTACCAAAATTCCACCAACCACGCCATTTGAATGGATGATACAATGGATGATAGTCAACCCATTGAGCCGGCCCAACCCAAGTATCCCAGTCTTGTGGAGACATAGCATCAATTAATTTTGGTTTGTCTGTTGGCACTGGAATACCTTGTGGCCAAACAGGACGGTTTGTCCAAATATTTACGGTATGTACTGGTCCAATTTTACCTTCATCAAACCATTTCATCGCTACATTCTGAGCAGGGTTTGAAGACCCCTGATTTCCCATTTGTGTAACTACTTTGTACTTTCTGGCAGCGTTTGTCAATAAACGAGCCTCAGCAATATTATGCGTTAATGGTTTTTGTACATAAACGTGCTTTCCTTGCTGCATACAAGCCATGGCTGCATAAGCATGGAAATGGTCGGGCGTTGAAATCGTTACGGCATCAATATCCGAACGCATTTCATCCAACATTACTCTAAAATCACGGTATTTTTTAGCATTAGGGAATTTATCAAAGGCAGTTTTAGCTCTTGAAAAATCGACATCACAAAGCGCTACTACGTTGGAAGTTCCATTGTTATAGGCATTTATAATATCAGATTGACCTTTACCACCTGCACCGATGGCTGCAATATTAAGTTTATCGCTTGGGGCAATAAAGCCTTTACCAAGCACGTGCCGAGGAACAATAAAAAAGCTACCAACGGCTAAAGAACCTTTTTTTAGAAAATCTCTTCTGGAGTTTTGCTGTTTAGAATTGGACATAGTTAATTTTGAGTTTGCTTTAGAATAAAACTCAAATTACGTTTATTCAACAAAAACTTTATCCTGTTATAGCAATAATTCTATTTAGAAAGTTTTAAATGATAGCCAACAGTGGGAATTAAAAATACTTTTGAGTCACTTGATGTTAAACCTGCTGGAAAAGCAATGTTTATATCAAAAGCATGTCTTGCTCTATCGAAACGTAAGCCTCCCGAAAATACAAATCCATCCTCAATACTCAATCCGTTATCTAAAGCAAAAAAGTTTTCAGTAAAGAAGGTAAGGTTCGGCGATATTTTTTTCATGTATCCGATTGATACTCCTACACTTCCACTGTTATCTTCTACAAAAAAAACTGGACTTATATTAAAAAACTCTTCTTTCTTTCCTAAACTCAGCGAAGGAATTACGGCTAAAGTATGTCCAATATGATCTCCTCCTAAAAGATTTCCAGAAACAGATAGATTTACTTTTTTGTTGGATATGACGTTTAGTTTAGCTTTTAAATTATAAAATTCAGTTGGAATAATAGTAAAAAAGCCTGCTCCAACACTTAGCCTTTTGGTAACACCAATAGCAAACTCGCTATAATAAACCATTATATTGTGGTATTCTACGGCTTCGGCTTCTACTGGAAATGCGGTGGGTGTAAACATAAAGCGATTTACAAATCGGTTTTCATAATACGATTTATTGAAAGTACTTTTATTTTTATCGTACAATTCCATACTCAAAATCTGGTCGGCTTTTACTGTAACAAGCCCCATATTTTCAGTTTGGATTTTACTTTCAACGGTATTTTGCTCAATGATTTTACCAAGTAATTGCGTGCCATCTTTCAAACGAATGATGAAAATACTGGGAACGGACACGGTGGTATCTTTTTTATAATAATCTTGAGCAGTGGCACAAAAGCCAACTAAAATGAAGCAAAATAGAAGCAAGCCTTTTTTCATAGTAATATCAGAGATGTTTATAGAGGTTTTAATTAATAACAAAATAAGCAATGTAATGCTACATTGCTTAAAATGGTTTAAAAAATTTCTTGAAGTAAACTCGCAAAAAACACATACTTTCCTCGGTATCGTTTATCAACTGACAAGTTTAGGTCGTCTAAATAATCATTTTCATATACTTCAAAACCTTCAATACTATCAAAAAAATATTGCACAGAGTAAGTAACTCCGCCATTATCAATTTCAGTAAGTAATTTCAGCATTTTAAAGCTTTTCGGAAAACCAGTACGCATAACATTTGGGATGTGTGTAGTTCGCATCCAATCCAAAAAATCCGCCTCAGCGTTTAAGTCGATATTATAAGTAATATTATGAAATAGCATGAATTGTATTGTTTTTAGCTGTGAGCTATGAGCAGTTAGCTTTGAGCTTTTTTTTGCTTTTTAAGTCTTAAATTTAAAATCTTACTTCTTGAAGTCCTAAAGTCTAAAATCTTACTTCTTGTATCTTAAAGCTATAAAGTCCCAAGTCATAAAATCAAAAATCTAAAATCTTGTTTCTTGAATCTTGTATCTTAAAGTCTTTAAGTCCTAAATCTTAAAGTCCTAAAGTCTAAAATCTTGTATCTTGCTTCTTGTATCTCAATAAAAAAACTCATCTAATCGTCGATAATTTCAATTTTGTTCCCCAAAGAGCTATGAATATCACTGAAAAAAAGTAAATAAGATTTCTGGAATCAATCAAGCCTTTACCTAAAGCATCGTATTGATAATCAAGACCTAATTGATTAAAAATATAGGCAAAATCACCCAAGAATGATAATTGTGCTAATTGTCCGATTCCATAATACAAAAACAAACAAATCGTAAATGCCAGAATAAAAGCAGTTACTTGGTTGTCGGTTAATGAAGAAGTAAAAATTCCAATTGCCACAAATACACAAGCCAAAAAGAAAAGCCCCAAGTAAGAACTAATGACGGCGGCGGTATCAATATTTCCTTGTGGATTGCCCAACTGATATACAGAGTAATAATAAATTGCCGTAGGCAGAAGAGATAACAATACCAAATAGCAACAAGCAAAGTACTTTCCGAGAATAATCTGCCATTTTGAAAGCGGTTTAGTAAACAGTAACTCAATAGTTCCCGTTTTTACTTCCTCCGCAAAAGCCTTCATGGTAATAGCAGGTATCAGAAACAAAAAGATAAAAGGAGCAACTTGAAAAAAAGAAGACAAATCTGCATAGCCAAAGTCAAGAATATTGTCTTTGAAAAACCATACAAATAAACCAGTAGCCGTAAAAAAAACACCAATAACAATATAGCCTACCAAGGAGCTAAGAAAAGTATTGACTTCTTTTTTGAAGATTTGATACATAATAAATTATCTTTTGCAAATGCTGAACGCTTACTCAAAAATTGATTTTTCCTTTTTCAGAATCGCAGAAATGACCAAAGCCAGCAATAATCCAGTTAGAAAACCCATAAAAATCGTAACGATGAAAGCTAAACTTGGGTCGGTAGCCCAAGCAATAATTTTCTCATTCATTTCCATTTGTGCTTCTGAACCGCCTTGTTCTTCCATTTTTTCACGCATCATATTCGCCTGACGCACTACTTCTGAATTATCAATATATTTAATGTAAAGCATATTGAAACCTCCAGAAACAACTCCCCAAACTGTTCCAGCCAACAAACCAATTCCCAAACCTTGTCCGTAGGTCATCAAATCGTTGTTTTGACTTTTAAAATCTTTCATTGCCAATACTTGTATCAAGCAAGTAAATGCCAAAGCAATAATACTTAGAACAAAACCAATAGAAGCATCGCCAGTATTCTTAATACCTAAAAATTGGGTTGCCAATGATAAAATAATGGAGATAATCCCAGAAATCAATCCCCATTTAAGAGCAATTCGAGTAGTAGTTGTTTGATTTTCCATTGTTACTTGTTTTTAATATACACATATTGCTTTCTAAAAAACAGAGAAATCATAATTGAAACAAGGATTCCTAAAGGGATTTTTCCTTTCAGACCAATGATTTCGTCAACAGCAATATCTTTTGGCGATAATACTTTAAAAGCGGCAATAATACTGTTGAACGATTCTACACCCATTTCTTTGATATATCCATTTTTTACAGAAGGCATTTGAAGCATCTGAATTGTTTGTGAAATATAGTCAGATAAAATGGTATTTCCAGATGAACTTAACCAAAAATAAAGTCCAACAGCACTTACAATTGCTCCGAAAAGATTCGTAAGGTTTGCTACGGCAAGTCCTTCCCAAAAATGTAAAGTTTGGTCAGTGTTATTCTTACGATATGCACGAACAGCCAAAACCATACAAACAAAACTTAGCAAAACAGAAGGTGCTTTTTTGCCATCTAAAGGTACTTGTCCAAGACTTTTTACAAACAGACAGTATCCTAAAGTAAGAAAACCAGCCAATAAACCGTAAAGAACAATGGTTTTGATAAATGATTTATTAAACATTTTTTTGATTTTTTTAGCTACGAGCTGTGAGATTTGAGCTATGAGATTTAAGCTTTGAGCTATAAGCCTTGAGCTATGAGTAAAACAAAGTTGAAAGTTGACTCACAAGCTCATAACTCATAGCTCATCGCTCACAGCTTATAGCTCAAAGCTTACACAATTACACTTATAGCTTTTCCTCTTAAAGTTTTTCCAATAAAAGGTGAATTTTTTGAATTTGAAACAATTTTCTTTTCACGATAAATCCATTCTTCATCTTCCGAAAATACCGTTAAATTCGCCTTTACTCCTTCTTTAATTTTAGGAATAGGAAGTCTCAAAATTTTACGTGGATTTACCGTAATTTTTTCAATCAAATCCGCCAAGTCCATACTTTCATTATAAGTATTAGCCGCAGCGAAAAGTGTTTCCAAACCAATTACACCAAACTCCGCCATATCAAATTCCAATTTCTTTGCCTCTTCGTCCTGTGGATTATGGTCTGAAACAATGGCATCAATTGTTCCATCTTCCAAGCCTTTCCAAAGTGCCTCTACGTCTTCCTGAGTACGGAAAGGAGGATTTACTTTGAAGTTTGTATTAAAATCAACCAAATCATTTTCGGTAAAACAAAGCTGATGAGCGGATACATCACAAGTAATCGGAAGCCCCATATCTTTACCCATTCTAATTAAATTCACCGATTCAGCCGACGAAATTCCTGCAAAATGCAATAGACTTTTATCCGTAGGAATTTCTGTAAAAGGCGTATTGATAAGGTATTCAAGCAATTTCAAATCTCTCATCAACATAATTTCTTCTGCCATTTGTGGCATTCCTTTCATGCCCAAAAAAGTACTCATCATACCATCGTGCATTTGCCCGAAATGAGTAAGATTTGTTTCTTCAGGACGATTGATAAGTACGCCACCAAATTGAGAAAGGTATTGTAAAGTTTTTAAGAGAATATCAGGATTTTGGATGGGATGTTCGCCATCGGTAAAGGCAACTGCACCCGCTTCGTGAAGGTCAATCATTTCGGTAAAATCTTTACCTTCGCACTTCAAAGTAACGGCTGCCATCGGGTGAAACTTCACCTTCTCCCCTGCTCTTTGTAAATATTTTACACTCTCACGAGTTTGTACTACTGGTTTGGTATTGGGCAATAAAGCAATTTCAGAAAATCCGCCAGCCAAAGCGGCAGCCTCCATCGACTCAAAACTTTCTTTGTGTTCGTAGCCCGGTTCTTTGGGATGTACTCTTAAATCGAACCAACCTATTGAAACACAAATATTTTTACCTTCTATAATTTCGTCTGCTTCAAGATTTATTTGTTCATCTATATGACGAATGATGCCTTCTTCAACAAAAATATCTTTTACCTGTCCGTTGAGGTCAGAGTTCTTAGCAATAATTTTAGCGGAACGAATCAGAATTTTCATATTTTTTACCAAGACTTAAATGTTCTATTTGTGTTTTGATTGTCTTTGATGTCTATTTCTTTAAATCAATTTTGGTGGATACTCTCAATATAAGTAATGAACACAATTTAAGTGACGTTTTGATTTAGGTAAAATTTTGATTGTCAGCTACCTAAAATAACAATCACCAATCACTTTTTACTAATCACTTAATTTGTAGCGAACCTTATTCTGATAGATTGGAATCATGCAGAGATTTGTGTATCAAAAAAAAGCCCTGACTGTCAGGGCTTTATCAAGTATCTATTTTGGATTAATGTCCAACGTGTGCTTGGTAAGTATCAGCATCCATCAAAGCTTCAACGTCAGCAGGATTAGCTACTTTCATTTTAATCATCCAGCCTTCACCATAAGGGTCTGAGTTTACTAATTCAGGAGCGTTTACTAAAGCTTCATTTACTTCTAAAACTTCGCCTGCTACTGGTAAAAACAAATCTGAAACTGTTTTTACAGCTTCAACTGAACCAAAAATTTCGTCTTGTGCTAAGGTTTGTCCTTCTGTTTCGATTTCTACGTAAACAATATCACCTAATTCACCTTGTGCAAAATCTGTGATTCCTACGATAGCAATATCACCCTCTAATTTCACCCATTCGTGTTCTTTTGTATAACGAAGCTCTGCTGGAAAATTCATCTCTGTCGATTTTTTGTTGATTTTTAAATTGGCTCGCAAGTTAAATTAAAATTAGTAAAGTTCAAAAACCTTGCCTATCAATAATCAAGCTGTTTTATTCAGATAAACTAAAGCGTACTTGGAAACCTGCTGCCACTGTTGAACGATAATAAGAGTTTGAAACCAATGGATTATTAAACATTTTATCAAAGTAAACATTCACACTTAGGCGTTTATTTACGTTGTAAGATGCCTGTGGACGGAATTGAAAATTGATAAATCCTTGCGTAACAACTGTTTCTGCATCTAATTTTCTCTGAATCGTTCGGGTGTCTCTGATTGTCAAATTAGCACTAAATTTCAAATCATTCGGAAGCCTTACTCTTCTGCCTCTTACATTGAAAGGTACTAACATATTGGCTTTGGTAAAGCCCATTCCTACCGTCAAATCTTTATTGCTTAGTTCATTTACTTGCGAGTTCGCTAAATTCAAACCTACTGTTCTATCTTGGTTATATTCAAATTTCAAAGAAATTTTACTTTTTGTAATAGCATTAAAACCTACAAATGGAGCAAAACGCTCTTCAAATTTGATTACGCTCATCACAAAAACGGGTATCAAAGTACCGTCTGAATTTACTTTAGATGACAGTGGATACATCAAATTATCTAAAGTCAATTGGAATGGGTCTGTATATTCCAAAGATGACACAAAATTTCCTACGCTATAAGTAGAAGTATAAGAATGTGTCAGCGAAATCGTTGAAAATCTTTGCTTAAACCACGGTACATTGGTTAAACCATTGTAATCTACTCGCCAGTTGGGCAAAGGTAAATTCACAAAAGGTGAAAAGCTTACTTTATTCGGTGAAACGCCACTGTATGCCGCAAAAAAAGCAGGAATTAATACATCTTGTGAGTTTAGATTGTATTCGCCAGAACCAGATTTCTGTGAATTAAGTCTTTCTAAAATAATCTGACGATAACTTCTAAAACGATTAAAAATCACGGAATTGTCATCTGGTGAATTACTATCAAAGGTAGTCAAGAAAGATAAAAATGACATACTGTAATTTCCAGAGCGTACAGGACTTTGACTTTGGAATTCTCCCCCAACCGAAGCGGGTCTGAAAAACTCTTGATAATTATCTGTCCTACTCCATTTTCCTTCAATCTGAATTTTGAAATCTCTGACAGGTTCTAAAGCACTTCGGTAGGTGAAATTTTGCGTTCGGGTTTGTACAAATGGAACGTTCTGAACTGTACTTTTAGTAAGCCAACCGTTTTCGGCTGCCCTGAAACGAATATTACCATCCTGACTTCCTGTAATAAAACCAAAACCGGGTGCTGTACTTTGGTTGTTCATCCCAAACAAACCGGGATTTGGCATAAAACCAGCCAAAGTCGTAGATTCATCAATATTATAATTGACATTAATTCCCCTGACAGTCATCAACAAACGAGTAATACTTTTGAGAATGTTGGACTGAGGTTTTATAATTTCTTCATCGTCACCCGGATTTCGAGCAATATTTTTCCTGATAACTCTTGGTTGATTGGCAATTCTTAAAGCTCTTACACGGTTGTAAAGTGCTACTAAATCTATTTTTCCAGTGATTCCTCGGTTTCTGGTATTTTTAATAATATTTCCAAAAGGTGTTCCTAATGAATCTACAATGTTGTAAGAATTCGCCGCATAAGTATAACCAAAACGATGCGAATACTCTGCCGTCATCCAGTCGGTTAGCGGTGATTTATTCAATGGTAAACGCCAAACTGAGTTTACTTGTTGGTCGAAATTTTTCACACGACCAAAGCGTCGTAAATTGGCATTTACTGAATCTCGGTCTTTCTGAGTCGTTAGTTCTCCATAAGGTTCATCAATAATGGCGTTGGCAGTAGCACTATAATTGAGAGTTACGCTTTTAGTTAAATTCCAACCTAAATTATAAAAACGATTAAAAGTCCAGTACTTCTCAAACATCGGAGCTACGCCGTCGGTCGTTAGAATCGGTATTCCACTACTTCCCGAAAGGCTTACTTGTGCATTTCGTAATTGCGTTTTTACAAAACTTCTATCCATTTCAGCACGCAGAGTTACGGAAGTAGGTAAAGGAGCAATATTAAAATCTTTCACCCACTGGAGTAATGGATGTTCGGTTTTCATTCGCCTAAATGGTTCAATGTACCTCGGATTATTGGTGTAAGAGTACCTCAGCCCTCCTCTATGCGAAGTTTGTCGGTATTCATCAATCAGAATACTACTTCTTTTTGTTTCAGCAAAAGCGTAGGTAATACTGATATTTTCAATGTCCCACAAATGCGTAACTGCATTAGGTTTGGTTTTTATTTTCCGAACGTTGGTTAAATTAATACCCTTTCTTTCAGTATTATCTTGTACCATTTTTCGGTACTTTTCACGCTCAATCGGGTTAGAAATGGTGGCTAAAGTACTGTCAAGATAAATGTCTGGGTCGAGCGGGTTATAAGTGGGTGCTACATTTCTTCTATCATAGCTTACGTAAAGTGGGATTTTCATTCCCCATTTTTCAGGAAAAAGCTTGTCGATATTAATATTGGCAGCGATACCATACTCAATCGTATTTTCTCTGGCTCTTTCTGAAATCTTCGATTGTACTCCTCCAAAACCAAAGTTTTTAAACGAACCACTCATCGTTACATTGGCAAAATCTGCCAATTTCAAGCCTAATTTTCCAAGAGCGGCTTGTCCAGAAGTTTGGTCAAAGCCTGATGCTCGTAGTTCATCTACCCAAATACAAAAAGATTTTGCTTGTTCATCGGCTGATTTTGGGTTTCTTACACCAATCATTGTGGTTAGAATAGCACTTTGGTCGGGACGACCCACAACGGTAACAAAATACGTGTGTCCATTATTGCCGACTACTTCTTTTCTGTATGGCGAAGTAAGACTCTTTCCAAGTCGGTCACGTTCTAATTTTACACTTTTGATAACAGCAAAAGGAATATCAATTTCATTTTCTGAACGCCAAACTTCTTCCGAAGTCAATGAAGTAGCATAATGTGTTTGTTTCAAACCTTTAGTTTCTACTTCATAATAGTTGTCTGTCAAGTCAGTACCAATTCTGATAAAAGCTGATACTTTGTCTTCCACATCGTTGTTGGCACTGTTCATGTGGACGAACATTTTAAGGTTTTTATAATTGATAAAATCAAAAAGTGTATTTTTAAAACCTGCTCTTGAATCTCCGTCACGCAAACCATCTACACATAAGCTCAAAGATTGTTCATTCAGTTGTGCGTTAGTAATGGTAGTAATATCTCTGTCTCGAACAAAACCGGGCGGAACTGCATAAGGTACAGTATTATTTCCTTTATTGGCTGGGCCATTTTCTTCGATATTGACGGTCGTGATTCTAAAATTGGCATCATAAGGTTCTGGTACATCCTGCAAACCTCTTGGCGTAAGTTCTCCTGTATATTTACGATATTGAAAACCTGAAAGTTGGAACGAAGTCATACGAAGTACAACGGGTTGTTCCCAACCTGTCAGGAAAGTACGGATAAATCTCATGGATTTAAAGCCATTGACATTCCCTACTTTTGAAGTATATTCTTTGATTGGAATTCTGAACAAGAACCAATCTACGCCGTTTTCGGTGATTTTATCTACAATATAGTTTTGTCCAACCACCATTTTTTCTTGTTTCAAATCTAACTCGTACTGATAATAAGCTTGGTTATCATTTACGGTGTTATCGTTGTTCAAATCTTCACGGTCGGGTTGTTGGTTACTCGATTCTGTATAACCAGAATTTGTATTGGCAGAAGCCGAAGTAGTAGGCGAGTTGTTTTCAAGCCCCATGTAATTTTTATAACGAAGTACAACACTTGAAGTATTGTTATATTTTTCGTTGAGATAATGGACAAAATCATCTCCTGATGGGTCGCTTTCAAATTCTAATAAAGCCGTTTGGTCGGTTACTTTTTTACGAACTTCATCTAAATAAGTACTAAAAAATTTCTGCTCATTTAGGTTTTCATTGTCAGCGGTAGCTCTGTTGGGTAGTCCGTCTAAACCAACATCTTGTAAACTTCTTTCTGAAGTACTTGAGAAAGCATTCGTTACAAACTGTTGATGCGGAGCAAGTCCCCAAATGGTTTGTTCTACATTTAAAGATGTACCAGAAGTAATTTTTTCACCCGCAGGAATACCATTTTCAAAATTTGAAAATCCATCTGGCACAAAATCTTCTGAAATATCACCAATATTAAAAATCAATTTTCCCCCAGTTTGATTTCTTCTTTGGCTATTTACTCTATCCACTGCTAAATCGCCTGTGGCTCTTACAATTCCTAAATCGCCTTCAATCAAGGGATTCATCATCCAAAATTCTAAGGTTTCAATATTGGCATTGTCAAAATCGGTATCCGAAGTAATGGCACGAGTGATAGCTCCAAAGTTTTGCGTTGGATTATTCAAGAAACCTCTATCGTTCAAATCTGTTGAATAATTGTACAAGCCTCTTTCTCCCGGGAAATAAGCAATGTCTAAAACTGCCAATGGAAGCCCTGTAATATTGTTGGCTAACTGGCGATTGGGGAATAAACTTGTTACCGAAACGGCTCTTTCGTAAGCAAACTTCGCTGATTCCTCCGCACTTACTCCACTCACGTTAATATCATAACCGCCACTTCCGTACAAACTGAAATCGGCGATATAAGCCGAAATTTTTGCTCTTTTATAAGCACTGGCATAAGTATTAGTGGCTGCATCAGGAAACATCAAAGGCGTTGAGCCAGGTTTCCAAGATGTCGCCTGACTGCTCAAGCTAAAAATACTTCTACTTGCTTCAAAATCATCAATAAAAGCATTGTCTTGCACTGCCTTATTTACACCCGGTATCAATTGTGCGTACTCTCCTTGAAAATCAATTCCTGACATTTCTTTTGTAGAAATCAAAGGAAGAGCATCTACTAATTTGGTAAGAAATTTTGAAGGACGTTGAATGGAAGCGTCAAAACCGAAAATGGTATTATTAACGGGTTCGTTCCCGATTTGTACTCTGGTTAAAAAATTAGGCGTACTTTCTTTCATGTGTTGAATGGTTGCTCCCAAATGGAAGTTTTGTCCAACGGTATAATCCAAGTGTGTTCCTAATAAAGTACGCACTTGGTTATTGAAAATATCAGGTTTTTCATAACAAATCTTGATTTCTCTACCAGAGTTGGCAAGACCTGTATTATCTAAAATTCTTACTCTTGCCGACTGAGCTTCAACGATATAATCTGTTCCTGCCGTCAGAGGAACACCGCCCACAGATACTTGTACTGATTTTGCATCAACCCCAATCGGAATAGATACATCGCCTCCGCCAGAGGACTGATAACTACCTTTTATGAAAAATTTATCTTTACTGGTAATTTGTGCTGCATCGGTTTGGGTACTACTGTAAAGTTTTTCAAACACATATTTGTCTGCTAATTGAGCTTCATCAATATCAAACTGCTTTTGTAAAGTTGAGCCAAATGGTTCAAGTACAGGAAATATAATTTTACCATTTTTGCTATCAACTGTTACGCCTTCTACAAAGTCAAAGTTTCCATCTACTTGTGCATCTCCGTTTTGATTCAATTTATCAAGTCCCAAAACTCTAATCAAAGGCACATCTTTCAACTTTCTCCCTTCTTGTAAATTAGGGTTATCAACGCCTGTTTGGTCATCTTTATAAACGACTCTCAACTGAAAACCCTGCTTTGACAATTGCATGGCATTGAGTGTGTAAACGTTTTTCATCATCAAATCCCACATCGGATGCTCCAGATTGTTTCGGATGGTTGAAGATTTTAACATTTTCAAAATCAATACTTTATCATCGGCAAGGTCTTGGTAATCTTCTGTAAGCTCTCCTACTTGATGTCTTTGTCCGTTCAAAGTATATTCATAGGAAACTGCAAGAATTTCATCGTTTCTCAAAGGAGTAATCAATGAAATATATCCCAATTCTGGACTGAACTTAAATTCACGGTCAGTAAGTCTTTTTGCCCCACGCAATAAATCAAAGTCAGTTCCTTTGGTCAGTCCAAATTCTGATTGTAAACGATAAGTAGCTTGGTCTGCTTTTCTTACTTCCGAATCGGCTCTTAGCTTATCATACAAACCATTGTTTTTATTGTCAACGGGAGTTTGTGCATTACCGTTGATTGGCTGAATATTTTTACTGATTTTATTATAAGGATTTCCTTCTCCTAAATCAGAGAAAGCTGCCAAATTCCGTAAGGTTTCAGTACTTTGTGTTCGGTTGGTTACATATACTTCAACACGAGTAATAGTAATACCCGAAGTAATAATTGGCAAATTCTTGAGCGAGCGTTCGTAATTATCTCTAAAATAATTTGAAAGGAAAAAGTGTCTATTTTCATCATAAGCACTTGATTTTATTTCAAAAGATTTCCCTTGAGTACCGCCTTTTAGCGTAATACAATCTTGTTTTGAACGCTGTTGTGCAATAACCGTAGTTACGTCTAAATTCCCAAAACGCATCAAAGTTTTCAAACCGAAAAGGTTTTGAACGCCCGGTATCAATTGGCTATTGAGTTGCCACGAGGTATTTCCAACTTCTACATTTTGTAAAATATCTTCTTCATTCGTTCGCCAGTTAAGTTTTAATTGATTTTGAAAATTGAAACTTGCTTTTGTATCAAAATTGGTATTAATATTCAGCTTGTCACCAATTTTTCCTTGAAAGTTGATATTGGCTTGTTCGGTAAAATTCAAATTTCCGATATACCGTTGTTGCACTGGAATCGCTGGATTATCAACAAACTGCCCTAAGTAACCAATGTCCAACAATACAAATCCGTTTGGTTTAAAATCCACTTGAGTGCCTCCGAAAATTCTGTCAATGGCTGGCGGTAATTCAAGTTTTGGCAACAAACCTCTTCCCTTTGTTTCGTCTTTTCCATCTTGCGAAGCAGCGTATTTTCGCCAATAGTCTCGCATAAACCGACTTTCTTGTAGCGTAGAGTATTGCTTAATACTTAGCTGTTCAGCAGGGCGATAGTCTGGATTGCCGTTAAGATTATTGATTTTTTCGTAAACAGATATTTTTCCTGAAGAATCTAATTTAAAATCTGTGCTAAAATTTTTATTGTCTTTCACCACAAATGGAGAAGAAGGCGTTTTTTCAGAAAAACGAGTAGCACGACGGTCTTTTAATTTTAAGCGAGGATATTTACCCGATTTTTTAAGGGTGGTGTCGGTAATAGCAGAAAATAATTTTCGTGAAGTATTCGGTGCCAGATGATGTGCTAATTCACGCACAGGCGAAACCCATGCAAGAGAAGCAAAAACTGACAATATAAAACCTCCAGAAAGTAAGTAAAACTTTTTTCGTTGCACAGTTAAGTAGCTTGATAGTCAAATACCGAAGTATTTTGTTTGATGTGGCACTATTGAGAAATTAACACTCTAATCAATCTCAATAAGGTAAAGTTGGACTCTTTACCTTATTTTCAAACGTCTGTATGATACTCAATATTTTCAAGAAGTAATTTTTTAACATAATATTTCTTGAAAACTAAAACAATTATCGTAACGCCATTTTAATTAATTGTTCTACCGTAATATCTTGTCCTTCTTTTTTCAAAATGGCGTCTATACTTTTCTCTGCTACATTTTTCGGTATTCCCAAAGTAACTAAGGCTGCCAAAGCTTCGTTTCTCACTTTGGTACTTTGTACTGGGAACATCGAAGGCGTAGCAGTACCCAACATATTTTCTTTCCTGAGCTTATCTTTGAGTTCGATAATGGCTCTTTGAGCGGTTTTTGCTCCAATTCCTTTGATACTCTGAATCGTTTTTACGTCTTCGTTCATGATTGCATGACGAATTTCAGCCGATGACATCGACGACAACATGACCAAAGCAGTACTTGGCCCAATCCCAGATACACTCACCAAATCCAAGAAAAGTGTTTTTTCATCAGGTTCTTTAAAACCGTATAAAATATGGGCGTCTTCTCGGATATTCAAAAATGTGTAGAGTTTACAGCGTTCTGTTCCGTCTTGCAAAGCGGCATAGGTTTGTAATGAAATCTTGATTTCATAGCCAACACCATGCACGTCAATAATAACGTAGGCAGGGTCTTTATAAGTCAATTTACCGTCGATATAGGCAATCATCTAAACTTTTGTATTAATAGAAATTCTTACGTTGTCTTTTCTAAACGATAGATTTTCTCCTTTGTGAATATATTTGATAAATTCAAAAATACGCAAAAGTCCGCATAACACAAATGTCATACGGACTTTTAAATTAATGTCTGTTGGCTAAAGCCTTCGTTTATGAAACTCGGATTTTCATTCCAGCTTTTACAATATTACTTTTTATTCCGTTGAGCTTTTTCAATTTGTCAATTGAAATACCGCCATAACGTTGTGAAATATTCCAAAGTGTATCGCCATCTTGTACATTATGGAAACGTACTTTTCCTTTACGAACGTTTTCTTTGTCTTTATGATTTGAACGTGCGTACTTAATCGTACTTGAAACCGCTACTTCTTTGAAAATCACTAATTTTTGTCCGGGCTGAATCATAGAGTTTTTCAAATGATTCCACACTTTAATATCATAAACATCTACATCAAAACGCTCGGCAATATCACTCAAATTATCTTTTTTACGCACTACATATACTTTCTTTTTCGGCTTTTTGTTGATTACAACATCTTCCATGTCGTCTTCAATCGTTTCTTTGTTTTCCGTAACCGCAGCGGCAGTTAAGTTTGCCTTCAAAGTAGTATCATCAGTCCTTCTTGCTAATAATATTTCAGTATTTTGTTGAGCTTTCTCAAAAATTGAAGCGGGCATTTTAGTTGCCGAATCCAAAATTGTTTTACGATTATCTTTGAAAAAAGCTAAGTCGTATTTAGGAAGTCTCAACTGAAAATTACGAGTCTGACTTGGTAAAATATGAGTCAAAACGTGTGGGTTCAATCTTTGAATATCTTCTAAACAAATATTACTCAAAGAGGCGAATTTATCTAAGTCAATATAAGAGTTTACAAGGATAGTATCGTGTGGAAGTGCTGTTTCTAAATTTTCAGCATAAATATCATGTGAATCAGCATGGTTCATCATGTACAAAATACCAATATACTGTGGCACATAAGCACGGGTTTCACGAGGCAAATAATTGTAAATTTCCCAGAAAGTTTGTCCACCATTACTTTTGCGAATAGCTCTACGCACATTTCCCGGCCCTGTGTTGTATGCCGCTAAAACCAAATGCCAGTCTCCGAAAATATTATACAACTGACGCATATATTTACAGGCAGCTTCAGTAGCTTTTTCAGGGTCAAAACGTTCATCTACGTACTCATCTATCTTCAAACCAAAATCTACACGAGCAGTTTTTGGCATAAACTGCCACAAACCACCTGCCCCAGCACGAGATATTACTTTAGGGTTCAGACCTGATTCAATCAATGACAAATACTTCAGTTCGTCGGGTAGATTATATTTCTTTAAATACTTCTCATACAAAGGGAAAAAAACACCTTTACGTTCGAGCATCGTTTTCGTAAACGAAGGTTTACGGTAGGCAAAATACTCTACAAACTGATGAGTAACAGTATTATATGTAAGAGGAATCTCTTTTTGAAGGGCTAATAAACGAGGCTCTACAATCTTAGGGTCGATTAACCAAGTAGGCTCAGGTTCAACAATTGGCTGTACATTTGTTACCGTCGTGGTATCTGTTTTCGCAGTTTCTTGGTCTGGGCCTGCTGTTATTTGGGCATTTGTCATTGTGCCTACCAAGAGTAAACAAGCAAGACTAAATGTTCTAAAAGTGGCAAGTATCATACGGTAAGGATGGGTCAATCATTTATTAATGGTTCAATTACAAAACTAACAAGTACAAATTTAATTAAATTATACTTAAAAAACGAACAACATTTTGTATTAATAAAAGAATGTGTAGTCTTTAATAAAGAAATAAGCTTTTTGCTTTTTTTATTAAAAATGGAAACGGCAGACAGTGAATTGACTACAAGATTAGTCTTTAAAAAAATTTCCCTTATCCTTCTTTGTGAAGATTCAGGATAAGGGAAATGATAAAATGTAATTATTTTAATATCTGTAAAAAGATAAAAACTCAAAATTTTTAGTTTTGATACAATTCCTGAGCAAAAGCTAATAACGATGCTTCTTCAAAAGCACCAGCCATTACTTGAAACCCAATTGGCATTCCGTCGTTATCTAATCCATTTGGAACTGAAATGGCAGGTAAGCCAACTACATTTGCTTGAACGGTAAACAAGTCGCCCAAATACATTTGTAATGGGTCAGATGTTTTTTCTCCTAATTTGTAGGCGGTGGTTGGCGTAGTTGGGCAAACCAAAAAGTCGTATTCAGATAATAAATTATCGGTATATTCTTTAATCAAGCGTCTGGCTTTTTGTGCTTTGGTATAGTAGGCATCGTAATAACTTGCACTTAGCACAAAAGTGCCTAACATGATTCTTTTTCTTACTTCTTTGCCAAAACCTTCAAACCTTGATTTTTTATAAAGCGACATCAAATCCGTAGCCTCAGCACTTCTATGTCCATAACGAACGCCATCAAACCTTGATAAGTTTGAACTCGCCTCTGCGGTGGTCAAGGTATAGTAAGTAGGTAAGAAGTATTTTATCAAGGGAAAATCAACTGCTTCTACTTGATGACCTTGGGCTTTCAACAACTCCAATTTCGCCAATGTGGCAGCTTTTACTTCTGCTTGCAAACCTTCACTTTCTACGGCTTCTTTCAAATAACCAATCTTAAAGGTTTTCTTTTCTGACTGATAATTTGAATAAGAAGGTACTTCTTTTCTTGAAACTGTACTATCGTTTTCGTCTTTTCCAGCAATTACTTCTAATAAAATAGCGGCATCAGAAACTGATTTTGTAATAGGCCCGATACAATCAAATGAAGAAGCGTAGGCAATCAAACCCCAACGAGATACACGAGTATAAGTAGGTTTTAGCCCAACTAAGCCACAAAAACCAGCTGGCATTCTTACCGAACCACCTGTATCTGTACCCAAAGAAGCCAAACACATATCTGCTTGAACTGCCACTGCCGAACCACCCGATGAACCACCTGCTACACGATTTTCACCCACCGCATTTAAACATGGCCCAAAGGCTGAATTTTCATTGGTTGAACCCATTCCGAATTCATCACAGTTCTGACGACCAATAATAATGGCATCTTCATCAATCACTCTTTGTACAGCCGTAGCGGTAAATTGTGATTCAAAACCATTTAAAATCTTACTTCCTGCTTGTGAAACGTGGTCTTTATAACAAAGCAAATCTTTAATTCCCAAAACCATCCCAGCCAATTTTTTAGCTGTTCCAGCTTTGATTTTAGCATCAATTTCGTCAGCTTTTGCTAAAGCTTCTTCATCAAAAACTGATAAAAAAGCGTTCAACGTTTTGTTCTTCTCCTCAATATTTCTCAAATAGAATTCTACTAACTGGCGACAAGTAAGGCTACCAGCGTAAAGGTCTGTTTGAATATCTTTTAAGGTTGAATATACTTTCATAAATAATTCTAAATTTTAGTGTAATGTCAATAAATACCTGAAAATCAGAGAATTTTATTGATAATATTTGCTAACAAAGAGTACCAAGTTTTAATTTTGTCCAATTGCTTAACAAAACAAAAGCATAGTCAAGACGGGAAAAATCATCTTGACTATGCTCTGGTCAAAAATACTTTAATACTATTTTGTATCGTCTTCTAAGCCTTTAGTAATTTGCTCAGTAACATCTTTCTGAGCTTCCTTGAATTCTTTGATGCCTTTTCCTAAGCCTTTCATTAATTCTGGTAATTTTTTACCGCCAAAAAATAACAACACAGCTAAACCCACCAAAATTAATTCTGGACCGCCCATGTTTAAAAAGATAAAAATTGAAGTAAGTTCCATGTCCTTAGTTATTAAATATTTGCGTAAAGATAAGCAATGATTTTAGATTTTAGTTTTCAGTTTTTAGTTTTTCTTTTATCAGAATAGCATACAGAGCCTTGTAAAGGCTCTATTCCGACAATAATTCACCTTTTTCCCAAGCGATAAAATTCTCAATATCTGTTCTGAGCGAAGTAAATACCCACATGACCAAAGCCAAATCATCGGAAAGCCCTATAATTGGTAAAAAATCAGGAATAAAGTCGAATGGTGAAATAAAATAAATCAAAACTGTTAGAATCTTTAAAATAGAACTCCAAGGCACTATTCTATATTGCCCCGATACATAAGCTTTTACCATTCTACTGAGCGTTGTAATTCGGTCGGCAAGTACTTGTCCGATTCCCTTGTTTTCTTTTTGAGCTACTTCTTTGGCTTTGGTGAGTGTTTCTCTTAATAATTCCAAAATTGCCAAACCTGCTCCTGCATATTTTCCCGCTTTTTTAGAAGCAGTTTTAAAGAAAACTGATTTTAATACTCGGCTCAATAATTCTTTATTTTCCATGATTTAGTAGATTGATTATCATTTACTTTCAGCGAATTTACGCTATTAACGCAAGACAAATATACAATTTACCAAACTTTTACTAAGAATTTTACAAAAAAGGCTTGTAAAAAAAACTCTGAATAAGCAAATGGCTTACTTTTGCGTTATATTTTCAACATATTTATAAAACAATTAATTCAAATCAATTATGTCAAAAATAACTGTTGTTGGTGCAGGAGCTGTGGGTGCAACCACTGCTGATAACATTGCCCGTAAAGAATTAGCATCGGAAGTAGTATTACTTGACATCAAGCAGGGTTTTGCTGAAGGAAAAGCCTTAGATATGTTTCAAACTGCTGCCATTTTGGGTTGGGATACTAAATTAAAGGGTGTTACAAATGACTATTCTCAGACTGCCAATTCAGATGTAGTGGTTATTACTTCTGGGCTTCCTCGTAAACCGGGTATGACTCGTGAAGAGTTAATTGGTGTAAACGCTGGCATTGTAAAATCAGTAGTTGATAATATTTTGAAATATTCGCCTGATGCTATTTTTGTGATTGTATCTAACCCAATGGATACTATGACTTACTTGGCATTGAAGGCTTCTGGCTTACCTAAAAATCGTATTATTGGTATGGGTGGAGCTTTAGACTCAGCTCGTTTCAAGTGCTATTTGTCTTTAGCCATGAATGTTTCTCCAAATGATTTACACGCATCGGTAATCGGTGGACACGGAGATACTACTATGATTCCTCTTACTCGTTTGGCTACTTGGAACGGTACTCCAGTGGCAAATTATTTAGATGAAGCTACACTTGGCAAAGTGGCTGCTGATACTATGGTGGGTGGTGCTACACTTACTGGTTTATTGGGTACTTCTGCTTGGTATGCTCCGGGTGCTGCAAGTTTATCGGTAGTAGAGTCTATCATTCGTGATGAAAAACGTGTTATTCCTTGTTCAGTATTATTAGAAGGCGAGTACGGTCAGTCTGATATTTGTTTGGGCGTACCTGTTGTTTTAGGCAAAACTGGTTGGGAAAAAATCATCGACTACAACTTGAATGAAGCTGAACAAGCATTATTTGCTAAATCAGCAGATGCTGTTCGTAACATGAACAATGTATTAAGTACTTTAGAATTGTAGTAAATTTATATATCAAAAAAAGGCTACCTCAAAATTTTTGAGGTAGCCTTTTTTATTTAATAAATCAATGAAGAGACAATTTATATTTGGGATTTCTGATTTCAGAAATATGATAAATACTCCTTAACAAGCTATTTTAAAAGCCGAAATCCGAAATCCGAAATCAATACATTACCTTGTCAATCTATAAATAAACAAAGCCGTTCGTTGCACTAATTTTGGAAACTCTTTAATATTCATCGTTTCACCGGGTGCATGAGCTCCTCTGCCCGAAGCTCCCAGACCGTCCAAACAAGCGACATACTTGGCAATATAAGAAATATCCCCTGCTCCTCTCGAACCTGGGTCGCCAGCTTGTACAGGGCCGAATCCTAAATCTATGCTTACTTTGCTAAGTTCTGCCAATAGTTGTTCGTTTTCTTTGGTAGGTTCCATGGCAGGAATGCCATCTTGAAAAGTAATTTCAGCCTTTGTTTTATTTAAACTTTGGGCTACAATTTCTTTCATTTTCAAACGAGCATTTTCTTTTTGACTTTCTGTTAAAAAGCGTAAATCACCCGAAACAATTACTCTTGGAGCAATAATATTATCTTTCCCGATAGCTTCCTTATTATCGTTAATTTCAGAACCTCCCACTATCAAACCCGGATTGAAAGTTAGATACCGTTCTTGACTCAACTTTTCTCTGAATTCATTCAAAATTCTGGCGGCTTCATAAATTGCTCCGTATCCAGCTTGCTGACTAAAAATCGTTGAAGAGTGTCCCATTACTCCTTTTACATTTAATTTCCATCCACTCGAACCTCTACGAGCAGTCGCCACTGTGTTCATACCTACGGCTGTTTCAAAAGCCAATGCTATTTCAGCCTGCTTGGCTCTTTCGATAAAATCTTTACGACTAATACTGGTTGGTCGTCCTGCACTTTCTTCATCTCCTGTAAAATAGGCAGTCAGCGAAGTATTTTCTAAAAGTCCATTGGCTTGCAATGCTTTCAAAGCGGCTATCAAAACTACATCTCCGCCTTTCATATCGTTTACGCCTTGGCCAGTTACTGTCGAATCATTTACATAAGAATAGGGCGTAAATGTCATTGCTTTTTCAAAAACTGTATCTAAATGTCCAATCAAAAAAAGTTTTTTGCCTGCTTTCCCTTTTCTTTCAGCCACTAAATGCCCTGCACGCTTCAAAGAATCTGGCAATGAAACCCATTCTGTTTGAAAACCTAAATTATCAAACTCTTTTCTGAGAATCGCTCCTACTTCTTTGACACCTTCGGTATTCAAAGTACCGCTATTGATATTTACAATTTTCTTGAGAAGAGCTTCAGATTCTGACAACTGCTGATTGACAGTATTGACAATCTTTTGCTCGGTAGTATTTAATTTTTGGGCTTCAGCTTGAAGCAAACTTGCAAGAAGTAAGGATGAAGTTAAAATGATTTTTTTCATGTAATTTTTATTTATTTAAACTAAAAATAAGGCTTTTAAGAGAAAAAAAGAAACCTTATTATCTCAAAGAGTATTTATCGAAAGAAAAAACTTATGTTCATAAAGGTTTTTTCCTTTATGATGAGTCTTACAGAATCAACCTTATAAAGGATGGCTTGATGTAAAATAAATTATCAAAAAAATATTTTTTTAAAATGAAGTATTTTCAAACTCAAATTTGTACAAACTCAGTTTTTAATTGTTTTTTTTGATGATTTTTCAAAATAAAGGGCTTTTTTTGCGATAAAAGAATTATTTTAGAATTCACGTACCAAACAAAGCATTACAATCATGTAACTTTTTTGTAGTAATTTCGTATTAAATACAATTAAGCAATTAGCATAAACTAAAAAAGTATGAAAAAATTAATTTTGTTTGCCTCAACTATCGTAATCATGTCTTCTTGCGTTAGCAAGAAAAAATTAGCGGCAGCTCAAGCAGATTATGCAAACTTAAAAGCAAGTATGGAGAAAATGGCTTCTTCTTCTAAGCTTAGTTTGAAAGACTGTGAAGACAAAGTAGCTAAATTGGAAGCGGACTTGAACGCTAAAGACAGCGAATTACAAACTAAAACCAAATTATTGAAAGGCTTGGAAGACCAAGTTGACTATTTGAAAAAAACTAACACTAACTTGTTAGACAGAATGTCAGACCTTTCAGTAGTTAGTAAGTCTGGTGCTGAAAGTATCAAAAAATCTTTGGAAACTTTGAACGAACAAAGCAAGTATATCAAAGATTTGAACTCTTCAGTTCAACGTAAAGATTCTTTGAATTTAGCTTTAGTAATGACATTGAAACGTTCATTAGCTGATGTAAATGACGAAGATGTAACTGTTGAAGTGAAAAAAGGTGTAGTTTACATCTCTATTTCTGACAAAATGTTATTCCAGTCGGGTAGTGCTGTAATCAACCAAAAAGCTGAAGCTGTTTTAGAAAAAGTAGCTAAAGTTGTAAACGACCACAAAGATTTAGACATCTTAGTTGAAGGTCATACTGATAGTGTACCTATTTCAACTGACTGTTTGAAAGATAACTGGGATTTAAGTACAAAACGTGCTACTTCAGTTGTTCGTTTATTACAAACTAAATTCAGCGTAGCTCCTGAGCGTATGACTGCTGGTGGACGTTCTGAATATGCTCCTAAAGATTCTAACGATAAGAGTACTGGACGTAAATTGAACCGTAGAACTGAAATTATCGTAACTCCTAAATTGGATCAATTCTTCCAATTATTAACTCAAGGAAAATAATTTTAGATTCCATTTCATAAAAAAAGCTGTTTTCTTCCCGAAAACAGCTTTTTTATTTTTACAGAAAATAGCCTTTACTTATCTCCAAGAATGAGTGGCATATTCCCTTTTCCTCCTAAAATAATTACTTTGGTATTCGGTGAAGTAGCAATTTCTTTCTGAGCTTTAATGGCTTCATATTGCAATTGTTTATCGCTCAAGCCCGTAGAAAGTATTTTTTGGTAATCTGCTATACCTTGTGCTTCTACTCTTTTTCGCTCGGCTTCTTGCTTTTCTTTTTGAAGTACAAACTGCATTTTTTGTGCATCCTGTTCAGCATTAATTTTCGATTCTATCGTCTGTTTTACCGAAGTGGGTAAGTTGATATTTCTTACCAAAAGTTGTTCAAGTAAAAGACCTCTTTGACGTAAATCTTTTTCAATAGATTTAAAAATTCTATTCTGAAATTCATCTCTTTTAGTTGAATACAAAGCAACGGCATCATAATAAACGGCATTATCTCTGATTTTTGTACGAGTAATTGGTCTTACTACTTTATCGTTGTAGTCTAAACCTATTTCTTTGAAAATCTTAGGTGCTTCTCCCGGAATTACTCTGTACAACACGGTAAGGTCGATAATTACTTCCAAACCGTCTGCCGTTAATACTCTAATCGCATCGTCGCCATCTTTACTTCCTTCATCGTGAATAGCCGACATGGTATAGTTTTGTGTTTTGGTATCAAAAGTTTGTACTTCTGCCAAAGGGTTTACAAAATTCAAACCACTGGAAAGAATATTTGGATTGACATTACCAAATAAAGATTGAACGCCCACTTCGCCAGCATCAATTTGCTTGACACCCGAAGAAAGTACACCAATGATTAATAAAATTCCTCCGACAACTTTTACAGGACGAGAAAACTTCGCAAACGTGAGAGCAGGTGTATTAATCGAAAAACCTGCTACAATGACAATCAGTCCAATGATAATTAAAAACATGGTCTTGGTTTATTTAAGTGATTTTGAGCCTATTTACAGTAATTTTAAAATCCTCTGTAAACAAAAACAGTATCAAATATTCACTACTTGATACTGTTTTATTCTGAAATAGTATGAATGGTATGTTTGAGGGATTGGAAGGATAAATTCCTGAAATATTAACAATTAGATTAATAATGAATACCCAAACGCTGATAAATGAAGCTCATCAACCAAGCTGGGCCAATCATAAGAAAGAGTAAATCTTTGAAAAATGAGGGTTTTTTACCTTCTACTTTATGCCCCCAAAATTGACCAATCCAAGCCAAAACAAAAATGGTGACACAAACTTGCCACAAGGGAACAAAATTTAAGTCTTCTATCAAATAACAAAGAAATATACAAAAAGAAGAAAAGAGGAACATCCCGAAGGACAAAGATTTTGAAAGGGTAAAATAGAAAATCAAGGTAAACGTTAATATGACTAATGCTACATTCCCTTGAATTTGCCCAATATTGAAGTATGAAATTTTAATAGTGTACAACAAACCTAAAATACTAAAAAAAATAAGTGGCACACAAATCCAATGAATTGTTTTGTTAGTGGGATTTTGGTGGCTTTCTCCATATTCTTCAAGCCATTTGTCTATTGATTTCATTTGAGTATGAATATTGAGTGGTTTAACAATATACAATTATACAAATATTTCTTCAAATAAGTCAATAAAATTATATATTTTTTGTACTATTCTATTAAGAGATGTTCTGAATTAATAAAATATACTGACGCATTTCAAAATCGTGTAACTTCGTAAGCAAAATGTATTCAAACCAAAAAAAACTTTAAAAAGTGTTTATTGAACCTTATCACAACCAACATCAACAAAATACTATAAAAACAGGCTGGATAGAAGTAGTCTGCGGTTCGATGTTTTCTGGAAAAACAGAAGAATTAATTCGTCGATTGAATCGTGCAAGAATTGCCAAACAAAAGGTTGCAATTTTCAAGCCTTCTATTGATACTCGCTATCATCAAGCAAATATTGTGTCACATAATGCTTCTTCTATTAGCTCTACTCCCATTCAAAACTCCATTGAAATACTCCATCTTGCAGGCGACTGCGACGTAGTGGGTATAGATGAAGCTCAGTTTTTTGATGAAAAAATTGTGGAAATAGCCAATCAATTAGCCAATGAAGGCAAAAGAGTAATTGTTGCAGGCTTGGATATGGATTTTCAAGGAAATCCATTTGGGCCAATGCCCAAATTAATGGCAATTGCCGAATACATCACAAAAGTTCATGCTGTTTGTATGGTTTGTGGCGATGTAGCCAATTACTCTTACCGCAAAACAGCCATCAAAGAACAAGTAATGCTTGGCGAAACCGACAGCTACGAAGCCCGATGCCGCAAATGTTTTCATTTGTAAAATACAAGCGTAATGATACCAAATTTGAAAAAAATACCATATTTCTTGCTGATTACTTGCCTTGTTTTTCTGACGAACAAGCTGAATGCACAAACGCCCATTGGTACTTGGCAAACCTATTTTAACTACGCCAAAGCCAAACAAGTACTGGTATTGGGAAACAAAATTTATTGTATCAGCGAAAATGGATTTTTCTATTATGACACCTCCGAAAACCAAGCCATTACTTTATCAAAAATAGATGGACTCAGCGAAGTAGGCATTGCAAAAATTCATTACGTGGCTTCAAGGCAAAGTATTATTATCGCTTACACTTCTGGTAATATCGACATACTTAGCCTTTCGTCCACCAACGAACCACTTGAAATCAGTAATATTTCTTTATTGAAAGAATCGACTATTCAAGGAAGTAAAGGGGTAAATCATATCGCCTCCAAAGATAATTTAGCCTATTTATCTTACAACTTTGGCTTGGTAGTTTTGGACGTAGCTAAGCAAGACATTAAAGAAACCTATCAAAATTTAGGAGACAAGGGTTCATCTATCGAGATTTATAAAACTGCTTTTGCCAACGACAGCATTTACTTGGCAACTTCGGTTGGAATCAGAAAGGCAAAGTATGCGAGTAATGTCAATTTGCAATATTTTGGTAATTGGTCAACTTTATACCCAGTCAAAAGTACGCTAAGTACTTGGCAAAATGGTATTCTTGTGGCTGATAACTCTGGAAAGATTTTTTCATATCAGAATGGCAAAAGCACTAATTTAATCGACCTCAGTAATAAAATTGATGTATTAGAAATCCTGCAAGCCAATAAATACTGGGTTTTGACAGGAACGTCGAGTAATATTTTAGATTTATCCCAAAACACATACAGCAGTTTTGGCAATGCCAATATTAAGGCAATCAAAGATTTACAAGTTGATGCACAAGGGAAATACTGGTTGGCTGATTATCAGAATGGTTTGATGAGTAACTCAGAAGGCAGTTTCAAATCTTATAGTCCACAAAGTTTGGATACGCTTTACCAAAACCGTAAAGATTCAGTTGTAGCAGATACCGAGGGAAATCTATGGATTAGAGGCTCAGTTTTTGGTGGCATTCTTGTCAAAAATTCAAGTAATCAACAAAAGTATATTTCTACGGGAATCGGCTATGGAAATTTGCCAAGTAGCAATGTGAAAACTTTGGTTTTGGATAAAGATGGACAAATGTGGACGGGAACAGACAAAGGAGTAGTCGTTTTTGACAGTCCGAGTAATGTTTTTTCGGGAAGCAACTTTGATGCTTACACGCCCATTTATGAAAAGAGGCGATTACTGGGCAATGAAACAGTCAATACGATTGCAGTGGATGGCGGAAATCGTAAATGGATGGGAACAAACAATGGATTGTTTCTATTCAGTTCAGATGGTACTTCATTGGTTTCGCAATTTACTGAAAGTGATTCTCCTTTGCCCTCAAACGAAATTTTATATGTAAAAACCGACAGCAAAGGCGAAGTATTTATTAGAACATCAAAAGGTTTGGTTTCTTACAGAGGCACAGCCACAGAAAGTACTTCTTTACAATCTGAAAATACCGTAAAAGTATTTCCTAACCCTGTTCGCCCTGATTTTGAAGGAACAATCGGTATTGAAGGCTTGGTAGAAAATGCTTTTGTAAAAATCACTGATATTGCTGGCAATCTCATTTATGAAACTCAGGCAAATGGCGGAACTGCCACTTGGAATGGAAAAACACTTGCAGGTAAAAAAGCAGAAACAGGCATTTATTTGATTTTTAGCGGAAATGCTAAAGGAGAAGAAACTTTAGTGAATAGATTGGTCATTGTAAAATAATAAGGGTTTAGCCTTCAAAAGAAATGCTAAACCCTTATTCTGTATTAGTCTTCTAATTTCACATGTCCCCAGTTTTCACCCGAACGAATTCGGTTTAACTGAGTATGAGTAATGCCAAATTGCTTGGCTATCATTTTCAAACGGTTTTTATCAGACCTCAACATTTTTTTAATCATCAATACTTTACTTTCTGTTAGTTTGTAGTTTTTAGTCCTTTTCGGAATTACTCTATCTTTCACCGCAGGATTGTCACGATTGTGGATTGTCATTTCGTCACGAGTAGCCCATTTTAAATTTTCAAAATAATTATTTAGCTTATCGTGGTCGAGATGGATAACAAATTTTTGTTCTTCATTATCTTTTGGTACAAAAAACTCAGCAACTAATTTATGTACATAACGATTTAAGGATTTATTACCTTTTGCTCTGATATTGAGCGACTTGTAACCTTGAATTTTTGAGCCATTAATAATCTCGCCATGTACCGAATTATTCTGAAAGCTCTTTAATCGACCGTAATTTGACACCTTGTAAACAGGTGGATTTTCAACTTCATTAAAAGGAATATCTACCCATTTTTCATTCCAGAAACTTAAATTCTTCTTAGCTCCTGAAGGTCCTTTTTTGTCCATCATGTTAGTAAAATTAGCGTTTTATGTGGTCAGTATTTATTTAATTTAACTATAACTCTTAGGCAATGTTTGTATAATTTAATGATGGTATCTATAAATTCTACACTCTCCGGCATCGAGTGAACCTACATTGATTTGGTTTTGAGAAGGCACAATATTTTCCGTACTTGGGTGAGTAGAATAAATATTTTCTAATTTATTCAATTCAACAGCATTTTCCAATACAACTTCACTGCTTTTATTTTCCAAATCCATATTTACAATAAATAAGTAAGTTCGGTTTTCGGTCTGAGTCCAAGCGATTACCTTCTTTTGTCCAGCAAAATCTGGTTCAATTAGCCAACGTGTACTTTGGTTTCCAAGTGTTGGGCAAACACTTTCAGAAATTTTTCTCAAAATAGTCAAATTATGGAATAATTCCCCATTTTTCCCCCACTGAAATTTTGTTTTCGTTGCTTTTGGTCCTTCTGAAAGCTGAAATACATACAATTTTGTATAATGCTCGTTTGGTGCAGGCGTTGGGTGAGGGTCACGTTGTTCAAAACCTAAACTCATATAAGTAGGCATATCTGCGAGAAATAATGCCATAAACATTCTTACTTCGTTGCCTTTTAGGTAAAATTCATCAAAACGTGGGTCGTCTTTATCTGCGGTAATGATGGTAAAATTCGGAGCAAATTTTCTGGTTGTTAATAAATGATGATAACGGGCAAATGAGGAAACAAAAATCTCTGAACCCAATACCATCGACTGTAAATCACCTAAAGTACTGTCAGCATCCGAGCCTTCTAAATGGTCTTCTTCTACCCCATAAGCCATCGTATTGGGTGGTGCTAAGAAACTTTCTGCAAAATAGCCAAAATAAGGTCTGTGCTGGCAAATTTCATGTTTGATATACTTATGAATGTCATAATACAAATCTGGGTTTTCTGGCGTACCTTCTTTCCTCAACTGTACGTGCGACATATCTCCACGCATAAAGTCAAAATTATAATCACGAGCAAAACCTAAGTACTTCTCTGCGGTATATGACCATACTTCATAGCGAGGTTTCGAGAAATCAATTTCCCAATCTGCATTATCATTTAAACTTTCATACAGTTTGAAACGAGCTAATGGGCCAAAAACCCTTGACATTTCTTCTGGCTTTGAAATAATAAAATCACGCCAAACTCTACCGTCAGCATCAACCGTTTTAGCTTCTTCTCTTTTATCTACTTCCAAACCTCTATATGGCGGTGCCATTGTAGCAGGTACTGGTTCGTAGCCTTCAGCAAATAGATGATTGATGAGTTGATTTCGGCGTTGGTTACGTCTTTCTAAATGCTCCTTCTCACCAAAAAGTACTTGTAATCTTTTTTCTTCAGCAAAAAGACGATTATCAAAAAATACTTCTTTTTCTTTTGGATAGTCATCAGCGGAAACGCCACCAAATTGAGCTAAAAAATCTAAAATTAGTTCTTGTACTTTTTCATGCAAATTGGCAGCATGGTCTGTAATTTCAAACTCTCTTCTTTGTAGCCATTCAAAAAAATGTGGATTAGCCAATGCCACTTCCGAATAGCGGTCGGTGTGTGGAATCACATCCATCCCAACGGTTTTGCCCATCAAATGCAGTAGATTGGATACAACCTTTAGCTGTTTCTCTACGGTATTCAAATGAGGGAAGTATTGAGCTAATTCAGCATCAAAAAACTCGGGATTAATATTCCAACTCGCCATACCGTATAAGCTTGCGACTACACCACACTCCCAAATTGGAAGTAAATGAATAGAAGACTGAGCTTGCGGAAGAGTAAGAGCATACTTCACTACATTGAAAAAACTACCAATGGTACGAACGTTGATACCTACCATGTTGACAGTCTTGAACCAAGAAGTGTCCGTATTTTTTTGAACTGGGCTTTCAATACTGTTGTTCGGATTGAGAGCCTGATACAAATCTGCTTGACCAAAGCGTTTTTCCAAAATATAAAGTAATTGGACTGCAGGAATTTTCACTGCTTCTTCGGGCAATAGATTTACAATGAAGGAATGTTTTTGGGTGGAAAAGGCCGTAATAGCCTCCTGTTGATGATTCGTCCAGTAGTGCTGAAAATCATCATAATGTTCAGGAATATTCATAAATGTTGTATAAAAATGGTCTTTCGTTTTTTTGAGAACTAAAGTCACTCAGAAAAATGTTTAAAAATAAAATAAATTATTGGAAAATTTATACAATTATGAAAACATTAGTCGTTGGAGCGTCCACAAATCCAGAAAGGTATTCATTTATCGCTACAAATATGTTAAAATCTTATGGACATGAAGTGGTTTTGTATGGAAAAAAAAGCGGAGAAGTAGCAGGAAGTGTAATTGAGACTGCTCAAAAGCCATTTGAAGGAATAGATACTATTACAATGTACGTTGGTGCAAATCATCAGTCAGAATTGTACAATTACTTAATTCAATTAAAACCCAGAAGAATAATTTTTAATCCCGGTACAGAAAATCCAGTTTTTGAAGAAAAAGCCTTACAAGCTGGTATAGAGGTAGAAGAAGCCTGTACTTTAGTTTTACTTTCTACGAAACAGTACTAATGATTGGATATGAGTTTTGAATGATTAATTATGAGATAGTCTTGTTTAAAACTTTTTACTCAAAAATCATTATCAACTCAATTATAACAATAAAGCCCGAAGAAATTTCTTCGGGCTTTATTGTTATAAAAAGCTTTTATCAATCTTAGTTGAAGATATAACGAATACCTAATTGAATTTGGTAAACGTTTGATAAAGCATAGTTTTTAACAAAAGTATCTTGTAATAAAACAGTCTTGTTATTTACTACTTGAGTAGCTAATCTATAGCTTGGGTTACCAGCAGCATCTACACTTGCTAATGTTAAAGGAGCAGTTGTAGCAGCAGTATAAGTTAAACCAGCTGTATTAGAAATAAGGTTACCTACGTTCAAAATATCAGCTCTGAAACGAAGCGTATTTACTTTCTTACCTACTTTGATGTTGAAGTCTTGTTCAGCAGAGAAATCAAAACGAGTCAACCATGGGAATTGCTGTCCATTTCTTTCAGCATAAGAACCTCTTCTTGATGATAAATATTGATCGTTATTAATCCAAGCATCAAAAGCAGCTTGTTGTTGTTCAGGAGTAAATGTACCGTTAGCAACAAAGTTTAATTTTTCACCAGCTTTAGGGATATAAATCAAGTCGTTGTTGTTCTGACCATCTCCGTTAAAGTCGTTAGAATAAACATAAGAAAGCTTAGTACCACTGTTTGAAACCATACCTAAAGTAAATGTAGTAGCTCCACCGATTTTACCGCCATAATTGATACGGTAATTTACATATCCTACAAAACGGCTACGTAAATCGTTGTTTGAATAACCTAATCCTAAATAGTTTACACCGCCTACTGTTGGAGTAGCAGCATCAACTGTACTACCTACTGAAGCAATGTCTTTAGCATAAGCATAAGTATATGCAATCATACCACCCCAACCATTAGTGTTTGGTTTTTCTAATTTAGCTGTAAAGCTGTAAGAATAACCTTCGTCTGTGTTAGTTAAGATGTAAGCACTGTTTGTTTTGGCGTTAATATAAAGCGAGTTAGCAGCAGCCACTGATCTTGGATAACGGCTACGGTTATCAGCACCTGCAAAAGTTGCCGTAGGAGCTTTCAAGTTTACGTCGATATATTTCAAACCATTTACGTTTTGGTTATAGATATATTCTAAAGTACCGATAAATCCGAATGGAAGCTTGTGGTCAACAGCGATGTTTGTTTTCCAAATTTGAGGGAATTTTAAATTCTCATCATTAGCATTCAACGTAAAGGCAGGAATTGTTGAAAGGTCTGTTGTCGAAGGCGTGTATTTGCTTGGGTCCAAAGTGAATGGGAAAGCAGTTGTGTTATCCGCACTTCTCAAAGCTGTGTTCACACCGTTGTTACCTAATTGGTTAGAAATTAACACATAAGGAATACGAGCTAAGAATAAACCAGAACCACCACGAATTTGAGTTGTTTTATCGCCTTTCAAGTCATAGTTAAAACCAATTCTTGGAGATATATAAACTCTATTTTTCGGCATATTTGCTGTGTTGATTGTATAATCAGCACCATCTGGCGTTTTGTAAGTTAAACCTGCCACAGTAGCATTATAGTAGTCGATTTCAGTACCAACTGCGATATAGTCTGCACGAATACCAGCTGTAATTTTCAAGTTTTCTTTCAATTGATATTCATCTTGAACGTACGCTGAAGTTGTCGATACTTTCAATACTTGCCAAGGGTCTTGTCCGTTAGGCAATAATGAATAACGGTAGTTGAAACGAGCTAAAGTAACTGGAGAAACTGTCAAATTTGGATTTGCCAAGTATGCGTTCATTGCCGTCTCGAAATCTGCCATTGATCTATACACATATACACCTTGTGAAGATGGGAAGAATAAGTTATCAGACTTGAAGAACTCGTAAGATAAACCTGCTGTAAGTGTATGCTTTCCAGAGAAGTAAGTAAAGTTATCTGTTAAATTGAAAGTAGAATATCTCAACTTGTTGCTTGGAGTGAATGGGTCCATACCAGCAGATGTATAAGTTGATCTTGTAGTTGGGTCTTGAATCTCAATCAATGGGAACAACTGTGTACGATACTCTCTGTCTTCAACTTGCTTATTATAAGTAGCAATTAAGTTGTTTGCCATTCTTGAATTAAACGTTGAGTTTAATTCCGCAACAATTGAACGAGTGTTATCTTGAATGATATAACCTGTATTTTGTGGCGACATAGCCGTTGCAGAGTTAGTTCTGTTACCAAAACCAGCAGTAGCACTACTATTACTACCCGAAATTAAATTGTCTGATTTTGAATCGTGGTGCGAGTAACGAACTGTTAACTTATGCTTATCATTGATGTTGTAATCAATACGAGCTAAGAATTTCTTACTGTTTGAAACGCTGTTAAATCCGTCTAATGCACCAGCATTCCAACCAAGCTTACCCATAATATCTGATACTTTCTGTAAGTCAGCAAGAGTTGTTCTTGAAACGTTACCTCCACCGCTTCCAGTATTTGCCGACCAGCTTAATGCAGGCTGAGTACTTTCAATTGTTTCAGCATTGATGAAGTAAAACAATTTGTTTTTGATAATAGCACCACCTACACGGAAACCTGTTGTTTTTTCGCTAAAGTCTGTGATTTTTACTGTAGTTGTATCAATCTTGTTACCAACTAATTTTTGGTTTTTGAAGAAGTGATACACAGAACCTGAAACATCATTTGTACCCGAACGAGTTACAGCGTTGATAGCTGCCCCTGTAAAACCTGACTGACGAACATCGAAAGGTGCAATGTTGATTTGTAATTGTTCAACCGCATCTAAAGAAATTGCACCATAACCAGTTCTACCACCTGCCTGAGCATCACTACCCAAACCGAAACCGTTGTTAAATACAGAACCGTCAATGGTAAAGTTGTTGAAACGTGAATCTTGACCAGCGAATGAAGTACCATTACTATAAGCGTTGTACTTTGTAACACTGTTGATTGTACGGTTTAAAGTTGGTAAACTCGATAAAGTTTGTCCAGAGAAAGTACTTGAAGCACCTGTTTTACTTGAACTGAAAATATCGCTTTTACCTGCAGTTACTACTACTTCAGCCAATTGCTTACCTTCTTCTGTAAGTTTGATATTAAAGTTACTCGCAACCCCTAATGTTGTAAAAACTTCTGAAAGAACCTCTGGTTTGTAACCTACAAATGTTACAGTAACTGTAAATGGTCCACCAACCCTAACGCCCGGTAATGTAAAACGACCAGCAGCATTTGTTGAAGCACCATAACGTGAACCAGAAGGAGTATGTACAGCAACAACGGAAGCTCCTGGCAAAGCCTCTCCCTTTGCATCTACTACACTACCTGTAATAGAAGAAGATGTCACCTGAGCAAAAACCTGTACACTGGAAATGGTAGCCATTATCGCAATAACAATTGCAGTAACTACCTTTGTTGTAAAGAATTTCTTCATGTTTGAAAATTTGGAATTTAGTTAGAATTAGTACTGTTGAATTCTTCACAAAATAACAACATTTTTTTAGCTTGAACAATACTCAACGGTTAAGAATCTGTAAATACAAATTATACAACCTACTGATTTATAGATATAATACAATTATTTATTTGAATAATCAAGCCTATTTACAAAAATGATATTTATTATTTTTAAGAAAATCTCTTTTTTTACAAAGTCTATCAGTTTGGTATTTTTTTAAGATGTGTATTTTCTAATAACCCTATATTTATACGTTAATTAATTGTTAAGAACTTGTTATTATTCCAATAATTCATCTCTACAATGTGCTTGTTTGTAAATTTCAAGAAGAAAGAAGAACTTTGGCGTTTGGATTTATTACCGACATTGATTTGATTTAACAATTTTAAATAATGAAACTATACTTTAGACAAAGCGGCGAGTCGGGTTCGCCTATTATCATATTACATGGGATTTTTGGTTCTTCGGACAACTGGCTGACGATTGGAAAAATCTTGGGAGAAGAAAACCGTGTTTTTATGGTTGACCAACGAAATCATGGGCAATCGCCGAGAAGTGATGAGTTTAATTATGATGTAATGGCGGCAGATTTACATGAATTTATTCTTGAACACAAACTTGAAAACCCAATCATCGTTGGGCATTCGATGGGTGGAAAAGCGGTTATGCAATTTGCGATGAGCTACCCCGACGCTTTTTCAAAAATGGTTGTAGTAGATATTGCTCCAAAATATTATCCTGTTCATCATTCAATGATTTTACAAGGTTTGGCTTCTGTCGATTTAAAAAATCTTAAAAGCAGAACTGAGGCTAATGAAATTCTCAGCCGTTTTGAAGAGAATGAAGGCGTTCGACAATTTCTTTTGAAAAATTTATGGAGAAATCCTGTTAAAAATAATGAATTTGATTGGCGAATCAACTTGCCTGTGATTACTCAAAATATTGATGTAGTAGGTCATGAATTACAAAATGAACAGACCGTAGAAAAACCTGCTTTGTTTATTCGTGGTTCAGAATCGCACTATATTCAGCCCGAAGATGAACGTAAAATTTGGGAACTCTTTCCAAATTATGAGCTTGAGACAATCGAAGGTGCTGGACACTGGGTACAAGCCGACAAACCCAAAGAATTTATTGAAATATTAACACGATTTGTGAAATCGTAAAAACAAATCGTAAGATTATGCTATTTCTCATTCCCACGATGCTTGCTCCCGAAACTGCCGAGGCAGTACTTTCGCCACAAATCAAAGAAGTGATTCGTAATACGGAGTATTATTTTGTGGAAAATATTCGCACGACACGTCGCTTTATCAGTGAATTGAAAGTTGGAAAAGTAATAGACCAACTTCATTTTTTTGAGTTAAATAAGGATACTTCTTTGGCTCAAGTAAAACAGTATTTCAAGGAAATTCCACCACAAAAAAATATTGGTGTAATTTCCGAAGCAGGTTGCCCGGGCGTTGCCGACCCCGGTGCTTTAGCTGTACAAGTAGCACACCAAATGGGCATAAAAGTAGTGCCTTTAGTAGGGCCTTCTTCAATTTTATTAGGCTTGATGGCATCTGGCTTTTCTGGACAATCTTTTGTATTTCATGGTTACTTGCCCATCGAAAAAGTAGAGCGAAGTAAGAAAATTAAAAGTTTGGAACAAGAAGCTAAAAAAGGACAAACCCAAATTTTTATGGAAACCCCTTTTAGAAATAATCAACTCTTGGAAGATTTGTTCGCCAACCTTAGCGGAGCAAGTTTACTTTGTATTGCTTGTAATGTTACGGCTGCCGACGAGATGATTCAAACCAAAAGTATTAACGATTGGAAAAAGCAAAAACCTGATTTACACAAGAAACCAACGATGTTTTTACTTTCAATTTAACAATTTTAAGGAATTATTTTCATCTTTGTAATTACGTAAAATAGCATTATTCCGAAAACGACCAACATGATACAAGTTCAAGCATTTACCTTCAACCCATTCGGTGAAAACACCTACCTTCTTTTTGATGAAACAAAAGAATGTGTAGTTGTTGACCCTGGCTGTCATAATTACGAAGAAAGAAAAATATTAAAAGATTTTATTGAAGCACAACAATTGAAAGTAGTGCATTTGCTTAATACTCATGCACACATCGACCACGTACTTGGCAATGAGTTTATTAAAAGAACTTACAACGTAAAGCTACATCTGCATCAAAAAGACTTACCATTATTGAATAATGCCGCAAGCCGTGCAGAGTATTATGGCTTTCCAAATTACGAAGGCTCAACGGTAGATGTTTTTATTGAAGAAGGCGACAAAATTACTTTCGGAAATTCAACCTTAGATATACTTTTTGTGCCGGGTCATGCACCTGGTCATGTGGCATTTGTGAATGTTGAACAAAATATTTGTATCAGTGGCGACGTGCTATTTAAAAGTAGTATCGGAAGAACCGATTTCCCTTTATGCAGTTACGAAGATTTACAAAAGAGTATTAGAACCAAACTTTATACTTTACCTGCTGAAGTAGTTGTTTATCCCGGTCATGGCATTACTACTACCATCGGATTTGAAAGAAAACATAATCCATTTATTAAATTATAATCCACTCTGAATTTATGAATGAAATAAAAAAACACATTCCGAATGCCTTGACTTGTGCAAATTTACTTTGTGGTTGCTTTGGAATTTTGAATGTATTCAGAGGAGATTTAGAAACTGCTTCTTATTTAATTGGTATTGCTTTGGTTTGCGACTGGCTTGATGGTTTCGTTGCTCGCATACTTCATGTAAGTTCGCCCATTGGCAAAGAATTAGATTCATTGGCAGACATGGTGACATTTGGTGTATTGCCTGCTTTTATGATGTTGCATTTATTAGAAGGTAGTTGCAACGGTTATTGTACTACTGGACTTTTTGGTTTTCACAAACCTTATATTGCTTTTGGATTGGCTGTTTTTTCGGGTTTACGTTTGGCAAAATTCAATATTGATACTCGCCAAAGTGATTCCTTCATCGGAGTTCCCACTCCAGCCAATGGAATGATAGTAGCTTCACTCCCATTGATTGCGGCTTTTCAGCCTGAGTACAAAACAATTTTTATTAATTATAATGTACTTACTTTTTACTCAATCATCATGTCGTATTTGCTGGTAGCCGAACTTCCATTGTTTGCTCTAAAATTCAAAAGTTTCGCTTGGCAGTCTAATCAATTAAAATACGTGTTTTTACTTTTGTCTGTTTTACTTTTAGTACTCTTAAAATTTGTAGCGATACCTGTGATAATTCTGATGTACATTGGCTTATCGGTAGCTCAAAATGTACTTATGAAGAGAACTAATTGAAAAGTATAAAACTCCCTAATAAATTAAAATTCTTAATAAACGACAAAAGGCTGAGGAAACTCTCAGCCTTTTGTCGTTTATTATTTATGTAAATATATGATTATTAGATACATGAAATACTAATCACTACTTACGAATCGTAACTCAAACCATATTGTTTAAGTACTTCTTCGGGTACTCCATCCCAATTATTAGGTCTATTTCCTACATAACCGATGTCGTTATGACCCATTTCGGAAGAATAAAAACCTGATGCTGTTAGGTTTCTCATTAATGAGAAGAAACTTACCCCTTGCGATACCGCAGGTTTTGCTTTCTCTGGATAGGCAATTTCATCTACAAGACTGATTTGCTCCTTGGCAGTACAAGCAATGAAATTTTTACCAAAACGCTTAATTGAGGCAGAATCTAACCAACGTAAACCTCCACGCAATGGCGTTTGAAACGAAGGTTGGTCTTTTGCCATAAACTCAATAAAAGCAGGTACGCCTGCTTGAGAAGCACTTCCAGAATGAGCATCAGCAGGAATAATAATATCCGACAACAATGTAATAGTTTTTATTTCGTGGTCGGTAAAGAATTTTTCAGCTAATAATTTGGCATCACGAGCGATTTCATCTTCCGTTCTACCATAATTATATTTTGGAACAGCAGGAGTACTGGCTTTTGCTTTTGGCTTAGGTTTTGGGCCATCGAGCATTTCCATCGCCTTAGCTTCTGGGCTTATCACCGCCATTCCCAACGATGACATCCCTATACTTTTTAAATAATCTCTTCTTTTCATAATAATAATTTGAAAATTTGATGACTTGGAAATTTTAACAAATAAGTAGAATTATTGAGTAGCATCTTTAAAAACACCACTCCAATTTGGGAATTATGAGCTTCTAAACTGACCCACAGAGTGACAGACCACTCATAATTCATAATTCAAAACTCTTATAAGTTTCCTTTTTTCTTTTCATTAATGATAAACTCAGAAGTACGAGCCGACAGAGCCAAGATTGTCCAAGTAGCATTTTTATCTCCTTGTGAAACGAAAGGAGCAGCATCAGCTACAAACAAGTTTTTCACATCATGTGCCTGACAATTCGAGTTAAGCACAGAAGTTTTTGGGTCATTCCCCATTCTGGCAGTGCCTACTTCATGGATAATTCTTCCTGGGTCAGCCAAACCATAATTGGTACTTGCATCCGGCTTTTTACCTAATGGAATACCTCCCATTTCAGTAATCAATTGTTCAAAAGTCTCCTGCATGTGCTTCGCCTGCTTGATTTCGTAATCAGACCATTTGTAGTGGAAACGTAAAACTGGAATACCATATTTATCAACCACCGTTGGGTCGATTTCGCAATAATTATTATAATCAGGCACAGGTTCGCCACGACCAGCCATACCGATATAAGCCCCATAGAAGCGACGATAATCTTCTTTCAAAGATGCACCATAGCCCCCTGCTGCCTTTTTAATACCTTCACGAGTTGGGAATTTCTCGTTGATGCCTTCAATGCCCCAACCAAAACCATAAGCTGGCATTCCCATACCTCCACCATATTCGATGTGATAACCACGAGGAAAATCTAATTTTTTATTATCGCCCCACCAAGGAGTATAAACGTGCATACCTCCTACGCCATCTTCGTTATAACGTTTTCTATCAAACAAAGCTGGAATAATTGCCGAACGAGATGCCCCCGTAGAGTCGTTGATATAACGCCCAACAATACCGCTTGAGTTGGCTAATCCATTCGGGAAACGAGCAGATTTTGAGTTCAATAACAAACGAGCTGTTTCACCAGCACTGGCTGCCAAAATTACAATTTTACCTTTTACAACCTTTTCAGTCATCGTGCGAGTATCAACATAAGATACTCCCGTTGCCAAACCAGTAGTTGGGTCTGTCAACACTTCACGAGCCATTGCGTAGGTAATCAAAGTACAATTTCCTGTTTTAATAGCAGGAATCATCAAAACCGACGAAGAAGAAAAATCGGCATAAGCCTGACACGCTCTATTACATTGGCTACAATAAAAACACTGTCCACGGTCTTTATTAATTGGTTTTGTAAGAATAGAAAGACGAGATGGAATCACAGGAATTCCGATATTTTGTCCACTTTTCTTAATCATTAATTCGTGTAAACGAGGTTTTGGAGGTGGCAAGAAATATCCATCTGGGTCGTTTCTGCGTCCTTCGTTCGTACCGAATACTCCGATTAATTTATCTACGTAATCATAATAAGGTTTTACGTCATCGTAGCCGATAGGCCAGTCATCACCCAAACCATCTATTGACTTTCTTTTAAAATCATCTGGACCAAAACGAAGCGAAATTCTTCCCCAGTGATTAGTTCTCCCTCCCAACATTCTTGAACGAAACCAATCGAACTTAGTACCATCTTTTCGAGTGTAAGGTTCGCCTTCAATATCCCAACCACCATAAGCCGCATCAAAGTCACCGAAAGCACGAGTAGTAGAAGCACCACGACGAGGCGATTCCCATGGACTTTTAAGTTGAGTAATATACTTAGGGTCGGCAGGGTCGTAATACTGACCTGCTTCCAAAACACATACTTTTGCTCCCGCTTTAGTCAGTTCATAAGCAGCCATACCTCCGCCAGCACCAGAACCAATAATTACGACATCATATACCGTAGCCTGTTCTTTTATCTGAAAGTCTAACATTTAAAAATGAGTTTTAGGTTGAAATGAATAAAATATATTAAGAAGGGAAAATAGGTATTTTATACTGATTGCTTGTCCTTGTTTGTGAGAAAAGAGGAGGATGGGAAGAATTAATTCCGAAGTATTGCAACTTCTGAATTGATAATCTTTCTTCTAAAAAACCATTAGCTTAGGACAAAGCTCAGTAAAATAAATCCTACTTTCGGGAGCATTATTTTCTCATTCTTTTTAACATTCATTATGAAACGTTTTCTTTTTATTATTTTCTTATTCATCTGTCATCTAAGCGTTGGGCAACTACGTTTGGCTCGCCTTTTTTCTGACCATGTCGTTCTTCAAAGACAAAAAGCTATTCCTGTTTGGGGTTGGGCAAATCCTAATGAAAAAGTAAGTGTTACTTTGGCTGGGCAGTCGCAAAGTACTATGGCAGATGCTTCTGGAAAATGGATGGTTAAATTCTCTCCCTTAGAAGCTGGCGGCCCACATAAAATGGGCGTAACGGCGAAATCAGGTACGTTGACTGTCAGTGATATTTTAGTAGGTGAAGTTTGGCTTTGTTCGGGGCAATCAAATATGGAATGGAGGGTATTGCAAGCAAACAATTTTCAAGAAGAAAAAAAGAATGCCAACTTCCCCAATATTCGTCAGTTTTATGTGGAACATGAAGTAACCATGACACCACAAACTGAATTGAAAACTGGTGATTGGAAAATGGCTTCTGCCGAAACCGTTGGAGATTTTACGGCTGTGGGTTTTTTCTTTGCCCGAGAATTATATCAAAAACTGAATATTCCCATCGGTTTGATTCACTCGTCTTGGGGTGGTTCGCAAGTAGAAGGTTGGATTAGCAAGGAAGGAATGTTGTCGAATGAAGAACTTAAAAGCTACGCTCAGAATCTTCCAAACAACTGGAAAGATGCTGACCATTTTCACGACCAAAAAGTTCAGAAACAACTATTGGGCGATAAGATTAATCCGAGTCTGGAGGATGAAAAAAAATACCTTGAAGCTAATTATGATTTCTCTAAATGGCTTTTTGGCGACAGTCCAATGGGACAGTGGGATTGGAAAGGTATTTGGGCTTTTCGTGGCAATGGTTTTATGGCTCGTTTAGTGGAAATTCCTGCTGAAATGACCGCCCAACAATCAACTCTGGCTTTGGCAGAAAATGATAGTTATAACGAAATCTATATCAATGGTAAATTGGTTTCTGCTGGTATCATCAAGGGTGTTCGTAAAATCGTTGTACCTGCTAATACTTGGAAGGCTGGAGAAAATAAATTAATGATAAAATTTGGGAATGCTATCAACTTGCCTTGGTATGGTTTGGGTTTACAAGGTTCGGCAAGTGACTTGTACCTTGAAGCTGGAAATCAAAAAATTAGTTTATCGAATGGCTGGCGTTTGATGCCTTCGTTCGCTGAAAAACACGAGTACGTTCATTCGAGTAATAACATTGGTACAACAATCTACAATGCCATGATTGCCCCACTCGTGCCATTTTCAATCCGTGGTGCATTGTGGTATCAGGGAGAAACCAATGCGGGTAGAGCTTATCAATATCGCCAAAGTTTTCCTTTGATGATTCAAGACTGGAGAAAAAAATGGAATGATGAATTTTCATTTTACTTTGTGCAATTAGCCAATTATGGTGGCTACCAAAACAGTAATCAGGGAAGTAATTGGGCTGAATTGCGTGAAGCACAAACCATGACGCTCGCTTTACCTAAAACGGGGATGGCTGTAATTACTGACATCGGGAATCCTTATGATATTCATCCAACCAACAAACAAGATGTTGGACATCGTCTGGCTGTAAATGCTTTGAAAAAAGATTTTAATCAGAATATTGAGTATAGTTCGCCAATGTTTGACTCTATAAGTTATGAAGATGGAAAAGCTACCATTTCGTTTAAATTTACAGCTAAAGGCTTGAAAGTAGAGGATAAATTTGGCTACGTGAAAGGCTTTGAAATAGCAGGTGAAGACAAAATATTTTATTATGCGAAAGCTGAAATTGTAGGAGATAAAATTGTTGTCTATCATCCAAAAGGTTTAAAACCTATTTCTGTAAGGTACGCTTGGGCAGATTCGCCAATGGATGCCAATGTATTTAATTCAGAAGGTTTTCCCTTGAATTCATTTCGTACTGATACTTGGAAAGGTATTACCGTTCAAAACAAATTTGAGTAATGATTCAAGATATTAAAAGATAAAAATGGTTAATTATAAAGTCGAAATCAGTTTGATTTCGACTTTTTTGTTTTTAGTGAAACACATATTTTCTTTCAAATGCCACCAACTAAGTTCAAAAACCTTCCCTCTACTCCTGCTGATTTCAATAATTCAATGGCTTTGGCACTCCGTAAACCCGTTTGACAACAAAAAACGATTTCCTTTTCTATATCAAGCTCGTGAATACTTTCCAGTAAATCATCTAAAGGAATATTGATTCCACCGATATTATCACGCTCAAATTCGTGTGGATTTCTGACATCAATTAGTTGAAAATCTTTTTCTTCTTCCAACCATTTTTCTACGCTTTCTTTGTCAATTGTATCCGTATTTTCTGTCGGGAAATCACCACAAACCACCTGATAATCAAGCAATTTTGAAATATTTTTATTTTCAGGAATTGTCTTAAATTTAATAATTTGCGAACGCATCGAAAGCATATCAAAAACTAATAATTTCCCAGACAATACTTCGCCTGCACCTGTAATCATTTTAATTACTTCTGCCGCTTGCATCGTTCCGATGATGCCTGCCAAAGTACCAATTACACCTATTTCAGAACAATTCGGTACACTTCCTGCGGTGGGTGGTTCTGGATATAAGCAACGATAGGTTGGGCCATCCTGAAAGTTAAATACAGATACTTGTCCTTCAAACTTAAAAATTGAACCTGATACAAAAGGTTTATTCAACATCACCGAAGCATCATTTACTAAATAACGAGTGGCAAAATTATCAGAACCATCTACGATAATATCGTATTTCTCGAAAAGCTCAAGGGCATTTTCTGTATGAAGATTAACAGGAAAAATCTCAATACTTATAGTTGGATTAATGGCTAATAAACGCTCTTTGGCAACTACAACTTTCTTTTTATTGAGGTCGGCAGTGGTATAAAGGATTTGCCTTTGAAGATTTGAAATTGAAACTGTATCAGCATCCACAATGCCCAAATTTCCTACTCCTGCAGCAACCAAATACTGTAAAATAGGACAGCCCAAACCGCCTGCACCAATGACCAACACTCGTGCATCATTCAGTTTTTGCTGACCGTCTAAACCAATTTCTGGTAAAATTATTTGGCGATTATAACGCTGAAAATTCATTGCTTATACTTATTTAGTGATTGAGTGAATTGTGAATTAGTGAATGGAAAGATGGTTTATCAAAATTAAGCTCCCCAAAAACATTTTATTGAAATTAAAAATCACTAAATCACAACTCACTAACTCACAATTAAAAAATCACTCATTCACTAAATATAATCCAATCCTTCCAAACAGGCTCGTAGCCTTGTTGTTCAATCATTTTGGCTATTACTTCTGGGCTTCTTTCGTCTGAAATTTCAAATTGTTCCAAAGATGCTGGCTCAACGACATAACCACCCGGATTAGTTTTTGAACCCGCACTCATGGCAGTAATCCCCAATTTAATAATGTTATTTCTAAAAATTTCGTTCTCTCTTGTCGAAATAGAAAGTTCTACTTCTTCCTTAAAAATTCTGTACGCACAAATCAATTGCACTAATTCTGCATCAGACATCACTACTTTCGGTTCTAATCCTCCTGAAAATGGTCGTAATCTCGGAAAAGAAATAGAGTACTTGGTTTGCCAATATTGTTTTTCTAAATAATCTAAATGCAAAGCCGTAAAAAAAGAATCCGTTCGCCAATCTTCCAAACCAATCAAAACTCCCAAACCCATTTTATAAATTCCTCCTTTTCCCAATCGGTCGGGCGTTTGAATTCTGTACTCAAAATTAGACTTTTTCCCTTTTGGATGATGCAATTTATAATCTTCTTGATGATAGGTTTCTTGATAAACCAACACGGTATTCAAGCCTTCGGCAATCAATTCGCTATAATCTGTTTCATCCAAAGGCTGTACTTCCATTGAAATATGCGAGAAAAACGGGCGAATTAATTTGATGACATTTTTCAAATAAGGCACGCCAACAGTCTGATTTGCTTCGCCTGTAACAAGCAGGACATGGTCGTAATTCATGGCTTTCAGTACTTCTACTTCTGCTAAAATCTCTTTATCTGTCAGCGTTTTTCGTTTGATTTTATTATCAAAACTAAAACCGCAATAAGTACAAATGTTCTGACATTCATTCGATAAGTACAAAGGAACATACATCTGAATGGTTTTACCAAAACGTTTTTGTGTTAATTGCTGACTTATTTGTGCCATTTCCTCCAAAAATGGCATGGCGGCAGGCGAAATCAAGGCTTTGAAATCTTCTAAATTTCTTCGAGAAGTATTTAAAGCTCGTCGTACATCATCAGCAGTTTTCGACAAAATACTCTGCTGCACCTCAGCCCAAGAGTATTGTTGAAAAATATTTTGAAAGAAATTCATGTCTGAATGATTGAGTGAATTTGTGAATTGTGAATTAGTGATTGATACTATTTGTGATTGAGTTAGTGAGTTAGTGAGTTCAAATGTAATTTTTTCATAACAAGTTCAAAAAACAATTTACTATCGTCTTCAATTAAAGTCAATCATCTCATTACCAGTCATATATAATTAAAAAATTACTAACTCACTCAATCACTAATTCACAATTGAAAGAAATCCCGTCAGCGGGCTACTGGCAATGGCGTGATTTGTCTTTGGGGCAAGTCGGGCTTCATAAGCCATTCTTCCTGCTTCAACTGCCATTTTAAAGGCTTTTGCCATTTGAACTGGATTTTCTGAAACGGCAATCGCTGTATTCACTAACACCGCATCCGCACCCAATTCCATCGCTTTAGCAGCATCAGAAGGCGAGCCAATGCCAGCATCCACCACCACGGGTACATTACTTTGTTCGATAATGATTTCTAAAAAATCTATTGTTTTCAAACCTTTATTCGTTCCAATTGGCGAACCCAAAGGCATCACAGCCGCCACACCAACTTCTTCCAAACGCTTACACAAAACAGGGTCGGCATGAATGTAAGGCAATACCACAAAACCCAATTTCACCAATTCTTCCGCTGCTTTTAAGGTTTCAATAGCATCGGGTAAAAGATATTTAGGGTCGGGATGAATTTCTAATTTTAACCAATTGGTTTCCAAAGCTTCTCTGGCTAATTGTGCGGCAAAAATTGCTTCTTTAGCATTTCTCACGCCCGAAGTATTGGGCAATAAATTGAACTGTGGCTTACTCAGATGACTTAAAATATCATCTGACTGTTGGTGTAAATGCACTCTTTTTAAAGCCACCGTCACCAATTCAGAACCAGAAGCCAACAAACTTTCTTCCATCAAAGCCAACGAAGAAAACTTGCCTGTACCCGTAAAAAGTCTGGATGAAAATTCTTTATTTGCAATATTCAACATGGTATTTTTCGTTTAAAGCTTTCATAAAATCACTTGTCACTTCCGAAGGTTTTTCAGCCAAATTTATGACCGAAGAAACCGCTATTCCATGCAAACCAGCCAACAATAAATTTTCAACATCACTCAACAAAACGCCTCCAATGCCTACAATCGGTAAATTCAATCCTGCTATTTTGCATTTTGCCAAAAGACTTTGATACTTTTCTAAACCCAAAATCGGACTTAAGTTTTGTTTGGTTTTGGTAAAACGAAATGGTCCTAAACCGATATAATTCACTTTGGCTTCATGCAAAAAAGCGAGGTCTTCAAAAGTATTAGAAGTCCCACCAATGATAAAATTTTCGCCTAAAATGGCTCTCGCTTCAATTGGGGAAGCATCAGTTTTACCCAAATGCACGCCATCAGCTTGAATCTCTTTGGCAATTTGTACATTGTCATTAATAATCAAAGTTGCTCCGAAAGTCTTACAAATTGCTTGTGTTTTCAAAGCTGTTTGTTTCCAAGTATCCAAATCTTGATTTTTTACTCGGAGTTGTACCCAGTCTGCACCACCTTCGCAAGCCAAACGGGCTTGTTCCCAATGCGGAATGTGGGCTAAATCTTGTGTGATATAATGTAATTTTGAAATCTTCATGATTGAAAATGGTAAGCCAATAAATTGGGATTACTCTTTAAAATTTGATTCATGTACTGCTTGGCATTCTCGCAAGCTTGATGAATAGAAAGAGATTTTGCCAGATTAGCCGTGATTGCCGAAGAAAGTACACAGCCCGAACCATGTTTTTCTCCATCTGGAATTCTCTCGGATTTGAAGTAAAATTTTTGATTTTCGACTAATAAAATGTCTTCACAGTACGCATTTTCTGAATGTCCGCCTTTTAAATAGACCTGACAAAATTCACTGAGTTTCAATGCTTTTTCCTCATCCGAAAATTCACCTTGTATTAATTGTCTTACCTCTGGCAAATTGGGCGTGATGAGGTAAATCTTTTTCAAGATTTTTTCTAATAAAACCACGTTGATTTCTGAATGAAAATCAAAACCTGCACTGGCTTTTAGAATCGGATCCCAAATGATTTTCAGCTTTGGATTCCAGCTTAAAAGTGTGTTGATGATTTCGTCTAAAGTTTGTAAAGATTGTATTAAACCAATTTTTACAAAATCAATGGAGTACTTATCAAAAAGTAATTTTGCTTGATGAATAATTTGCTCGTTATCGAGCCAATTTACTCCTTCAAAATAGCTTTCGTCTTGAAAAGTAATGGCAGAACAAACACCAAAACCGTAGGTTTCTTGTTGTTCAAAAGTTTTTATATCTGCTAAAATGCCTGCCCCAGCACTTGGGTCGAAGCCTGCAATACTTAATACAAAAGCTCTTTTATTCATGTTGTTTTTCTTCTTGAAAATACTTTTCCCAAACCGAACCCATCAACACATAGCCCTGAAAACCAATACTTTGCAATAAATCTTCATTTTCCTCACGAATGCCCCCTAATGCAAAAACAGGAATTTCACTTTTCCGAACTTGAAAGAAAAACCGCAATTCATCCATTGTAAAAGCTCCGATATAATCTGTTTTAGAGATACTTTTTAAAATAGGACTCAAAAAAACATAATCAGCTTTGAAAGCTAAATTCTCAATGGCATTCAAAGTATGTAAAGAAAAACTAACGCTAAGTCCTCTGTTTCTGAGTAGTTTCACCATGTTTTCCATCACAAATTCATCCATATTTTGTCGGATTTTTTCGGTTATATGAATGCCTCTGAGATTATACTTTTTTATCAATTCATGATGTGAATGCAGTACAATTTTTTTATAAAATTTTGGAGAAATACTTTTTAAAAAGCTCTCATACTCTTTCAAGGATTTATCAGGTTTTCTAAGGTGAAAAATCAAAGAATCTTCCATTAATAATTGTTCAATAATGGCAATTTCTCCTTCAAAATCAGTAGGGTTAGATAAAATTACTTTTTGCATATATACTTTATTTATTTAGTGATTGAGTTGTTAATTAGTGAGTTAGTGAATTGTGAATTAGTGATTTAATAACCGTTAGTTATAAGTTCAGTAAATTTAGTTAAAGAAAATAACTCACTAACTCACAATTCACTCATTCACAACTCACTCAATCACAATTAAACATACACCTCCGCACCGTTTTCAACGAATACTTTTGCTCTTTCAGCCATGCCTTTTGCCAATGCTTCTTGTTCTTCTACTCCCATGTTTTCGGCATAATCACGTACTTCTTGTGTGATTTTCATCGAACAGAAATTGGGGCCGCACATCGAACAAAAGTGAGCAATTTTTGCTCCTTCGGCTGGTAAAGTTTCATCGTGATACTCACGTGCGGTGTCTGGGTCGAGCGATAAATTGAATTGGTCTTCCCAACGAAATTCAAAGCGAGCTTTACTCAAAGCATTGTCTCGAATCTGAGCTCCGTAATGTCCTTTGGCAAGGTCGGCAGCGTGTGCCGCAATTTTATAAGTAATAACGCCCGTCTTTACATCTTCCTTGTTTGGCAAACCTAAATGTTCTTTTGGCGTAACATAACAAAGCATCGCACAACCAAACCAACCAATCATCGCCGCACCAATGCCAGAAGTAATATGGTCGTAAGCTGGTGCAATGTCAGTTGTCAATGGGCCAAGTGTGTAAAAAGGTGCTTCATGACATTCTTTCAATTGCTTGTCCATATTTTCCTTAATCAGGTGCATTGGCACGTGACCCGGCCCTTCAATAATGGTTTGTACATCATGTTTCCAAGCGATTTTGGTCAATTCGCCTAAAGTTTCCAACTCAGCAAATTGAGCAGCATCGTTGGCATCGGCAATACTTCCCGGACGGAGTCCATCGCCCAAAGAAAAAGCGACATCATAGGCTTTCATAATTTCGCAGATTTCTTCAAAATGCGTATAGAGAAAATTCTCTTTATGATGTGCCAAACACCATTTTGCCATGATACTGCCCCCACGAGACACAATGCCCGTTACTCTTTTTGCCGTCATCGGCACATATCTCAACAATACGCCAGCATGAATCGTGAAGTAATCAACACCTTGTTCGGCTTGCTCGATGAGTGTATCTCTAAAAATTTCCCAAGTTAAATCTTCGGCTTTCCCTCCTACTTTTTCTAAGGCTTGATAAATCGGTACTGTACCAATGGGTACGGGAGAATTTCGGATAATCCACTCACGGGTTTCGTGAATATTTTTGCCAGTTGATAAATCCATGATGGTATCAGCTCCCCAACGACAAGCCCAAACGGTTTTTTCTACTTCTTCTTCGATGTTCGACGAAACCGCTGAATTACCAATATTAGCATTTACTTTCACTAAAAAATTACGCCCAATAATCATCGGTTCACTTTCTGGATGATTGATATTACTGGGAATGACAGCCCTGCCCATCGCTACTTCTGAACGTACAAACTCGGGCGTTATTAAGCCTTTTGGTGTATTTGCTCCAAAACTATGTCCTTCGTGCTGATGTCCGATACTTTTCAAAGCATCAATTTTCTGGTTTTCACGAATGGCGATATACTCCATTTCTGGCGTAATGATGCCTTTTTTGGCATAATGTAATTGCGAAACATTTTGCCCTGCTTTGGCTCTCAAAGGCTTTTTCAGATGTTCAAAACGTAAATAATCCAAAGCTGGATTTGCCAAACGTTCACGACCGTAATTGGATGTAATTGAATCTAATTCTTCCACATCCCCACGATTTACAATCCACGACTGACGTAATCTGGGCAAGCCTTTTCTTACATCAATGTCAATGTTGGGGTCTGTAAAAGGCCCGCTGGTATCGTAAACCGTTACGGGTGCATTTTTAGACATTACTTTTCCATTCACCAAAGTATCCGACAAAGTGATTTCACGCATGGCTACCTTAATATCATGAATTTGTCCTTGTACATATACTTTTTTGGATGCAGGAAATGCTGCTCGACTGATGGTTTCAGTCTGAGGCGTTTTTTCAGTTTTCTTTGTGTTTTTCATTAGTTTTTTCTGAAACCTCAACCGCCTTGTGTAGCTCGAATCAACATTAATCTATCATTATTTTGAAGAACAGTTTCAGCCCAAAGTACACGAGGAATCACTTCTTCGTTGATGGCAACGGCAAGTCCACGCATATCGGTAATCTGCTGAATTTCAAATATTTTGATTAATGTAGGAGTATCTGAAAACTCCAAAATTTCGTCATTTACAAAGACAGTCATCGGTTTTATGTTAAGATTTAAAAACAAATGAACCTTAGAGAAGACCTAAAAAATGAAGTAATTTGATGAGGGAATGATTGGCTCTGAAAGCACAAAATAAAGCCCACGCTTAGTTGTACACCTAAACAGGAATCTATTTTTCGCAATAGTAAACAGCCCAAAATTGATGGACGTTTCCTTAAAAAGCACAATCAAGAAAAGCAGTGATTTTAAAAACGATATAAAATCGTATCTGAAATGAAATTTCTGCCTTACTTTTTCCTACGCAGCAATTACGCCGTTCAGGTTTTGAGGGTATAATCTCAGCCCGTTGTATTAAGGCACCCCTAAAGTTTGACACAAATGTAAATGATAAAATCAGTTAATTCCAAATGAACTGCCAATAACTTATTAGAAAATCTATGTTGACGTAAAACGTTCAACGTATTTTTTCTTCAAATGCTTTCTGCCAATTTCAATTTTCTAAAGCTAAAATGAATAAAATGTTAAACGCATTTCGATATAATACTATTCAGACTTGGAATATTTAAAGAAATCATAGACAAGTATTCATTTATCTTTAGTTCGTATATTTTTATTGTTTTTTCGAGATAAATTCTGTAATTTTTAGTACTTAACCAAGTAGTTGTGTAATACTATTATTACACATTTTTAATAATCCTTCAAAATCCAATTTTATAAAATGTCTAAAATTTATCGTGAAATCACTCCACTTACTGCCAATGATTGTTTCATGGTTTTTGCCAGAAATAAAAACAAATTTGATTTCCCACTACATTATCATGAAGAGTATGAACTAAACTTTATTGAAAATGCCGAAGGTGCTAAACGAGTAATAGGCGACAGCGTCGAGTTCATTGCCAATGAAGAATTGGTTTTGGTTGGTTCAAATATTCCTCACGGATGGTTTTCCAAAGAAACTGAAACCGACAGTATTCACGAAATTACGATTCAGTTTCATCGAGATTTATTTGATGAAAAATTTCTGAAAAGAAATCAAATGAACCGACTGAGAACGATGCTTGAACGTTCAGCCCGTGGATTGGTATTTTCGCAAGAAACCATCCAAAAAATAAAACCTCAACTTATTAAACTCACTCAAACAAATGATTTCAATTCTGTCATTGAATTATTATCCATTTTACACCATTTGTCTGTCTCAAAAGATAGCAAAATGCTCACTTCTCCGTCATTTACCAATGGTAATTCTCAATCTGATACCCGACGAATCGAAAAAGTATTGGAGTACATGAGAAAAAATTATCAGCAAGACCTTTCTCTCGAAGATATTTCAAAAGTATTAAGTATGACAGTAGTTAGTTTCAGCAGGTTTATCAAAAAAATGACTGGAAAAACTTTTGTAGATAGCTTGAATGAAATTCGTTTAGACCACGCCACTCGCCTATTGGTCGATTCTAATTTATCTATCGCTGATATTTCGTCTCGCTGTGGTTATAACAATCTTTCATACTTCAACAGGATTTTTAAAAAGAAGCATAATTGTACGCCCAAAGAGTATAGAGATAACTACTCAAGTATCAGAACTTTCGTCTAAGTATCAAGAAATGTCAATCGTTCTAAAAGATATTTTTTTCAAAAAAGCAGCATTTATTCATAAAAAATATTAATATTAAACAATTATTTCTCTAAATTGTATAATTTTGTAGCAATCACAAGAGAAAAATTAATACAATCAACCTAATTGTTAAATCATAAAAACAACATTCTTACTTTGAAAAAAATATTACCTTCATTAGTTAAAGCCCTCAAAAAACATCAAACTTCGGGCAAATCATTAAGAGCTATCATTGGATTTGATGGTTATGTCAATACGATTCAAAAAATCATTAAAAGTAAAAATAATGGTAAAATTAGCTTCTACAATTCTATCAGTGAAGTAGCCGAACAGCTTATGAATTTGGCTGGAGAAAATGCCAATATTGAGCTTCGTCACTTAGAAACAAAACTCGGAGGTATCGCTCCTACTTTAGCTAATTCATTAGCTGCTTTGAATATCAAAAGTGTTTGCGTAGGCACGATGGGCTATCCAGATTTGAACAGTGCTTTTGAAGAAATGCACCCAAACTGCGAATTAGTGACGATAGCCGCACCCGCCAAAACAAACACCTTAGAATTTGCGGATGGAAAATTGATTTTTTCAGAAGAAAGTACTTTTCAGCAACTTACTTGGTCGTACATTGCGGCATTAGCTGGCATTGATAATATTGGGAGATGGATTTATGAAAGCCATTTGGTAGCTTTTGCCAATTGGGCAAATATCATTCACAGTACTGATATTTGGAGAGGGATTCTCAACGACATCGTGATGAATCTTGCTCCTTCGAGCAACCATAAACCTGTGCATTATTTTACGGCTTCAAAAAGTAAAATTTCTGATGATGAAGATGAAGGTTTTGGCATGAGATACAAAAATTTCTTTTTCGATTTTGCTAACTTACTCAAACACAGCAACGAAGAAATTCTTGAAGCTTTAGAAGTCGTTAAAGAGTACACTCCTTATGGCAAAGTAAGTTTGAGTTTAACCGAAAAAGATGCCATTCACCTCTATGGACTTTTGGGCGGTGAATATGCAGACGAGCGTGAACTTACCGATATTGCTAAATGGATTTATGACAATACACACATTCATCAAATTGTAGTGAGTGGCAAACATAGTGCGGTGGTAGCTTTGAAAAATCGTGAGGTACTTTTGAAAGGAAGTAGTTCGATTCAAGAAAGAGTATCAACTGGTGGTTTTGAACACCTCAATGCAGGTTTTTGTTTGGGTTTACTCTTAGATTTGACCGTAGAACAAACAACGGCTTTGGCTTTAGCAAACTATGAATTGTATTTAATCAACGGTGCAAGTCCAGAATTTGAAGACCTCATTCAACATCTGATTGAATGGGAAAAAGAATTTCACTGATAAGTAGTGATTGGTATTTTATGTATCTGATAATCAAAATTTTACATAAATAAAAACGCCGTCAAAATGGTCTTCATTACTTATACAAATCAAAAAAAGCCAGAGAATTCTGGCTTTTTTTGATTTGTAAATACTTTACTTTAAGCATTTACTGAATTATTTCATGTTGTGATACACGTTCTGAACGTCGTCATCTTCTTCCAAACGGTCGATAAGTTTTTCAACATCAGCCATTTGTTCTTCGGTAAGTTCTTTGGTATCGTTTGGAATTCTTTCAAAGTCAGCTCCTAATAATTCAAAACCTTTTTCTTCTAAGAATTTTTGAATTGCACCAAAAGCAGTAAACTCACCGTAAATGTTGATTTGGTTTGTTTCTAAATCCAAGAAGATTTCGTCTGCACCATAATCAATCAATTCTAATTCTAATTCTTCAACATCAATATTGGCTGTTTTAGCGATTTTGAACACACATTTACGTTCAAAGATAAAATCCAACATGCCTGTTGTACCAACACTTCCACCACATTTAGTAAAGTGACTTCTGATATTGGCAATCGAGCGATTGGTATTATCGGTAGTACATTCCACTAAAATCGCTACTCCGTGTGCGGCATATCCTTCGTAAACAATTTCTTTATAGTCTTCTTGCTCTTTTGAAGACGCTTTTTTGATAGCACGTTCAACATTATCTTTTGGCATGTTTACTGCCTTGGCATTCTGGATAATGGCACGTAAGCGTGAATTTGAATGAGGGTCTGGACCGCCCGCTTTTACTGCTATGACAATATCTTTACCAATTTTGGTAAATGTTTTTGCCATTTGTCCCCATCGCTTAAACTTTCTTGCTTTACGAAATTCAAATGCTCTTCCCATTTCTATTGTTAATTGTTTGGCTAATTTCTTTTTGAGGTTGCAAAGTTAGGAATTATTGTGTTTTTAAGCAATGAAGTTTCATTTTGTCATTACACAAAAAAAGCTCATGGAATCCATGAGCTTTACTGAATGTTAAAGTATATTTTTTTCTACCAACCGTCGTCAGCTTTAGGTTTTACGTTAGCTGATGATTTTTTGACCGCTTTTGGTGCTGAAGTTGTAGGAGTACTTGCCACTGATGCCCCCGAACCTTTGAGTTGTCCGTTCAAATCTGTACGGCTGAATACTCTGCTAACGATTTTCCAGTCGTTACCAAATTTCAACATACTCAATAAATCAACGTATTTGAATTCACCAAAACGAAGTTCAACCGTTGCTAAAGCCGAAATACCGATATAAGAATACGAAATCAATTTTGTTGAACCTCCGTTACTCTGAATACCCCCAGCTGGCATAGTTGAGATAAATTTTGCCACTGGTATATCTTGCAAAGTACCAGTATTGGTATTTACACTTCTTAGCAGAGCCGTTGGATGAAAAGCAAGGTTCAAACGGGCTGCATCTCCATTCAAAACGCCATCAAGATAATTGTTGATACAAACTTTGATTGCTTCATCTTCTGTTTGAGCTTTTACCGAGAAAGTCAGACTAAGAATAAAACAAGATAAACTGAGAAGTATTCTTGAAATTTTCATGTGTTTAATTTATTTGTCTTAATAAAGTAAATGACTCAATTATTTGTGTTAAAATACTGAATAACTGCATTTTATATCCATCACCCAACACGCATCATTCGTCATTTTCAATTAGAAGGTTTTATCCTTCTAAAATTAGTTTTTTTTTATGATTTAACGATGAATTCTTTGTTTTTATTATCGAATTTAACACGCTTACTCAGTCTCAAGCTCTTCTGGCAAACCTTCGCCACTCATAAAATACCATGCTCTTTCTGGATATAAAATCGACTGTGCCACTTTTACTCTTGCCAAAGCATGATTTGATACATTTTGTAAAATAATTATCGACGAATTATCACGATTGTTGTGCATATAATAATTCTTGAAACCATGCCACCAACCTGTGTGAAATGTTAGCCATGAACCATCGTCTAATAGTTGTAATCGCCAACCATAGCCATAATTTTTGGTAATTAAATTTTTGAATGAGTGTGCTGGACGGAATGCCTCTTCGAGGGTTGACATTTTCACTAATTTTTCGTTATTCAAAGCCATATCCCATTTGTACAAATCTTCAACGGTTGAATAAATACCTTTATCACCCACAACACCATCAAGATGGTCGAAGGGTACTTGCCAAAAACCTCTACGACGTGGCGTGTAGCCAACAGCCGCCGAAGCAACTAATTCTGGTTTATTAGGGTCATACACAAAACTTCTTGACATTCCTGCTGGGGCAAAAAGGTGTTTTTGAGCATAATCTCTGAAAGACATTCCCGAAAGTTTTTCTACAATATAAGCCAGTAAAGCATAGTTTGAATTATTATAATTAAACCTGCTATTCGGATTATAATTGATGCCGGGTTTGTAGCGAGCAAACAAATCTACAATTTGCCCGTTGGTCATGGCTACTTTTTTATCAATAATTCTATCCAAGCAATATACATAATTCGGAATTCCAGACGAATGCGTAAGTAAACTTTTGATAGTGATACTTGGGTCGTAGGGGAAATTCGGAATGTATTTATACACTGGGTCGTCGTAGTTAATCAGACCTTTCTCATGCAATTGCATAATCGCAACAGCCGTAAACTGTTTTGATACCGAAGCCAACTGAAATTGTGTTTGTGTAGTATTGGTATCTTTCTTACTAAAGCTTGCAAAACCAAATGCTTTTTTGTAAATCACTTTGCCGTACTGCGATACCAGCACAGCACCATTAAAACCATTCAGTTTATGAAGTTTTTTAAAAAAAGTATCTAATTTAACCGCCTTTCTGCTGGCAACTTTAGGGTCAAAAAGTTTAGCAATGCTATCATTTCTTGAAGCCACTTTGGTCGATATTTCTTCTCCGAGTTTTTTGGGTTGGTGCGAACAAGCCAAAATCACAAAGCCTGAAAAGAAACAACTCAGTACAATTTGTTTTGTAAATTTCAAAAGTATCACGTTTTATAAAAGGATTATATAATAAAAAGAGTGGTCGATTCTGATGGCAATTTACTGCTTGAATTTGAAATTTGCCAATCTCATCTTTAAATTGGATTGTATTTTTAACATTTTTTCAATCAATTCGCTCAATGTCAAAAAAGTATAAAATTCAACATAAAAATTTAGGTACTTCGCCCGGTACACTGCAATACATTGGCAAAAATGTTTCTTTTGATACCAAAATTTCATGGACATCCTACAATTTTGACGATTATCACATCAATAAAATTTCAAATTTATTTGAACATACTTTTGATTTACAGCCCAATAAAACGCATTGGCTCAACGTGGACGGTATTCACGAACCCAAGCTTATAGCTACCATCGGTAATTTGTTCAATCTTCACCCATTGATGTTGGAGGATGTTTTGAATACACATCAAAAACCAAAGTTAGAATACTACAACGACGAAAAGCTGTTTATTACTATCAAAATGATTAATTACAATGCTCAAACTCGTGAGGCTGAACTCGAACATTTGAGCTTTGTGCTGGGCGATTGTTTTGTGATTTCCTTCCAAGAAGAAAGAACCTCAGACATTTTTGAACCAATTTTGGAACGAATAAAAGCTTCGGCTGGCAAAACTCGTAAAAACGGAGCAGACTATTTGTTGTATGCTTTACTTGATTTGGTGGTGGATAATTACTTTAGTGTTATCGAGAAATTTTCTGAAAACCTCGAAATACTCGAAGAAAATATTATTCAAAACCCTACGCCTACTTCCTTAAACGAATTGTACAGTTTGAAACGTGAACTTACGCTTATCCGAAAAGCGATTTTTCCACTCAGAGATTTACTAAGAGATATACTTCGTGATGAAAGTTCGCTAATCTCGCCAAATACCAACCTTTATCTTCGTGATGTACTCGACCACATCATGCAAGTACTCGAAACCGTAGATTCTTATCGTGAACTCAGTGCTTCCTTAATGGATTTGTACCTTTCGCAAGTAAGTAATCGTATGAATAACGTCATGAAAGTACTTACTGTTATATCGGTTATCTTTATTCCGCTCACTTTTGTGGCAGGCATTTATGGCATGAATTTCGACAATATGCCAGAACTTCATTGGCGATACGGTTATTATGTCGTGTGGATTATTATGATTACATTAGTAATTGTGATGTTACTTTGGTTTAAACGCAAAAACTGGCTTTGAATTGAAAAAAAAGTTTTTAGAGCAAAATACTTATTATTAAAACCAATATTTGAGTAAAAATATCATTTTTCTGAAAAATGAATTTAATTTAAAACCACTAATTCAAAATTTTACATTTTTTTAGAGACAAGTACTTCAACTATGATGCACAACTTGTAAAAGTGCAATAAAAAAATAGTTTATTTCAATAAAATATTTTTTTCAGTAATTGAAGTTTCAAAATGGGGTCATTTTTTCAAAAAAAATGATTTTTTCAGAAAAATAGATTTAAAAATACTACTTGAGACCAATAAAAATGATAAAAAAGCCCAAAACAGCCTTTGTAGAAACTTTTGGCAATAATTCTATACGAAGCTAACCACTTGGTTTTTAACGAGTTTTGTATAAAATTTGCATAGTATTGTACATCAATACATTTTCAAATCAGACAAGAATCGTTTAAATAATATTGAGTATGGGAGCTTTATTGAGTTCTATTTTATTAATCTCAGGTGTACACGGAGTGTACGAAGGAGTACCACCAGTAGTAATGGCTGGATTTATTATCGTATCAGGAGCATTGATTTTCTTAGGTGTTTTTATAAGTCAGAAGCGTCGTCATTGGTTTCAGCGTTCGGTACTTACCAACGGCGAAGTAGTTGAAGTAAGCAAACGTTATGAACGTAGCGACAAACTTGGTCAAAGTCCTATTTTCTTCCCAGTTGTTTCTTTCAATGTAAATGGAAGACAATTCAAGATTGAGGCAGACAAAGGAATGTCGATGTTGAGCCAAGTTGGACAAACGATGAAAGTAAGATACAATCCAGAAAACCCTTACGATTCAGCTTTGGGCGAAAGAAATATTCCTGGAATCAATCCAAATGTATTTTACATTTTAGGAATTGTTCTTTTAGCAGTAAGTACAATGTTAATGTTTAAATAGTCAAATTTTTTTTTTAGAAATATCCAAAAGCAATAAAAAAGGCATGAATTATAAAGTTCATGCCTTTTTTATTGCTTTTTTTTGCAAAGTTTTGCTTATAATATTTCTACATTCTTATTTTTGAAGCCTGCCAAAAGACTGTCGGAAGGATGAAGACTGGTAATAAGATAGTCTAATCTTGAAAAATCGCAGACTTTATAATTTTCTTCTCGGTTGATTTTTTCTTCAATTACGCAAGTCACAATCTTTCTGGAAATACTCATCATTTTTTGTTTCAGCAATGATTCTTCATAATGACGAATAGCCAAGCCCAATTCGGGATTGATGCTATTTGTTCCCATAAAATACAAATCTGCGTGAATGTGTTCTAAATCTTGAACGGTTTTAGAGCCGATGGTAATTTGGTAGCGTTTATAAAAAGAACCGCCAAGTAAAATAATATCCACTTTTGGGTGTTCTGCCAATGCCGTTGCCAAGTGTGGATTGTTAGTCACCACCGTAAGTTCCATATTTTTAGGGATTTGTTCGGCAATGTAAAAATTCGTTGTGCCGCCATCCATCAAAATAATTTTATGATTTTCAATCAGCTTCAAGGCTTTTTTGGCAATGGTAACAAATTCTGTATTGACAATTCCTAAGCCTTTACTCGCTTTGATGGACAAATAAGAGTGTGCGATAGCTCCGCCGTGTACTTTTTTCAGAAGGCCTCTATCTTCTAATTCTATGATGTCTCTTCTCACAGAATCGTAAGAAACATTTAGCATTTGTCCTAAATCCACCAAGGTAACTTTTTTGTCAGTACCCAGTTTTTCTAATATTATTTGTTGTCGTTCTTCTTTGAGCATACACTTGAAAGGTCATTATGGTTATAATAAAATTGATACTGCAAATATTTGCAAAAAAATTTGCATAATTAAATAAAGTTTGCATAAATTTGTACAAGCATTATTAACCATTTTTATCTTTTTTATAAACAAACAAATATTGAACATTATTTTTTAATCATATAGTAGCGTAAAATTGAGTTTGATTAAAATTGTGTTTTGAAAGGTTGAAAATTAAAGGGTGCAGGACGGAGTTTCTTGCACTTTTTTTTCTTTTTTTTAGAGCTGATAAAAAACTCTTTTTACTCTCTCGCTGACACTTGTAAGTATTTCATAAGGAATTGTATTAATCTTTTTAGCCAATTCAATGATTGTCAATTCCTTATTAAATACAATTACTTCCTCTCCTTCTTGTACGTGTGGCACATCGGTAACATCTACCATCGTCATATCCATACACACATTTCCCACTACTTTACATCTTGTACCATTTATCAATACTTCGCCTACGCCTCGGCTGAAACGTCTATCAAAACCATCTGCATAACCAATGGCAATCGTTGCCGTTTTTGTATCTCTGCTCAAAGCTCCTTTTCTACCATAACCTACTGTATCAGAAGACTTTATATGTTTAATTTGAGAAATTACCGTTTTCAAAGTACCCACCATTTGTAAATTTACTTGGTCCTCTTCTTGTGCAGCTACACCATATAAACCAATGCCCAAACGAACCATATCAAGACGAGCTTCTGGAAAGCGAGCTATACCTGCTGAATTCGCCAAATGGCGTGAAGGTACATAGCCTAAAGCTTCTGAAATCTGATTTGCCATCTCAGTAAAAATACTTACCTGATGCAAAGTGAAATCATCATAAACAGATTCGTCGGCGGCAGCTAAATGACTAAAAATGGTTGAAACCCATAAATTAGGATTTGACTGTAAGTAATCCAACAAAGTTGGTAAATCGTCTTGCTCAAAACCCAAACGGTGCATACCCGTATCTATTTTCAAATGAATCTTTGAACTAAGATTACGATTATCAATATACTCCGAAAATTCTTTTAGCATCCGTAAACTATAAATTTCTGGTTCGAGCGAATAAGCCAGTAATTGCTCAAAATCGTTTGGTGAGGGATTCATCACCATAATTGGCAAATAAACGCCGTTTTGTCTGAGAGCTACGCCTTCGTCGGTATAGGCAACAGCGAGGTAATCTACGCCATGAAATTGAAGTAAATTGGCTACTTCTGTACTGCCTGCCCCATAAGCAAAAGCTTTTACCATCACCATCATTTTTACTTGCTGACCAATCTTGTCACGGTAGTAATTGAGGTTATTGGTAATGGCATCTAAATTGATTTCTAAAATCGTTCCATGTGTTTTTTGCACCAAACGATTTACGATTTGCTCAAAACCGTACTTTCTTGCCCCTTTTATTAAAATACTTGAATTGTGTAATTGTTTCGGCATAGAGCTTTCTAAAAACTCTTGTGTGTTTTTAAAGAACTTTACTTCTGCCGAAGGTTTTACTGAGCTTGCACTAAAGTAAGCTTTGTTTCTTGAAATTACATCGCCAATACCTATGAAAAGCGATAGTTGTCGCTCACGCACCAAATGAGCAATTTGTTTATACAACTCCTTTTCGGGTATTCCTGTTTCTAATAAATCACTTAAAATAAGTACTTTTTGTGGTCTTTGTTTTTGCTGACCTAAAAAATTAAGAGCAATCGTTAAACCTGCTAAATCATTATTATAAGTATCGTCAATCAAGTAATTTCCATTGATTCCCTGCTTCATTTCCAGACGCATCGAAACAGGACGAAGTGTTTGTAAACGAGCTTGTATATCGGTAGAATTATATCCTAAATGCCACAAAGTAAGAATACAGTGAATGGCATTTTCGATAGAGGCTTCGTCGGTGAATGGAATATCAAAAGTAGTTGGAAATCTTTCCGTTTCAGGCGATACATTTTGAAGAGCCAATGAAACTTTTGTATTATCAATTTCCACTTCCCAGTCTGCTCGAATAGCCGTTTCGGCTACTCTTCCCCAACTGATAATTTTACATTCAGGATTAATCGCTCTTAATTCTTCTTCTACAATTTCGTCGATTTCAGTATAATCGGCACAGTAAATAAAAGTTTTAGCATTTTTAAAAAGCTTAATTTTCTCTCTTATTTTTTGTGTATTATCCTTAAAAAACTCGTTGTGAGCCGTACCAATATTGGTAAAAATACCAATAGTAGGCTGTACTACTCTTTCTAAATTTTCCATTTCGTTGGGCTTAGAAACCCCAACTTCAAAAATACCAAGATTATGACTTTCATTGATTTGCCAAACAGAAAGTGGCACACCAATCTGTGAATTATAACTTTTTGGGCTTTTAACTACCTTGAAACGGTTACTTAACAATTGTGCAAGCCATTCTTTCACGATTGTTTTACCATTACTTCCGGTTACGCTAATGACTGGCAAAGTAAAAAGTTCACGATGGCTTTTCGCTACTTCTTGCATGGCAAGAATACTGTTTTCCACTTTCCAGACTTTTGCGTCTTGAAAATGACTTAATACTTTTTGAATTTTACTACTCAAAGCATTTTCTTCTACCACAAATTCCCGAACACCTTTACGATAAAGGTCTTCCAAAAACTGGTGTCCATCATGATGTAAACCTTTGATAGCAAAGAAAATAGAGCGTTGTGGAGAGGATAGCTGGCGGCTATCATTCAATAGATATTGAGCAGTTGTATGGATGGGTAATGTCTGAAAATCCACGATTGTTTTTATTAAGAATTTCTTCAAAGATAGACACAAAAAAGGCGATACAAAAATGGTATCGCCTTCATCATTTTTTATTTATTGTAAGCTATTGAAGAGCCGCTACACCTGGTAATACTTTACCTTCCATGTATTCTAATAAAGCTCCACCGCCTGTTGAAACATAAGAAACTCGGTCGCCATAACCTGCGTTATTTACTGCCGAAGCTGAGTCGCCACCACCGATTAACGAGAACGCACCGTTTTCTTCAGTAGCTTTTACTACTGCATCAGCGATAGCGTTTGTTCCTTTGGCAAATGTTGGGAATTCAAATACGCCCATTGGGCCGTTCCACAATACAGTTTTAGATACTTCGATAATTTTCTTGAAGTTTTCAACTGTTTCAGGACCGATGTCTAAACCTTCCCAACCATCTGGAATTTCGCCTTGTGCAGCGATTAAAGTATTCGCATCATTCGAGAACTTGTCAGCACATAAATTATCAACTGGCATATAAACATTTACACCTTTTTCAGCCGCTTTTACTAAAATTTCTTTTGCTAATTCTACTTTATCTGGTTCGCAGATTGATTTACCAATTTTTCCGCCTTGTGCCAAAACGAAAGTGTAAGTCATTCCACCACCAATAATCAAGTTATCAACTTTATCTAATAAACGCTCGATGATTAAGATTTTATCAGATACTTTTGAACCACCCATGATTGCTGTAAACGGACGGTCTGAATGTTCTAATACTCTTTGTGCGTTTTCGATTTCTGCTTGCATTACAAAGCCACAAATTCTGTCTTCAAAGAATTGACCGATTACAGCCGTAGAAGAGTGAGCACGGTGAGCCGTTCCGAATGCGTCATTTACCCAAACATCTCCTAATTTTGAAAGTTTCTCCGCAAACTCGACATTTCCTTTTTCTTCTTCTTTGTAAAAACGAAGGTTTTCTAATAATAAAATTTCTCCGCCTTGTAATGTAGATGCCAAATCAAGAGCTGACTGACCAATACAATCATCAGCAAATTTCACTGGACGGCCAAATACTACTGAAAGTGGATTCACAAGGTGTTTTAATGAATACTTCTCAGTTGGACCATCTTTCGGACGACCTAAGTGAGACATTAAAACCACTGAACCACCATCATTCAAAATTTTAGTGATAGTAGGAATTGTAGCTTTGATACGAGTATCATCAGTAATCTCATAACGTTCGTTAAGAGGCACGTTGAAGTCCACTCGAATTAAGGCACGTTTGCCAGCAAAATTGTAAGAATTGACAGTTTTCATGGATAATTAAATTATGTAATTTATGTTTATAGCAAAATAATATTCCGATAATACTAACAATTGCAAAATATTAAACGCTTTGGTTTGTTTTTTGGCAATTTGTATTTTTCTCTTGAAAAATCCTACAAAAAGAAATTTCTTGATTTTGATTTCATCAAGCAAATATACATTTTTCATACTCATTCACGAAAAAAGTCAATGAATTGAGTATTTTTTCTTATAAAATCTCTTAAATTTTATGTTTTTTATTTTAATCTTAATATTCTCCGCCTGCACCACCGCCACCGCTTGTTCCTCCGCCAAATCTAAAGGTTTTTTCATCGGTGTCCAGTTTGGTCTGAATAATTTCCGACAAAAGAATACTTTCAAGACTGATACCATCTCGCTCGCTTTCTGGATTGTAAGTAAAACCAAACTTGGGCGTTTTTAGATAATAAATCAAACCTGCACAAACCACTATCAATAAAGTACCGCTGATAATCAGAGCGATTTCGGTAGGTAAAAAACCGAAGTAATGGCGATAAGTAAAAACTGAAAAAGCCGCACATAATAAACCCATGAATAAGAGTAATCTGTCTTTCTTTTTCAATCCGCCCACAACATACAAAATGGGAATCATCACACTGAAAAAATAGAAAAGCGGTGCAAAAGCTATTTGCGTAGAACCTGTGTAAATCTTATTAACCAAAGCGTTGCCTTCACGCACGATAAAGTAATTTCCTCCTAAATAGAAAGTAGTCAGCGATAGTGTTTTTAGAATATCCAGCACATTAGCATAATAAAGTACATCTTTTCTTTTTCTAAGTTTTTCCGATAATCTGTAAATCCCAAAAGAAAACAGCATAATGATAAAAGGCAAAAGAGTTTTCCCTGCTGAAAATGAAAGCGAAGCATCAAAAACAATTGTCAAGGAAATTATATAAGTCCCGCAAACCGTAAGGGAATCGGCATAACGAACAATGGCTATGAGAAAAACTGGTAAAATCAATAATAAAGCAAGCCAAGTAGGCAAATGTTGAGCATCAAAAGCAGTAAGAATTGCCGTTGAAAAAGAAGCGATTCCATAATACAATAAGGCGTTGTCTGTACCCGCATAAAACATTTTTTGATACTTGATAAAATGCTCAAGCACAGCCACCAATCCCACACCAAAAGCAAAAGAAAGGATTGAAAGCGTTAAAGTTGGACTTTGCTGAATGGCTTTCTCGAAAATCAACCAAAGAATAGCAATCGAAAAAGTACAAACCAAAGACATAAACAAAAACAGAGCAATCCGTAGAAAAAAATTGGGCTGATAATAATCCAAAGGAAATTCTTTTTTAATGGCATCTAATTGTGTTTGGGGCAATAATCCTTTTTCAAACCAATTTTCGGCTTTTTCTTGTAAAAAAGTATGCTCAATATCTTTTTGTTGATAGGCTTTCATGTACTTATTTTTTGATTTTAAGAATATGTTTCAATTTGGTCAACAAGGTTATAACTCCAATGCCAGAACCGATAAAGTAATAGGCGGTAATCCAAAAAGTAATGTCATTCATTGGCATAATATCAAAAAACACCTTTGTAAAGACGATATAAGCGAACAAAACGCCCATTAAAAAAAACAAGTAGGATTGTTTCTTTTGAGCATAAAATATTAATCCATAACTAATTAGCCATACTACAAAAGCATAAAAGTAGGGAATTGTACTATTAAAAACGCCTGTCAAAGCGGCTATCAAAGCCAAGTTACTTCCCATCAAAAGATAACTAAATGCAAAGTGTTTCTTGAGATTTTTGTATTCTGAAAGCAAAGCAATCGCCGATAGGAATAAACCCAAAGCAATTGCTGTAAGGATAAATTGTGAAGTAGTGAAATCATTTTTACTAAAAGCCGAAAATGGAGCAATAGAAACCCCAACCCACGAAGCCAAAGCCGTAATTGCCATAGAAAGTACACCACGATGGTCGAAAAAATAGGCACAGAAAAAGAATAACACCGCAGGAATAAAAGTAACGAGTCCGTATTTTTCTCCAAAAAATTGATACTGATATTGTAAATATCCTTCTAAAGTAAGGAAACTCAAGCAAGCCAACAAAAGCGAAAAGTCTGATAAGGTATTGGTATTTTTTACTTCTAACCAAGAAAACGCACTTCTTTTCCAAAACGCCAAAGTAAAAGAAATAAGTACCAAAAACGAAATCGCAGCGACAATAACACTGTGTGCCAAAGAATCAATATTTTGGTAAATCACCACACCCAAACCACTACTCAATAAAAGAATGCCTAAATACAAAAGCAAACGTAGTTCGTAGTGTAGGGAAAAGAGTTTTGTGTTTTCGTAACTCTCAATAACATATTTTGTATTCTCCTCAATATGTTTTTTTTCTTCAAGCTTATTCAGAATATCTGATATATCCATAATTAGTGGTTTCTAAAATATATATTTTCACTTACCTTCATTTAAAATTTTGAAATGACTCTATATTCACAATTCCGTTTCCTGATAGGTATTTCGCTATTGTACTTGAGCTAAGTAATCTCTTTTTCAAGAATACTAATCACTCTTTTTCTATTTTATTGTCTTTGTCTCATTATGGTCTTTCTAACGAACTTTAAAAATTACACACTCAACAGGTGTAAGAATATAATTTCGTCAATTTAATGAATTATTATCTTTATGCTAATTAAAAGACTTATTTTAACTCTAACATTTGTATATATTTCAGAATTGAGCTTTTCACAAAAATGTGGTATCGTTTCAGATAATCACACAAAAGCTGGTATCGCTTATGCTACAATTTCACACATTAATAAATCCAGTGGTTCAATTTCTGATGCAAAAGGTCAATTCTGTATTCAAACCCAGTTGTCAAACAGTAATACTGATAGCATTATTGTTTCAGCTTTAGGTTATGAACAAAGACTACTTTCTTTAAATGATTTTTTGAAATCTGATACCGTATTTCTTCGTGAAAAGAATGTCCTTTTAGAAGAAGTAAGGGTAAAATCAAGAAAAAATAAAACGATTGACTATGGTACTTTTCATAAAAGATGGATTTTGTATCAAGCTTCTTACAATCCAAATTCAAGTACTTTAACAGCCGTCAGGGTCGAAAACTATGATAATATAGAAGGTATCATTACGAATCTCCATTATAGACTAAGTCCAAAAAAATCTGAATTTATTAAAAAATATAGGCTAAGATGTAGGCTATTTAAAAATGGTGAAGATAATAAACCTTCAGAAGACATTTTGAACGATAACATTATAGTGGAAGCTACACCAGAAGACAAATTTATCAATGTTGACATTACTTCTCATAATGTTTCTTTGCATGATAAATACGTATGGATTGGTATTCAAACGATAGGATATATTGATAAAAATGATGAGTATTTTGCTATTTCAGACTATCAATTTGGAAAATCATTTTATAAAAAGAATGATGCAAAAAAGGTTGAAAAAATCATGTTAATAAGTCCATCATATATGATGTCTAAAGATGGAGTGGCAAAATCAAAACATTTATGGAGTAAATCTTGGTCAGAGATACCCCCTTCAAAATATAATGTACCTCTTTTTGGTATTACTATTTCTTATTAGAAAATTAGGTCAGAAGTCAGCATCCTACTTTGGTAAATTTTACTTTCCTACCTTTGTAATCTAAAATGCTTACAAAGATGGCTTTTGAAAAAATAGAACTTCCTCCAAAATATTATTTAGAATATTTTCAGTACTTGCTGAATTTCGTTCAGAAAAAATATCAGCATATTTTAAACGAAGCTGAACAACAATTCTTAGCGAATTTTGAAGCTTTGAGTGAAGACGAAAAATGCCTTTTTATTCGCTTTGCTAATCGTACTGGTTCTTTTTTCAGAACCGAAAAACTAAAATATGCTGAAATAGAAAATATTCCAGAAGTACTAAAGTCTTTGATGGACAAGGGTTTTGTAGAAGCACTTAGTTCACAACACGCCAAACACGCTTTTGAAGTATTAGATATTTTTAGCAAAACTGAGTTGATAGCTTTGGCAAAAATGCTCAATCTGGAAACTCGTGGAAAGGCTTCTTTGAAAAAAGAAGAAGTATTAGACTGGCTTATGGAAGTAGGCGACTGGGAAGAAGTACTGATTTTATTGAATGAGAATGATTTTTCAGAAATCCACGATTTGCCTCATTCACTTATCAAAGTTAGCTTTGAAGAAGAAGTACAATTGCTAAAATTTCTATTTTTCGGTACTCGTCATGGCGATATGTCGGAGTTTGTGACTCGTGATTTGGGCTATCAATCTTATGAAAAGTACGATGAAGATAAAATGGTGGCATATTTCCAAACTCGCCAAGAGGTTGAAGACAAACTAAAGGTAAGTTTAGCAAGAGAAGATTTTTATTTGATGCAAGAAGCCAAGATTGAGTACCGAGAGATTTTCAACTGGTTTATGGATTGGAGCGAAACGCACGGGAAAGAACTTTCGGAAATTGCGATGCCGACTTACGAACGTTTTACCTTGAAAGTGGCGACTTATTTAGAAAGACAAAAGGCATTAGACGAAGCCCTGACAGTGTTTAGACTGACAGAACAATCGCCTTCAAGAGAACGACAAGTACGGATTTTGGATAAACTCAAAAACAAAGAAGAAGCAAAAGCACTTTGTGAACAGATTTTAGCCGAGCCACAAAATGCCGACGAACATTTTTTTGCGGAAGATTACCTCAATCGCTTGGAGGCACAATTACAAAAAAAGAAATCTAAAAAAGCCATTACACAGCATTTGCATGGTTCAGAATCTATATCCATTGATTTGATTTGGAAACGAAAAGTAGAAATGGGAGTAATTGATTATTATGAACAAAAAGGCAAAAAAGCCACTTTTACCGAAAATTACCTTTGGCGAAGTTTGTTTGGTTTACTTTTTTGGGACATTATTTTTGATACTGATACGCTTTCAATTCATCATCCTTTACAGCGTTCGCCTTCGGATTTATTCAAACCTACTTTCTTTGAAAAACGCAAAGAACGCATGGAAGAACGCTTACAAATCTTAGAAGACTTCGATGCCACAACGGTTTATTTTCATAATATTTTCTTTGAAAAGTATGGCATCACCAATCCATTGGTAGATTGGGACGGCGGACTTTTCCCTTTGATTTTGAAACTTTTAGAAAAATTATCAGCAGAACAAATCGCTGCAATTATGCTGGAAATGGCAAAAAATCTTCGTGAAAACATACGAGGCTTTCCAGATTTATTGATGTGGGACGATGGCGAATATTGCTTTGTAGAAGTAAAGTCTCCGACCGATAGTTTGTCGAATCAGCAACTCTACTGGCAACGCTTTTTCGAGCGAATCAATGTACGAGCAAAGGTACTGCGAGTAGAATGGACGAAGCCCAATTTAGACGAGTTTTTATAATTTCAGACAGAATTTTACCCGACTAAAGGCTAAATTTTGCACTTTTCCAATAAAATTCACGGCTGCTATATATAGAATGACATCATTTTAGATTATTCAAAGAATGTGTATTTAACATTTGGATAATTAAAATTTAATCTCTAAATTCATAATAAGAAAACGCTCAAGAGATATAAAAATCCTGTTCCGATAATAGGATTTTTATTAAAAAAATGGAGAGTTCTTTGTTTGTGCATATTGTTTTATTTTGTGGTGCTTGGTGTGTTTATTTTGTTTGATGTTTGAATGTTAGAAAGGTTGAGTATAGCATCCACAAGACCCAAAACGATATTTGCAAAGGAAGAACTTCTCCAATGAGCAAAAAGCTCTTGAAGACCGTTTCTTTAAATATTGTTTAACTTTAAACACCGAGTGCGTATGAAATTACAAGTGCATTCAATTCACTTCGATGCTGACATGAAGCTGTTGGAGTTTATCCAGTCTAAACTTAATAAACTGGATACGTTTTATGACCGAATTACTGGTGGTGAGGTATTTCTCAAATTAGATAAAGGAGATACCAAAAAAATCAAAAGTAAAATGTTAGAAGTTAAAATCAATTTGCCGGGGGCTACACTCTTTGTGAAAGAACAAGGAAAAACTTTTGAAGAAGCAATGGACATTGCTATCGAGGCATTAAAAATTCAACTAAAACGATTTAAAGAGAAAATCCAAGACAAGGCCAATCCGACAAGAAATGTACTGGTGTCGATGGCAATGGAAAGTTAATATAATAGTGTTTGTGCAAATTGCAACCAAAGGGAACTTCAATTGAAGTTCCCTTTTTTGTGACCTATTCTTTCAGATAAAAGTATTTTGGTAAAACTGAAACACAAAACAAAAAGGAGAAGCGATTAAGCCTCTCCTTTTTGTTTTGTATCAAATCAAGAATTATAAACCGAATTTTGCTTTTACAGCATCTACGTAGTCTAATTTCTCCCAAGTGAAAAGTTCTACTTCTTTTTCAAAAACAACGCCATCTGGCCCTTTGAAAGACTTCTTAACGATTTCGTTGGTACGTCCCATGTGTCCGTAAGCGGCTGTTTCTGAGTAAATCGGGTTACGTAATTTCAAACGTTGTTCAATCGCATAAGGACGCATATCGAAGATTTCTTCTACTTTACGAGCGATTTCCCCATCTGTTAAATCTACCTTGCTTGTTCCATAAGTATTTACAAAAATACCACAAGGTTCAGCCACACCAATCGCATAAGAAACTTGAACTAATACTTCGTCAGCTAAACCAGCAGCCACTAAGTTTTTCGCCACGTGACGAGTTGCATAAGCAGCCGAACGGTCCACTTTTGAAGGGTCTTTTCCAGAGAAAGCACCTCCACCATGAGCACCTTTTCCGCCATAAGTATCTACAATAATCTTACGACCTGTCAAACCTGTATCTCCGTGTGGGCCACCGATTACAAATTTTCCAGTTGGGTTAATGTGATAAGTAATATCACCATCGAATAAACCTTGTAATGCTGGTTTACATTTCGCTTTTACTCTTGGAATTACGATATTGATTACGTCTTCTTTGATTTTTGCCAACATCGTTTCGTCATCTGCAAATTCATCGTGCTGCGTAGAAACAACGATTGTATCAATTCTTTGAGGAACGTTATCGTCGGAGTACTCAATCGTTACTTGTGATTTTGCATCTGGACGAAGGTAATTAATCAATTCTGGTTCGTTATTACGAATTGCCGACATTTCTTTTAAGATTTGGTGAGCCAAATCCAAAGCCAAAGGCATATAATTATCAGTTTCTTTGGTAGCATAACCAAACATCATTCCTTGGTCACCAGCACCCTGAGCATTCGCTTTTGATTCAAAATCATCATCTGCCACTACTCTATCAACGCCCTGATTAATATCGGCAGATTGGTCGTGAATCGCTGAAATGATTCCACAAGAATTTGCCTCAAACATATATTCAGACTTAGTATATCCGATTTTGCGAATAACATCACGAGCAATACTCTGAACGTCAAGATAAGTATTTGTTTTTACTTCACCTGCCAACACTACTAAACCCGTAGTTACGAGCGTTTCACAAGCTACTTTTGAAGAAGGGTCAAACGCCATAAAGTTATCTATGAGTGCGTCTGAGATTTGGTCTGCAACTTTGTCTGGGTGTCCTTCCGATACCGACTCAGAGGTGAAAAGATATGCCATTATAAATATTTTATATTTTTGTGAATCAATCAAAGCACAAATTTATCACTAATATTTTTATTTGACAATTTGGCTTATAGAATGCTGTGTTTATAGATAAATTATCTAAAAAAAATACCTATTTTAATGACAATATCTTTAAATGTATCAATTCTACTAAAATATTATGCCGAAAAGTACTACAATTTAATAGAGTTTTGAAAGCAAAACGCCCTTTGCCCCCAACATAAACGGAATAGAAGGAACACTCTGCATCAAAGCTATATCTTGCCAAAAGCTGGTATCTTCATCTAAAAACTTCAAGACATCCGCTGGACGATTGTGTTTGAAAAGACTTGTAAAAATTTCATCCGCAGGCATTCGCTTATGCAACATCACATTCAGCAGTACACTATCCAATAGAGCTTTCCAAGTACTTGTGCCAAAATTCCCAAGTGTTTTCAGGTTTTGTGGCTGTTCTAAGTCCTTCACCAATCTTTGCAAAAACCGCTGTGTTCGCTGAAAACTGTATCCGGTAGAAGCCTTTACGTAGCCACCAGCCGTACCGATTCGCATCACTTTGGGCATAGGCGAAATCAGTTGTGGCTCGTCCGACATCGGAATTACGCCTTTTTCAACCTCCTCTATCCGATATGATTCTATCTTTAAAACCTCTCGGATATATTGCTTGAGTTGCACATCGTAGTCCTCATCTTTCAATAAATTATCCGAAAAAATCGTAAACTCAATCAAAGCTTTTGTTTCAGAATGTGGCAATACATACACAAATCTACATTCATTTTGTTGCTCGATTCTAAAATCAAAAAGCGTAGGCTGGGCAGGCTGAAAGCTGGGTTTGTCACTTTCAATCACCCAACCTTTGAAATGTTGCAGCATATTATGGTAATTGGGTTGATTAAATTTCGATACCGAAACACTATCAAACACCCATTGTTCAGCCATAAAAAGCCCTTGATTAGTCTGTACTTCTGCTACATTATTTTCGCTTTTGATTGCCAAAACATCCGCTTGCAAAAAAGTAATATTCGGATTTTGCTTTAATAAAGGAATGACAAATTGATAAAAATCTTCTCCACGAAGCATTTTATAAGCGTATTCCTCAATGGCTAAAAACTGAGCAAAATCTTGATGACCATAAAACCAAAGCCCATTCCACTGTCTATAAATAATTTCTTCAAAAGTACCTCTCCCCTGTTCCCAAAAACACCAAGTATGATCGTTGGCAGATTTTATCTCACGGTCGATAATCAAAATAGATTGATTTTTCAGCGTACTTTGATTGAGATAAAAAGCCAAAGAAAGCCCAGCCATACCGCCACCAGCGATGATATATTGATAAGTATTAGGAAGATTTGCGTGCATAGTTTAGCAAAGAAAACAACAATTTAATCAAATAGCCCGAAAAACAGTCTATCCTATTCAACGCCAAAAGGGAAATCTTGTTTAAAAATTTGTAGCTACGGCTTTTAAGGCTTGGGGCATGAGATATTTTAATCGTAAAGCTTCATCAAATGCTCATCTTGTTTGATGGAACGGGCATAAAGTAAAATGTAAGAGGCATATTGTTAGATACAATGCTCGTAAAGTAAAAATGAATAAGCATAAAGTAAGATAAAATAGGCTCAACGCTAAAGTGAATGAGCATAAAGTAAAATGAAATAGGCTCAACGCTAAAGTGAATGGGCATAAAGTAAGATGAAAAAGGCTTATCACTAAATGCAAGTGGCATATATCAAGATTAATAGGCTTAACGCTAAACTAAATAAGGATAACGCTTGATAGAAGTATTTATGGTTTAGTGTGTTTTTGTTGCATTTCGCATTTTGTATTGTTACAACTTCAACAATACAAAAAAGTGTACTACGCATTTTGTATTGTTGAAAAACAGATTTTCAAGAAAATAAATATGCAACTTACTAAAAATCAGTAAATTAAAAAATTCAAAGAATTGATTTATAGCTTTATTTGTAACAATTGTTTAATTTTAGAAAAAACAGCAAACATTCGTATATTTACGAGTTATGTGCAACCCTAAGAACGACCCTGCGAACTCGAACTGACTGACAGAATTTATTGTCAGTTATTTTTTGGAAAAAGTATTTTAGCATTTGCTTAAATAAGAAAGTTTGTTACCTTTGCTTTATGGAAGACTTAATTTGTATTAGACAACAGGCGGACACTAAACAGATTTATCGCTGTAAGGACAGAGTTTCAGAACTTAATGGCACTTTTGACACTTTATCAAGTGGACTAGAATTGGCGGGCAATAATGTAAGACTAAAAATCTTGTTTTTGCTTTATGAAGAAAATCGACTTTGCGTCTGTGATTTGAGCGACATTTTGGGAATGACAATTTCAGCCATTTCTCAACATTTACGAAAATTGAAAGACCGAAAACTTATCCAATCGGAGAAAGAAGGGCAGACAATTTTTTACTCATTGACAAAGGAATATGAAAAAATGTTAAAACCATTTTTCAAAATACTTAACGACAACAAAATTTTAGAAACAATATGAAAACAGACAACAAACTCATTAATGCAGGACTTTTGACAGCAATTGCTTCGTCTTTGTGTTGCATTACGCCAGTTTTGGCAATTGTTGCAGGTTCAAGCGGACTTGCCTCTACTTTTTCGTGGCTCGACCCTTTTCGTCCCTATCTAATTAGTCTATCAGTTTTGGTTCTTGGCTTTGCTTGGTATCAAAAACTTAAACCTCAACAAAAAATTGACTGTAATTGCGAAACAACTCAAAAAACAAATTTTATGCAAACGAAAACATTTTTAGGCATCGTAACTTTAATGTCGATACTACTTTTATCATTCCCAAATTATGCTCATATCTTTTTTCCGAAGACTGAGAGTAAAGCAATAGTTACCCTAACTTCTGAAATTCAGAATGTAGAATTTACAATAAAAGGAATGACTTGTTCGGGTTGCGAACACCACGTAAAAACAGAAATTAACAAACTAAAAGGCATTGTAGAAGTAGTGGTTTCTTATGCCAAAGGCAACGCCATTGTGAAGTTTGACAGCAATCAAACAAGCATAGAAGAAATTGAAAAAGCCATCAACTCGACAGGCTATAAATCTTTAAAAAGTAAAATAATATCATAATGGACACCATATTAATATCAGAAATCACTTGTCCAAACTGCGGACACAAGAAAACAGAAGAAATGCCAACCAATGCTTGTCAATACTTTTATGAGTGTGAAAATTGTAAGACAACTCTAAAACCTTTGCAGGGCGACTGTTGTGTTTATTGCAGTTATGGAACTGTGCCTTGCCCACCAATTCAGGCACGGACAAATTGCTGTAAATAAATAACTTAACTGACGAAAAGAAGGGCAGCACATAACAGGGGTTTGGCAAAATGGGGGCAGAAGGAAGTAATTGAACATTTGTAATTCTATTAAACTTTTGTACTAAATTTGAGCTGACGTCTTTCAAATTCCCCCACTTCGCCAAGCCCTAATCCGTTAGCGGTCAGGCAAGGACGGCACCAACGTAAAACAATTTGACAAATGAATGGAGCAAATACGACAATATTTTGAACACCCTTGCTGTTCCAAGTTTAAGAACTTGGAATAAAAAATAAAATGCAGTCTCAGACTGCAAAACAAGTAAAACAAATACTACCATGGGTTTTGCCTATAAAATAAACAACCCAAGAGGAACATATTTTATCACCTTTGCCACTGTTCAATGGGTTGATGCTTTCACCAGAAAGCGTTACGTTGATATTGTGTTAGAGAGTATAAGGTATTGTCAAAAAGAAAAAGGGTTAAGGATTCATGCTTAGTGTATTATGTCTAATCATGTCCATTTGATTGCTTCAACGCTTCACCCAAAACCTACTTTATCCGATATTTTGCGAGACCTTAAAAAATTTACTTCTAATAAAATCTTAGAAGCTATTCAAGATGAACAAGAAATAGAATTAGAAAAGGTTGGATGCTATGGTTATTTAAAAGTGCTGGAGAGCGTAATCCTAACAATACATTTTTCCAATTCTGGCGACAAGACAATCATCCAGAGGAGATTTTCTCAGCAAAATTTATGGAAAGTAAATTAGATTATATTCATAATAATCCTGTAAAAGCTGGCTTAGTAGAAGAACCTTGGGAGTATTTACTTTCGTCTGCAAGGGATTATATGACAAATAGAAAAGGATTATTAGAGATTGATTTTGTTTGAAATAGCTCGCAGTCGGAGACTGCATTTTATTGAGCGTTCCAAGTTTTTAAACTTGGAACAGCAATGGACTCTCTAAGAGCAACAACTTTCTTTCGTATAATAATCACAGAAACAAATAACTAAACTAACATGAAAAGAGTAACAGCAATCGGTGGTGTATTCTTTAAGAGTAAAGACCCGAAAAAAATTACAGAATGGTATCAAAAACACCTTGGATTAGACACTAATCCTTATGGTGCTAATTTGAATTAAGGTTTTAGTTCTTTCTTCTTTTGCCCTTTAGCTTTCCTTCACTTTCAATTTAGCACTTCCCTTTTTAGTGATTTTTGTAAAACCGTATTCAATTATTTTAGTCAAATGACTTGGAATTTGATGAACTTGTAATTACTTTGTAATAACAAACAAATACTTATGGAACTTTCAGTAATAAACATTGGGAACTCAAAAGGAATACGTCTTTCTAAGACAATCCTTGAAAAATACAGTATTAACGACAAAGTTGAACTCATTCTGGAAAAGGGCTATATCATTTTGAAACCAATAAGCGAACCAAGAAAAGGTTGGGAAAAGGCATTTAAACAGATGCACGAAAACGGTGATGACCAACTTTTAATGGATGATGTTTTTGAAGATGAAAATTTTGAAGAATGGAACAAGTAAATCAATATGACATCGTACTGGTGAATCTTGACCCCACATTGGGTAGTGAGATGAAAAAAACAAGACCTTGTGTGGTATTATCACCCAATGAAATGAATAAATATTTGCAAACAATTGTAGTTGTACCAATGACAAGTAGCTCTAAACTATATCCAACACGAATTGAAATTAAACATAACTTGACCAAAGGCTGGATTGCAATTGACCAAATACGAACAATAGAAAGAGTAAGAATTATAAAACGTTTTGCAACTTTAACAGACAAAGAGATTGAAGAAGTAAAAACAATTATGCAAAAAACCTTCGTAGATTAATGAAATTACCGAAATCTAACTATCTTTTGCCGTTGCTTGTATTATCATTATCAAATACAATTAGTTTTTATACTCTCTAAAACACACTCATAATTATTTCAATCATCAATCAAATGTTAATATTTTCAAGCCTACTTATCGTATTCGCCTCATTAGCTTCTCTGGTAATAACAGTTGTGGCAATTTTTCAGATTCTTAGTAATGATTTCAAGGGTTCTAAAGTATTATGGATAGTTATCTCAATGATTGGCATTATTGGGCCTATTTTGTATCTAACAGAAGGCAGAAAACGAATTATCAAAAAAGAGTACCAGAATATAAGCACTGAGCAAACTTTTGCATTCAAAAAGTACTATTTTGAATTAATTGTAAACTTGAATATTTATATTAAAGTAGCGTTCATGTTGGCTATTACGCTGATTGTACTTGGCTACCTATTGATAAGCTTTGACATCTATTTTTTCTGGGAAAGTAAATCTATTGGCTATCAACTGCTATTTGTTTTAATCGCTATTTTTTTCCGAAAAGACATAATAGCAAGAAAAAAAATCAATGCTAAAACATCATGGAGTTATGTAGGATTTTGGATTATTACCTTTAACCTATTTATAAAATTGATATTGATAATAGTTTTAACGAATAGCGAAGCATACGAAGTAAGCAAAAAACACCTAAGTAATGATACAACATTGATTAAAGAAATTGGCGAAATTAAAGGCTATTCTATTCTTCCCGATGGAGGACTTTCAGTCAGCAGCGACTCAATCGGCTCCAGTGGCACGGCTACAATTAATCTAATCATTAAGGGTACAAAAAAATATAAAGAAGCTACGTTGTCTTTAGAAAAAACACAATCAACAGATTGGTTGGTAATTGGCATTGAGTAAAATGTATATTTACGCTTTTATTTAATGATTATGATGTACAACTTAGTTGTAAAGGTTATATCGAATTGCTTCAAAAATAGAGACAGCAATATCAAAACTCATTTCCAACAGCTGATTATCTTATCTTTAACTAAAACATTTTCAATCTACAAACTCAAAATTTCGCCAACGTGTTTCTGTATATTTTTACACATTTGGGTTACTGGTAAATCGTTGTTATCTACACCAAACGGGTTTTCTATTTCTTCTGCTATTAATTCCAAACTGGCTAAAACATAAAATACAAATACAACAATCGGGACGGCGATATATCCTAAACTAAATACATATCCAAAGGGAAGTGTCATTACATAAAAGAAAATAAATTTTTTAATAAACACAGAATACGAGAAAGGAATGGGTGTGTTTTTGATTCGTTCGCAAGCTCCGCATACTTCTGTTAGGGTTTTAAACTCTTCATTGAGCAAAAGTAATTGCGTGCCTGTAATGGTCTTATTTTCATAAAGTTGGTTCAATCGTGCAAATATTAGTTTAGCGATATGGTTAGGTTTATGCACATCATGTTCGACTGCGATGGTTGAAGCAAATACTTCGCTATTGTTCTGATGTCCACGGAGATGTCTTTTCAAAGCAAAGGCATATTCTACAAGCATATCATTAAAAAATTGACGATGTTTTGTATCCGAAGAAGACAACAAAGCATTGATTTTCATGGCAAAATTTCTTGAGTTGTTGGTAAGTGTTCCCCACATTCTTCTGCCTTCCCACCAACGGTCATAAGCGGTGTTAGTCCTAAAAACCAAGAGTAACGAAATCACAAAACCCAACATTCCATGTAAAATAGTAATGTTCTTGAGGTGACTATTCTCGCCTAATTTGAATACTTCAAGTTCTAAAAAAGCAATCAAAGCTACGTAAACAGACAAACTAATGAGCATGGGTGTAAGTTGTCTGACAGTATCGCCACGGTGAATTCTAAAGATAAAAGTAAACCATTCTTTAGGATTATAATTAATCATTTTTGTAGGGTTATGAATGAATTGATGATTGTATGTGCTTAACAAATATACAAAATAGCCCCTATTTTGAAAAAAGAATGATTAAAAACAGAATACTCTATAAAACCAATAGTTTAAAATTCTTTATCGCTTTATATTTGTCGAGTACATTTTTTAAGTACATTTATTTTCATTTTCAAACTAAACCCTCAATATTCAATGAAAAAATTCATTGCTCTTGCCTTATTGCTTCTGCCTCTGGGTATTCAAGCACAACAAGCTAAACCGAATGTTCAAGTAAAAGGAACACTCAAGAATATTAAAGATACTATTTCGATAGTATATGCCAACTACGCCTCCAATGGTAAAAGAGTCTTAGACAGTGCCAACGTAGTAAATGGACAATATTCTTTTAATATCAAAATTAGCGAACCTGTGCGAGCTCAGTTGACGGCCCGCAATGTAGCAAATAAAAAAGCTAAAGTTATTGCAAGAAATGTAGCCAGTGTTTTCTTAGAACCGGGCATTATCACCGTTGCCAGTGTGGATTCATTTACCAATGTTAGCGTTAAAGGTTCTAAAGCTCATTCGGAATTTGTGAAATTACAGGCAGCTTTAAAACCTTATGACGATAAATTGGAAGTACTTTACCAACAATATTCGGCTCAGGTAAAGAATAAAAACAAAGAAGCATTAGATAAAATAGAAAACGCTATTGATTCATTGGATGCCCTACAAAGAGAAGAAGTATATGGGGCTTATGTAAAGCAAAATCCCAATTCACCGATTGCCCTTTATGCTTTAAAAAATTATACTGGCTACGAAGTGATTGCCTCAAAAGTTGAACCTTTCTTTGACTTACTCCCTGCGGCTATCAAAAACTCAACAGCAGGGATTGAATTTAAAGCTAAAATAGAAACAGCCAAACTAACTGATATTGGTAGAGAAGCTTTAGATTTCACCCAAAATGATACCTTGGGAGTACCCGTAAAACTTTCGTCACTTCGTGGAAAATACTTATTGGTAGATTTTTGGGCAAGTTGGTGTGGGCCTTGTAGAAGAGAAAATCCAAACGTAGTACAAGTATTTAACCAATTCAAAGACAAAGGTTTTCATATTATTGGCGTTTCGTTGGACCAACCAAATGCGAAAGAAAAATGGATGAAAGCCATCCACGATGATAAACTTACTTGGACGCACGTTTCTGATTTACAATTTTGGAATAATGAAGTTGCCAAACTGTACGGTATTCAGTCGATTCCGCAGAATTTACTGTTAGACCCAGACGGAAAAATCATTGCAAAAAATCTAAGAGGTGAAGCCTTGGGTAAAAAATTAGAGGCAATTTTTAGTAAGGAAGCAAAAGAAAATGCTCCTAAAGTCAATAAATAAATTGATTAAAGTATTCACATTCCACAAGTTCTAAGCAAAACATAAACTTATGTCAGAATTTAAAAAGTATCGAAGAAAACAAATTGCTGAATTGAGACCATTCGTAGAAGGGGAAATTTTACCTGAAAAAGTATCTATTTCTAAAGCTGACCGAGACGGAGGAAGTCCCAAAATTGGAGATATGATTGCTCGTAATCCCATTAATCACGATGACCAATGGTTGGTAGCCAAACAATATTTTGAAGATAATTTCGAGCTTTTTGAATAAACTGTTCTTTGCTCTAAATTCCATAAAAAAACACCTCATCGGTCAACTGATGAGGTGTTTTTTATGGAATCAAAATCTTAGTAACGATAATGTTCAGCCTTGAATGGGCCTTCTACTGTTACGCCGATATATTCTGCTTGTTCAGCTTCTAAAGTTTCTAATTTTACACCGATATGTGCCAAGTGCAAACGAGCTACTTTTTCATCCAAATGTTTAGGAAGGATGTATAGTTTTTTCTCGTACTTGTCAGTATTTGTCCATAATTCTAACTGTGCCAAAGTTTGGTTACAGAAAGAGTTAGACATTACAAACGATGGGTGACCCATAGCACAACCTAAGTTTACTAAACGACCTTCTGCCAAAATGATTACTTCTTTGCCGTCGATGTTGTACAAATCTACTTGTGGTTTGATTTGCTCTTTTGTATGACCATAAGCACCGTTCAACCAAGCCATGTCGATTTCGTTATCGAAGTGACCGATGTTACAAACGATAGCTTTGTCTTTCATAGATTTGAAGTGACGCTCACGAATGATACGTAAGTTACCAGTAGCTGTAACAAAGATATTCGCACGAGTAGCAGCTTCATCCATTGTTACTACTTCAAAACCGTCCATCGCTGCTTGTAAAGCACAAATTGGGTCTATTTCAGTAACTAATACACGGCAACCTGCACCACGTAAAGACTCAGCAGAACCTTTTCCTACATCGCCATAACCTGCTACAACCGCTACTTTACCAGCCAACATTAAGTCAGTAGCACGACGGATTGCATCTACTAATGACTCTTTACAACCGTATTTGTTATCGAATTTAGATTTAGTAACAGAATCGTTTACGTTGATAGCTGGTAAATATAAAGTACCATTTTTCAAACGCTCGTACAAACGGTGAACACCCGTAGTAGTTTCTTCTGATAAACCTTTGATACCGTCGATTAACTCTGGATAGTTATCAAAAACCATATTTGTTAAATCGCCACCATCATCCAAAATCATGTTCAAAGGCTGACGGTCTTCGCCGAAGAAAAGCGTTTGTTCAATACACCAGTTGAATTCTTCTTCGTTCATGCCTTTCCAAGCATAAACAGGAATACCAGCAGCAGCAATCGCAGCGGCAGCGTGGTCTTGTGTAGAGAAAATATTACAAGATGACCAAGTAACGTCTGCCCCTAAAGCAGTTAATGTTTCAATCAATACAGCCGTTTGGATAGTCATGTGCAAACATCCTGCGATTCTTGCCCCTTTCAAAGGCTGAGATTCACCATATTCTGCACGAAGTGCCATCAAACCTGGCATTTCTGCTTCGGCCAAACGTATTTCTTTACGACCCCATTCTGCCAAAGCGATGTCTTTTACTTTGTAAGGTACGTACTGTTGTGTTCCAGTTGACATTTATTTTTTATGTTTTAAATTTCAAAATTCTTAGAATAACACAAAATTAACACCTTTCTGCTTGATTGTAAAAATGATTCAGCATAAGTTTTGCGATTTATCTGTCTATTCTGAAAAAATAGATATTTTATCTTAATAAGCATATTTATAAGAAATATTATCTATTAATTCTGCATCTGTTAGTAGAACAGCACGAAGTATTCAAGAGATTTTTCCTGCTTCTTTTAGCATTTTCTATCTATTTTTTCATTTTTATCATTTGTAAATAGGGAAAATATTATTTTAATTGTCATTGATTTGAAACGCTAAAAATTAATTTTATGAACAAGAAATTTTTAAACCTCCTCATCTTTACTTCTATCGCCAATATCGGTTTTGCACAGCAAGTTTCTTCTGATTCTATTTTTACAAAAGAAGGACTTATTTTAGCAGACGTAAAAGAAGTAACCCCTGAAGTAGTTAAATTTAGTTATCCTGCCGAAACAGTGATGAACTCTATTTACAGAAACACCATTGAAAAAATCGTGTTTAAGTCTGGCAGAGTACAGATTTTCAAAGAATCGCTGGCATTAGGCGAAATCAACAGTGCCTTCGATTTTGAAAAAGTAAGTATCACACACGTTGAATCTGAAATCAAAGGATTGTATAAACTGGATGAAGTATTTTCTAAAGCCGTAGGAACAACTACGCTTTCAAACATTACTGCGGTGAAAGAAAGAGCTTTTAGAAAATTAAAAATACAAGCGGCTTTGCTCGGAGGAAACGTAGTGTTTATGATAGACCAGAATACAGTCGGGAATCAGTACGGTGGCTATTATCAATCAGGAAAAGCTACTGAAACAATCTTGACGGGAATTGTATATTCAAACAGTATTCCTAAAACAGAAGATGTAATGGCTTTGCTGAATAAACAAAAGACTTTCAAAGTATTCTCAAGCTATTATGCAGGCAATAATAGTACAGATGTTGAAGGAAGTTCATTTATACCTGATACTTTTACGGCTGAAAATTTTTATACTGAAAACGGTTTCGTTTACATCAACGGGCAAACAGAAGGCAACAAGAATACGGTATTTAAAGTGGTTTCATTCAAAAACAACCAAATGATTTTGTACTGGAAAGACAAAAAGAACGCTTATAATTTGACTTTGGAACTGGAATAATAAAAAAAGGCTGGAATTTCTTCCAGCCTTTTTTTATTTTACTTCAAAACCTCCTGCTCCAATTTTAAAACCTTCTGCATACATTTCGATTGCGTAATTGCCCGGTCGGAAAGGAATGCCTCTGTGATAAATAAAATCATAATGAAGATTTTCGTTATCAAAATTGATTTCTCTACGAATGGTAAAACCAATGTCTTGTCCATTCATGCTGATTGTCCCCGAACCCATATCTGTATCAAAAAGCGTTGAGCCGTCGGGGTCAAGTATTCTGATAAATACCGTTTTTTTCCCTTTTTCGGTCAGTTCATTTTTTACTAATTGTACCGAAAGTTTAATTTTTTCTAATTTACGAGCCTTATAACGGTCATCCTCAAATTCTTTTCCATTATAAGTAACACCAATTACTTTCAAAGATTCTACTCTCAAAGCAGCGGCTTTGGTTACTTTTTCTTTTAATACTCTGTTTTGTGAAGCTACTTCGGCACTTCTGGCACGAATTTCATCAACACTTCTCGACAAACCCATTTTTTCAGATTTGAGATTTGAGTTTTCGGAAGATAATTGTTCGTTTTCTTCACGAAGTTTTACCAATTCAGCTTCTTTCGAGCGAAGAATTGTTTCGTAGCCTTTGATTTTTTCATTGAAATTTTCTTTGATTGTCGCAATTTCCAATGAGTAATTTTTAGTAAGCTCTACTTTGTCTTGTTCCAAAGCGGCTTTTGCTCTTTGTAATTCACCAATATCACCGCCTAACTGATTCACCTCCGCAATCTGCTGGTCTAACTGAAAAGTAATCGAGTCTAATTTGATACGAGTATTAGCCAATTCCATTACTTTCGCATTAATAACCTCTTCTTGATTCGCCATTGTTTCTTTTGACTCAAACAGCATATAAGCCAAACAAAAGGCAATCAGTATTACCAAAGCTAAGGCAGCTTTTAATATACTATTACTATTGATGGGTTTATTCTCAGGACTTTGCGGTAAAATATTATTCATATAAATCGAATTATTTATGATGATATTCAGTAGGAATACTCAAAGATAATATAAGTATTTTACAATTTTTGAGTATTCCTACGGATTGTCTTTTATTCTTATTATACGGTCGATAATTGTCACGAAACTATTTTTCGACAACTTTGGTACTTCCTAAAAAAGGCAAAACACTTTCCAGACTCATTCCTCTTGAGCCTTTTACCAAAATATGCGTGTTACTTACGGGATAATCTTGCAACCAATTATGTAAACCAAACTTATCTGGGAAATAATGAACTTTCATTACTGGTAATTCTTTCACAGCACTTTCCATCAGTTTTCCAGCTAAAAGGATATAATCGAATTTACAGTTTGCCAATAATTTCCCGATAGCCTCATGTTCGGCTTCGGCTTCATCGCCCAATTCAAACATATCGCCCAAAATCACCATTTTTTTATCTACTTTCAATTCGTTGAAATAAGTAATGGCTGCCGACATCGAAGACGGATTGGCATTGTAGGCATCCATCAATACCATATTTGTCCCTCTTTTCACAAACTGCGAACGATTGTTGTTCGGCACGTAATCGGCAACGGCTTTACAAGCAGCCGTAAGGTCGATACCAAAGTATTGTCCGATTCGGATTGCCGCACAAATATTTTGGAAATTATACACTCCCGTAAGGTGAGACGAGTATAAATTTCCAGCGGTATCTTCAAACGTAACAAATGGACTTTTAGACACCATACTTACGACAGTTTTGTAATTTGGGTTTGCGTCTGTCGTATAAATAATCGTTTCTTTGAACTGACGGTTTTCGGTCATCGCAAGTGTTGGCGTAGAAGCAACATTTACAAAAACAGTTTGATGGTTTTCAGAAAGCCAATCAAATAATTCGCCCTTACCTTTTACTACTCCTTCTACCCCACCAAAACCTTCTAAATGTGCCTTACCAATATTGGTGATAAAACCGTGCGTAGGTTCGGCTATTTCAACCAATTCTTTAATATCTCCTTGTTTGTTTGCTCCCATTTCGATAATGGCAATTTCAACTTTTTCATCAATAGCCAAAATAGTCAACGGCACGCCAATATGATTATTCAAATTGCCCACTGTGGCATAAGTACGGTACTTTTTAGACAATACCGCATTGATTAATTCTTTGGTAGTAGTTTTTCCATTTGAACCCGTGAGACCTATAAAAGGAATATTCAATTGCTTTCTATGGTAATTTGCCAAAGCTTGAAGGGCTTTTAGTCCGTCTTCAACCAATAAATACTGTTGGTTTTTCACATAGCTGGCGTCGTCAACTACGGCATATTTAGCTCCTTTTTCAAGAGCTTGTTCGGCGAAAGCGTTGGCATCAAAATTGGGGCCTTTCAAGGCAAAAAAGATGGAGTTTGCTTCAATTTTACGGGTATCCGTAGAAACCCCAGTACATTCTTTATACTTTTGATATAATTCAGTAAGCGAAATCATAGTTTTGTTCGTTTAATAATAAATATGTTTATATAAAATGGTTTTCTGATTTTTCGGCAATATTACATGAAAAAATTAATTTTACTTTTAATACTCCTAAATCTTGGGAAAAGCTTTGGTCAAAGTTTTACCTTCAAAATAGATAATTCAATCAATTTTATTCAAAATGGACAGAGCCTTCGCAATACTTTTGCTGGAGGTTTGAACGCTCCGCAGTTTTCAACTTGCAAGCTCAATGCCGACGAAGTTGAAGACTTAGTCATTTTCGACCGCACGGCTCAAAAAATATTTACCTTTATAGCAAAACAAGATAATTCGGGTAAATACTCATGGCAATACGCCCCAGAGTACGAAACTGCCTTTCCGAGTATTCAAAACTGGATGCTTTTGGTAGATTATGACAAAGACGGCAAAAAAGATATTTTCGCTTATACTTCTTCGGGCATAAAGGTTTATCGTAATGTTTCAACTACTTCTATTGCTTGGGAATTGGTAGCCGACCCCATTTATACCACGGGATATTCGGGTAAAGTAAACCTTTATATTGCTACAACCGACTTGCCTGCCATTACCGATATTGATAATGACGGAGATTTGGACATTGTTGTTTTCGATTCTTCTGGAAATTTTTTACTTTTTCATAAAAACTTTAGTCAAGAAAACTACAAAGACGCTACACACTTGGAATTTAAACGCATTGGCGACTGTTGGGGAAATCTTTTCAAAGAGTATTTTGATGATGCCCGTTTCGACCAAGACTGTGGAAGTAATACCCCAGTTGGAAATTCAACTGCCAATGGACAAAAAGTTACGCACGCAGGTAATTCTATTTTGGTGATAGACTTGGATGGCGACGGACTTAAAGATGCACTTTATGGTTATATCGGTGCTACTAATATCGCAGCCTTGAGTAATGGCGGTACACTTGATAGAACTTCATTCAAAAAAGCAGATTATAATTTCCCGAACCAACATCCCATCAACTTTGAGGTTTTTCCTGCGGTGTATTATGAAGATGTCGATTTCGACGGTATCAAAGATTTAATTGCTGCCCCAAATGGCTATGACAATGCTTTACAAACCGTGAATTTTCAGGAATCGGCATGGTTTTATAAAAATACGGGCAAGAATGATTTTCCCAAGTTTGAATTTCAACAAACAAATTTCCTACAAAATAGCATGATAGATTTAGGTGAAAATGCTTCGCCAGTTTTTGTGGATATTGATGGCGACGGCGACAAAGATTTGTTGGTCGGAAATGCTGGAAATATTACTTCAACGGGCTATCGTGCCAATATTTCGCTGTATGAAAACAAGGGAAATAAAAATTTTGAACTAAAGACAAATGATTTTTTAGAAATTGCAAAAGCCCAACAATTGTACGAAATCAAACCTTTTGTGACGGATATGAACGGCGACGGAGTAGATGATTTTGGTTTTACGGCAAATTCACCCAAAGGTATGACGATACAGTACCTTCCGAACAAAGCCGCCAAAAATGCTGCCTTCGCACTGAATCTTTCAGAGGCTGTTACTTTACCAAAAATCAGCAATTTGAGTAATGGCGACTCGCCACTATTTTTTGATTTGGACAATGATGGTAAAAAAGACTTACTCATTGGCAAAGGAAGCGGACGAATAGAATTTCAGAAAAACACAGGGACAAACCAAGCTCCAGTTTATACTTTAGCCAAAGAAGAATTAGGCGGGGTTACGTCAGATTATCTTTCGGGCAATTTATCGCTGAGTGTTGCCGACCTCAATGGCGATGGCAAAATGGAATTAATAGCCGCTACTCGTGGTGGATATTTCAGAATTTATAAAAATATTCTCGAACAAAATTTCAATCAATTCGTAGAAGACAACTCAGGTATTTGGAATGAAACCTTGGGCAAGTACGCCAGTTTTTCATTGGGCGGAATGCTATCAATTGCCATTGCTGACATTGATGACGATTTAGTACCCGATATGATGGTTGGTACAAATACGGGTGGTTTAAGATTTCTGAAAGGCACAACACCATTTACCGTAACAGCCACCGAAGACGAGCGAAATAGTATTGTTTACCCAAATCCAACTACGCATTTTATTCATATTAAAAATAATTATCCAGCCGAATACCAGCTAATCGACATTACTGGTAAAATTATTGCTTCACAAAAAGGGTTGAACACCAACCAAGAAATTGTATTTGACTTATCCAACCAAAACGAGGGTACTTACTTTGTACGGATTCTGGCTGAGGGCAAAGCCCAAAGAACAGAAAAAGTACTTTTGAAAAAGTAAAATCAGGAGGAAAAAAAATAAAAAAAGGGGAATTATAGTGGTTTTGACTAACATTTTTAATTTTTTTCTAAAAAAACACCTCAAAATTGCGAACTTTGGAATAATACAGTTTCTTAGTGAAAGGCGGTGCGTTGAAATTTGAGCAAAAGAAACAATCCTGAAACCTCAATCATCAATGCCTTAGCCTGCCAAGCCAAGAACCAACCCTAAATTATGGCAAGAAATATTCCTAAAAATCCTGAACGTACTAACAAAGAACGAAAGCCTTCTTCACAGTTTTCGTTTGACTTTAATATAAAAAAATTTAGTAAGAGTAGTCAGTTTCACTTTATTTTGGGGCTTCTATTAATGTTTTTGGGGGTATTTATGCTTTTCTCTTTTACGTCATACCTTTTCACAGGCGACGAAGACCAGAGCGAAGTAGAAACCTTACAAATTGCAGGAGATGCTATCAAAAAAAAAGCTCAGAATCCATTTGGGCTGTATGGTGCAAAACTGGCTCACTTATTACTTTTTAGACTTTTCGGTATCTCTGCTTTTTTATTAATTCCTATTTTAGTTATTTCTGGCTTTAAGTTATCTTTCAAAAGAGAACTTATACCGCTCGAAAAACTTACTTGGCAGTCTATTTTTTATATGCTCTGGCTAAGTTTGTTTTTTGGCTTCTTCATTTTTATGCTCGAAGCAGAAGAAAACTGGAGTAGCTTATGCGGCGGAGTAGGCTATTATTTGAACGAATACATGTACGACATCATTGGTTGGGCATCTATTTTAGTCATTTTTTTTATCCTGACCGTGTTTGTGGTTTACTATTACGAAGTAGATACTTCTACCTTGTTTGCTCCTTCGCCAAAAGAACCCGAAATATTTGAGGAAGACGAAGATGAAGCACCCGAAGAGAATATTGCCAATGCTAAAAACATCAAAAGAGTCCGTGAAAATCTTGAATTATTGGCATTGGAAAATGAAGATGACGATGTGGTTGTACAGCGTGAAGATAATTCTGACGAAGCCAATATTCGTCCCTACCTTCCCCCTATCGTAGAAACGCCAATACCTGTACCCAATGCTAAAGCAAGTACAGCCAAAGGCCCCGTTGCTCTTACGATTGAAAATGTAGAAGATATTCCTGAAAGTATTGACGAAATTGAAGACGAAACACTTTTGTTGGACATCAACGAAGACGCCAACGATGAAGTTTTGAAAAAGTTTGGGCTGTACGACCCAATGCTTGATTTGCCTCATTATAAATACCCAACACTCGATTTAATGAAAGAGTATGACATGGGTAAACCTAATGTTTCGCAAGAAGAATTAAAAGCCAATTCTGATAAAATTGTTGACACTTTGGCCAACTACGGAATCGGTATTGCTTCCATCAAAGCTACGATTGGACCAACGGTTACGCTTTATGAAATTATTCCAGATGCAGGTGTAAGGATTTCTAAAATCAAAAACTTAGAAGACGATATTGCTCTTTCTTTGGCAGCTTTGGGGATTCGTATCATCGCTCCTATTCCCGGAAAAGGTACGATTGGTATTGAAGTACCAAACAAAAACCGTGAAATGGTACCTGTAAAAATGGTAATTGGTTGCGAGAAATTCCAGAAATCAAATGCTGATTTACCTATCGTTTTAGGAAAAACCATTAGCAATGATATTTTCGTAACTGACCTCGCCAAAATGCCACACCTATTGATGGCTGGGGCGACAGGACAAGGAAAGTCGGTTGGGTTGAACATGATTCTTACTTCTTTATTGTATAAAAAACATCCTTCACAACTAAAATTTGTGTTGGTTGACCCGAAAAAAGTAGAATTAACGCTTTTCAATAAAATAGAAAGGCATTTCTTAGCAATGTTGCCTAATGCCGCCGAAGCCATTATTACTGATACAAAAAAAGTGGTTCATACCTTGAATTCGCTTTGTATCGAAATGGATAATCGCTATAATTTATTGAAAGATGCAGGTTGTAGAAACCTCAAAGAGTACAATGCCAAATTTGTCAACAGAAGGCTGAATCCAGACAAAGGGCATTACTTTATGCCATATATTGTTTTAATCATCGACGAATTAGCGGATTTGATGATGACGGCAGGAAAGGACGTAGAACAGCCCATTGCCAGACTTGCCCAGTTGGCCCGTGCCATTGGTATTCACTTGGTTGTAGCTACACAACGCCCTTCGGTGAACGTGATTACGGGTACTATCAAAGCCAATTTCCCTGCTCGTCTTTCGTTTAAAGTTACTTCAAAAATTGACTCAAGAACGATTTTAGATACAGGCGGTGCTGAACAATTGGTTGGTATGGGTGATATGTTGCTTTCGATGGGTTCGGATATTATTCGTTTGCAATGTGCTTTTGTAGATACGCCAGAAGTGGAGGATGTTTGCGAATTTATTGGTAATCAACAAGGCTATGATTCGGCTTATATGTTGCCAGAATTTGAAGGCGATGGCGAAGGCGGAAGTGAGAAAAGTGATTTCGACCCTGCCTCAAGAGACCAGTTTTTTGATGAAGCCGCTCGCTTGATTGTGACGCATCAACAAGGCTCTACTTCATTGATTCAAAGAAGATTGAAATTAGGTTATAACCGTGCAGGAAGACTGATCGACCAATTGGAAGCCGCTGGCATCGTAGGGGCTTTTGAAGGTTCAAAGGCTCGTGAAGTATTGATTAAAGATATGGAAACGTTGGAGAGACATTTGAAAAGTTTATAAAACTAATTGATTGGTAATTAGAGATTGGTGATTAGTTTTTGAATTATTAATCTACTTTCAATAAAAAAGCTGTCCTAAAAAGACAGCTTTTTTATTGTGTACTCATTGAAATTCAAGTAACGTATTCTAAATTAAACAAATGATAAACAAATACTTAAAATTCTAATCACCAATCTCTAATCACTGCTGAAAAACAATTCGTTTTTTGCCATTCGTTGAAAATACTTCTACTTTCTTAGCTTTGGCGGGAATCCAAAAATCATTTCCAGATTGTGATAAATAAGTATTGCCAAAACTTACTTCGTCTTTTTGTATTTTGCCATTTTGGAAAACAGTACGAATCATAAAATCAGAAGGCTGAATGGCTACCGATTTTGCTTTTTGATTCCATTGATATACTTTCAAAGAAGCTCCATTTTGTGAATTGAACAATAAAAGTTGATTATCTTTTCCTCGTACTTTCACCAAAGCTTTGCTGTCGCCATCAAAACAAATTCCAGACTGAGTAATGGAAATTTCTTGAAACTGTCCTTTGCCATTGCCTGCAAATAAAATTCCTTTAGAAGCATCCAAACGTCCAATGCTGATTTCGTTGCCGTAGTCGTTGCCCGAAAGAAGTAAATCAAGGTTGCCGTCTTGGTTGAAATCTTGCACCAACATCGCATTATTAGTAGAAAACTGTGCTTGGAGTGGCAAAGCTGTCATTTTAAAATTACCATTTCCAAGATTTTCAAGATAGCTTGTACTCATCCAATTTGCCTTTAGAATATTTCCTTTAGCCATTTCTTCGGGCAATAGTACTTCGTGAATAGTCGCTTTGGCAAATTTTGCGTACTTATCAAAACGTTTTTTGGTTTGGATAAACTGTTTGGCAAGGTCGTCACGAGTATTGTAGGGATATTCCTGTCGTCTTCCTAAAGAATCTTTCAGATAAATAGTAGGAATTGCATCAAAACTACCATCGCCGTTGAAATCACCAAAATATACACTTACGGGTGTTTCGTTGCTGGCTCTGTGCAAAGTGTTTTGACCTAAATTTCCTGCTACATAATCCATATCGCCATCTTTGTCAAAATCCCCTGCGGCAAGGCTATTCCACCAACCTATTTGAGAAGCCAAACCTGTATTTTCAACCGTACTGAATTTTCCCTTCGTATTTTTCAAAAAGGTAATGGGCATCCACTCGCCTGCTAAAATCAAATCTTGCCAACCATCGTTGTCAAAATCAGACCAAAGGGCATCGCAAACCAAGCCAATATTTTGTAAAGCCGGAGCTACTGAAGCTGTCACGTTGGTAAATTTCAAGAGTGGAGCTTCGTTTCGGAGTATGTAGCTGCTAACGGGCTTTGGATATGCCGAAGGCTCTACTCTTGAACCAATAAATAAATCTAAATCGCCATCATGGTCGAAATCACTGGCTTTTACACAAGAACCACTTTTCAAGAAAGTTGGTAATATTTCGGGCATTTCTTTGAAATTCCCCTTGCCATCATTGATATAAATATGGTCTTGATAAGCCTTATCGCCCACAGGTAATTCATTACTTCCACTGACGGTATATAAATCTAAATCGCCATCATTTTCTATATCGAACAGTAATGTTCCAACGTCTTCGGAGGTTTTTTCTAAAGCATTTTTTTCTGCTAATAATTCTTTTACCTGAAACTTTCCAGAAGCATTTTGCAATAAAAATTTTCCTTTTCTACGTGATGAACTTCCTACGAAAACATCTTCTAAACCATCGCCATTGACATCCCCCACGGCTAAACTTGGGCCTTGTTGCGAAAATTTATGTGGAATCAATTTCTGAATATTAAAATCTATAAAATCTTCTTCCTCGTGTCGGAATGGAATATTTAAGGTTTCAGAAATATCTGTAAACAGCGGAGGTTCAGAAACAAGTACTTCTTTTTCAATAATTTTAGCTTTGCTTTCCTGTAATTCCAGCACTTGGTTGGTAGCAACATTTTTCAGAATCTCTACTTTACCCGATGGCCAAACTACTTTTACTTGTTCTACCATTTTGTTTGTGCCTAAACCAAAATGAGCCACAGGTTCAACCGACGACAAGTATCCACGATAAGGCGTATTTTCATACACTTGTTTTTCACAATGATGATACTGGACTTCTATCCAAGCTCCCAAACCTGCCACATTTTGTTTTTCACCTTTCAGTTTAATTCGCAGATAATGGCTTTTTTCTGGCATTTGTTGAATGGCATTATTGCGATAAACCGATGCCGAATCGTTGATATTGTTCACGACATAATCTAAATCGCCATCATTATCCAAGTCGGCATAAGCTGCTCCATTTGAAAAACTTGGCTCTAAAATTCCCCATTTGGTCGTAACGTCCTCAAAGCCAATTTTACCCGTATTTTTAAAAGCAAAGTTTTTGATTTTTACCGACGGAATATAATCCATCAAAAGCATTGGAGCGGCAAAATTTCCTACTTCCGAACGATAAACCATAAAATCTTGGTCGGTAATATCCTGCGGAAAACCATTTGTAATTATGATGTCTCGAAAACCATCGTTGTCAAAATCAGTCACCATAGGTGTCCAACTCCAATCGGTTTCGGCTACTCCTGCCAAAAGTCCGATTTCACTAAAAGTTGGTTGTTTGGTTTTTGGGTCAAATCCACGATTGAGTTGAAGCGTATTTCTGGGATATTGATAATCGTAACCGTACTTGTCGTTGTTTTGATATGCCTGATAATTATTCGCCAAAGTCATCATTTTTTTACGATAATTATCCGCAGGCATCATATCTACCGCCACAATATCTACTAAACCGTCATTATTAATGTCCTCCACGTCATTTCCCATAGCAGAATGAGAAGTATGTTTGAAGTAATCATGTGCTTGGTCGATAAAACCTGTGTGTTTTCCGTTTTTGTGCTGATTGATATAAAGTAAGTCGTTGGTCAAATAATCGTTGGTCACGTAAATATCTTTCCAGCCATCTTGGTTGATGTCGGTAATATTTACACCTAATCCAAAACCTTCTATCAATATTCCTTCTTGAGCAGAAACGTCTGTATAATATGGATGTTTCTTTGTTGCATCCCAGTCGTTTCTGTACAATTTATCTGAAATCCCCGACGAACCATCTTTATTTTTGTAATGATACATATTTGGGAAACGAGTATTCGACATTTCATTGACCAACACGTAAAGGTCTAAATCGCCATCATTATCATAGTCGAAAAAGGCGGCATTGGTTGAATGCGTTGTGTCGGCAATGCCGTACTCTTGTGCCATTTCTTTAAAAGTAGGCACGCCATTTTTATCAATTCCTTGATTGACATACAATAAGTTGGCACGCTCGGCAGCTACTTTTTTCACCGTTGCACAAACGTAAATGTCTAATAAATTATCATTATTGATGTCCACCACCGCTACACCCGAACACCACTTCCCTTTTCCATCTACCTGTGCTTTTTGTGTAACATCTTCAAATTTTAGTTGGTTTGAGGTTGAATCTTTTCTGTTTAAATACAAACGATTGGCTACTTGGTTGCCTGTAAAATATACATCTACCAAATTATCATTATTAAAATCGCCCAATGCTACACCGCCGCCATTATTGATATATTCAAAAGTGAGAATATTCATGGTATCATTTTCAGTAATTCTATTTGAAAACTGAATGGCTGTTTCTTCGGTAGAGAGACTGGTAAAAAGTGTATTTTGCTCTTCGCCACTACACGAGATTTCGAGACCAAACATACAAAAGCATGAAAGGTGAAGTAAAAATCTACGAAATGGAAAATTTAAAAAAGTAGTTGTTTGCTTCATTTTCAATCGGTTTATTATAAAAAATAGAGATGGTACAAAATACCATCTCTGTAAAATTATTAACCATTTTTCAATTATTAACCTAATTTATTTATAAGCAGGGTCTTGAGTCAAAGTAGGCTTACCATCTTTTTCAGAACGGTCGATTGCCTCTTGAGGAATTGGGAAGAATTCGTGCTTGCCTTTTACAAATACTCCACCTTTTTTGTACACACGTTTGGTACTTTCTACGGCATTGTATTTATTTAAAGTTTCAGCGGCAATTCCCCATCTTACGAGGTCAAAGAATCTGTGACCTTCCATCGCAAATTCCAAACGAGTTTCAAAACGAACTGCTTTTCTTGCTGTTGCTGCGTCTGTCCAAGGCGTTGAATATGGCTTGATTACATAATTCGCCGCTGGCACTGGATTTCCTTTTGAGTCTGTTACCAAAGTATAAGCATCACGAGTTGACCCTTGAATAGCTTTTTGTACAAAACCTGCTGGATTAGCAGCACGCTCTCTGATTTGGTTTACCAAAGTTCTTGCTCTTTCTAAGTTGCCAAGTTCTACTTCACATTCAGCCAACCAAAGTAAAATCATACTATAACGCATAATACGGTAGTTGTTACTTGTTAAGTTTGCCCAACCGTTTACACCAGTAAATGCTTTTGAAGGAATGTGTTTTTTCGGAGAATATGGGCCTGCATAAGTTTGGTCACGGATAAAGTCACGGTTATGGATTTTGTAGTCGATAAACAAAATACCACGACGACCTACTGTGTGGTCCAAACGAGGGTCTAAAGCACCATCATAAGGAGTATATGGGTCATCCAAACCTACACCTTGGTCGTTTTTCACGTCAGAATCATTGAAACTATCCAATAAAGGCAAACCATTAGCATCTGTTTTATAAGCATTCACTAAGTTTTGTGAAGGCTGATAGAAACCGCAACATCCCCAAGGTGAAGTATATGGGTGAGCCAAACCTACACCAGCGTTGGCAGCGTCACCACTTGCACTTGACGAAGCGTACTGAATTTCAAAAATTGATTCAGCATTGTTACGAGTACTGGCATCGTGGTTATCTCTGAAATTATCTACCAATTTGAATTTTCCACTTGCTACAATTTGGTCTAAAATTGCTTTAGCAGCTTGTAATTTAGCTGTATTAGCAGCACCCGTAGAAATATTCCAACCTTGATACATATAAGCTTTTGCTAAAAATGCCATTGCAGCCCATTTAGTAGGACGACCCACTTGCGACTGAGTGTTAGGTAAAACATCCATAGCCGCTTTGAAATCAGCTTCGATATTTGGCCAAACATCCTTATCGTTTGGTACTTTAGTACTTTCCAAATCATCTAATTTGTAAGTATTCTCGTCGATATAAGGAATTGTTTTCCACATTTTTTTAGCTTCAAAATGGAACAAACCTCTCAAGAAACGAGCCTCAGCGATGATTTGCTTTCTTCTGTCGTCACTAATGTCAGTTACATTTTTCAAGGTATTCAACACATCGTTTGAACGAGCCACACCTTTGAACAAACCTCTCCACTTATTTTTAATGTGGTTACTTGTAGGTTGAAAGTCCCATTTTTCGATAAATGATTGCTCTGGTTGGTCACCCGCATCAGTTCCTTTGTAGGCATCATCAGAAGCAATTCCACCAAAAACCCAGCTTTGAATATCATTATTCCAAGCATCCTGACCGTCTAATCCTTGGCCATCAATCATGGCATAAGCACCCACCAAAATACCTTCAACCCCTTTGGCTGTTTGTAAGGCAGATGGGCTATATTGTCCTTGTGGCTCACGAGTAAGGAATTCGTCACTACAAGCCGTAGCAACACCAAAAACCAAACCAGCCGACAAGCAAAATTTTATAATATTGTTAATTTTCATATTTTCTATGTTTATTATAAAAACAAACTATTTTTTGTAATAAAGAGTGATTTTAAATTTTGTGATAGATTAACCTATCATGGGCTTAAAATCCGAGGTTTACTCCAAGAATGAAAGTTCTTGAAACTGGCATATATCCACCATCAAAACCTAAAGTATTATCACTACCTGTTTGAATTTCTGGGTTCAAACCTGAATACTTCGTAAAAGTGGCAAGGTTTTGTGCTTGGATATAAATTTGAGCGTTATCCAAACCTACTTTGCTACCAATGTTTCTTGGTAAGTTGTAAGTCAACTGTACGTTTTTGATACGGAAGTATGAACCATCTTCAATAAAATAGCTTGATGGACGGCTACTGATTTGGTCGTTGGCATCCATGATTGGCACAGTACCCGACTTGTTGGTTGGTTGCCAAGCATCATACAAAGCACGTTTTGAACGGTTTCCTTGGAAAGTGTTGAAGTCAGAGAAGTAACGAGTATAGTTAAATACATCATTTCCTTGAGTACCGTTAGCAAAGATGGTTAAGTCGAATGCTTTGTAACCGATATTGATGTTCAAACCATAAGTAAAATCAGGGTGTGGATTTCCGATGATTGTACGGTCGTCATCAGTGATTTTTCCGTCACCGTTTATATCTTCAATTTTGAATTTACCAGCTTTGTTGTAGTCTCCGTAAGCAGGCCAAGCTTTCGCTTCTTCGTCAGACTGGAAAATACCCAATACTTTATACCCATAGAAAGAAGAAATAGGCAAGCCCGCTTGTGTAAGTGTAACAGCAGGTACACGTGAGCCATAACCGAAGTAACGAGTATTCGGGCTAGCATCTAATTTATCTACTACGTTACGGTAAGTAGAGAAGTTTGCACCGATGCTGTAACGAATATCGCCTACATTACTCTTGTAATTCAAACCAATATCAACCCCTTTGTTAGTCATTTCGCCTACGTTGAAAGCAGGAGCAGTAGCATCACCAGCGGTAAAAGTAATCGGTGTGGTGAATAACATATCAGAAGTTTTTCTGTTCCAAATGTCTAATTCAAAAGTTAGTTTGTTATTGAAAAGTGCTGCATCAAAACCTACGTTTGTTGAAGTTGTAGATTCCCATTTTGCGTTCGGGTTACCAAAAGCACTGGCATCATAACCGATAGTTGGTGTTGTTTGATTTCCATCAATTGGATAACCAGCATGGTAAATATCAGAACGATAAGTAGTATAAGCGTTGTATTTACCGATTTTTTGGTTACCAGTTTTACCCCATCCATAACGTAGTTTTAAGTCACTGATGAATGGCAATTGGTCTTTGATGAATTTCTCTTCTGATAAACGCCATCCTAAGCTGACCGCTGGGAAGAAAGCGTTACGAGAAGCTGATAAGAAACGAGAAGAAGCGTCATTTCTAACAATCAATTGTACCAAGTATTTGCTTCCGTAAGCATAGTTTAATTTACCAAATTGTGAAGACAAAGTATAGTCATTACCTACGCTACCATAGTTTGATACTTTTGTAGGGTCTCCTAAATCAAGATAACTGATGATTGGATTTACTTCAAAAGCATAACCATTTCTACTTGCCCCAAAATACTCCCCAAATTGCTTGATTGATTCAAGACCTACGTAAGCATCAAATTTATGAACGTCTTTGATAGTAGTGCTGTACGATAAAGTATTTTGCCAAACCCACTGATAGTCATAGCTTGTTCTTGAAGTAGAACTGTTGTTGAAGCTACCTTCTACGTATTCAGGGTTTGCACGACCAATTTCTTTTTGGTTTTCAGTAGTTACGTCCACACCGAAACTGGTTTTTGCTTTCAAACTTGGAAGAATGTCGAATTCAGCATAAATATTACCGAAACCTCTCATTCTGTACAAACGGTTATCTTTTTGACGATACAAAGTAGCATAAGGGTTTGAGTTGTTACCCAAGTTTGCACCACGGCTACCTGCAAAATTTCCTGCAATATCATAAATCGGTAATAATGGGTGGTGTTTATATGAACCCGATACCGCATTTTGTTCTTCGTTGTTACTGTATCCACCTTTACGATTATCAATTGAAACCGTGAAGTTTTCACCTACTCTTAATCTCTTTTTAATGGCTGAAAATTCAGTATTGGTACGCAAAGTATAACGGTCGTAACCAATGAATTTCACAACCCCATCTTGACTAAAATAACCTAACGACAAAGCATATCTACTGTTTTCAGTACCGCCAGAAGCCGTAAGTTGATAGTTTTTGATTGGAGCTGACTGCGTTAATTCTCCCCACCAATAAGTATCTGCTGATTTTGTAATCGCATAAATATTATCAGGAGTCAATGAATAAAGTTTTGGGTCAACAGCTGGAGTTCCTGCTTTTCCTGCACTTGGGAAAACGTAATCAGGGATTGTTACTTCACCATTTGAGCCAAAAGTATATTGACCATGTGAAGGTGTCTTACCAGCATATTTATCCGCTAAGTATAAGTATTGTCCAAGCTCTTTTGCGTTTAATGATTCTACGTTATTTGATACTTTTTGTGTTCCTTGATAGGCAGAAAAAGTAATTTTAGGAGCTCCTGTTTTACCTTTTTTGGTGGTAATAATTACTACACCATTTGCCGCTCTTGAACCATAAATTGATGCTGATGAAGCGTCTTTCAAAATTTGAATTGTTTCAATATCATTCGGGTTTAAGTTACCTTGGTTTTCGGTAGGCACACCGTCGATAATGAATAATGGGTCGTTGTTACCAATTGTACCAAACCCACGAATACGAACTGTGGCGTTACCACCAGGCGTTGCGTCATTCACAATAGAAAGACCCGAAGCACGACCTTGCAATTGTTGGGCGAAAGTAGTAGCAGGTACTGATTGTAAGTCTTTTGCATTAACAGTTGTAACAGCACCAGTAATATCTCTTTTCGACTGAGTACCATAACCCGTTACAACTACTTCTGTCAAATTCGATACATCTTCAACTAATCTTACATTAATATTTGTTTGATTTCCAACTTTAATTTCTTGAGCCTGAAAACCTACTGATGAAATTTGCAAAACATCATTGGCACTTTTCACTACTATCGAGAAGTCGCCAGTTGCTCCCGTAGCAATACCTGTTTTAGTCCCTTTTACGATAACTGATGCTCCGGGCAAAGCCTGACCGTCTGCTGCTGAAGTTACTTTCCCTGTAATTTTTCTTTCTTGTGCCTTTACAAAATGACTCAACGACAAAAGAGCCAACACTGTAAATACACTGGTTACACTTTTTAGTAATTTGTTTTTCATAGTTTTGATTGTGATAAATTGTGAATTGGATGAATAATTTTGAGTGTTTGTTGAATAGCTTACCTCCTTTCTTTGGTATTAGATTAAACGTTTAGGCAAAAAATTAAAAAATATAATTTTTCAAAGTGAGCAAAATCGGAATTATATTACTTAAAACTTTACTCCGAATTTATTGTATCAAAATAATACAATAATATATCGCTATATCAAAAAAATATTTTTGTAAAACTGCTCATTAAATCTGAAAAAACAAGAATTTACACATATTTTATTGTATTAATTCTATAAAAAATACCCTATAAGGCAAGACAGCAAAATTACTTATCTTAAAAATTTACCTTTAAAATCAAAAAAAATAAAAATTATCAAAATTTGTACTTTTCTAATAAAATGACACAAATATCAAAATATTAATTGCACTTTCATTATTGAATCATTTTGGTACAATAGACTTACGTTTCAATTTTGTAAGCAGGAATACTTATATGGGAATGAATACTTATCAGGTCAGAAAATTATCCTTTATGGAAGAAGAAAGATTTTTTTGAAGAAACAATTGGTTGAAGACAACTACTCTTTCATTTTACGTTGAAGAAATTTTGAAGAATATGATACACCAGTCGTACCCAGAAGTATCTCTACCAAATCTGATGGGGCTTTAATAAGTAGCGAGAAGATTTCAAAAAAAAATTGAGTCGAATAAAAATTAGTTTTAGAAGAAAAGTGCAGGTGACAGCCTCAAAAGACTATCACCCGCATAAAAATCAATAAGCATTTGCTAATTCAAGCTTGGCAAAAAAGTCTTCAAACATCAAGAATGTATCCAAATGTGTGTAAACTCGGATAGCTCTTCCTTTATGATTGTACTCATAAGCCCCAGCTTGGTTAATTTTAGGAGCTAATTTCACCACATAATCACTTGAAGATGGGTCAGCTTCAAAAGACGATTGCAAGGCTGTCAATAAAACTAAAGGACTATCCCCTAAAATATAAGTTTCGCCGATATTCAAAAAAGGCTGAATTTTGGTCATCAGCGATTCTAAAGTACTCACCAAATAATTACCCGTTTTTCCTTTAGGTTTTACTTTCAGCAACAGTTGAGAATACGAAACCATGCACTGACGATATACATTTCGAGGAATTTGCCATAGCATAATTTTTGACTGATTAAAAATCGCTCTTCCAGCCGCAATATCAATATTCAAATTATATTCTGGGTTTGAATAATTTGGCGGAGGCACAGCCAAATCGTTGTATTCTGGGCCGCCAATCCATACCAAGGTAATTTTATTGGCAATTTCAGGATTTGTTAGTACTGCCGAAGCGATTTCGGTTAAACCTGCTCCACAGAGTACATACAAAGGAAGTTTGGTATCTGTCCGTAAAGCCTCTTTAATAATAAAATTCACGGCTTCACTTTTTACAGGAGTGCTATCGTTGGGCATTGCCGTATTAGAACCAATCAGTACAGGAATAGTCTTTTTGATATTCATAGTCTGCATCAATTCCTTTACTTTTTTAGCAGCATTTTCTGCCTGCATTTTAGAAGGGTCAAAGCCATCTGTAACACTCAGATGCGAGCCAATGATACCTCTAATTTCAACGGAAGGAGAAAGCAAAAGATGAGCCATTTGAAAAAGTCCGTCGGGGTCACCACTAAAATCATTATCAACGATAACCCTCATACGAGGCACAATCACATTCGGAGGCGTAAGGCTCTGAGCCAAAACAGCAAAAGGTTCTATCAATAGAACCAATAAACAAACAAGGGAGAGTTTTTTGAGCATTGTTTTTACCATTTATCTTTATACGAAACTCAAATTTACATTGCATTTCGCATAAAGATAAAATGATAAAAACTTTCAAGGGGAAAATGGCAATATCTATATTATTAAAGTGATGATTTAAACGATTTCAACTATTGAGAGTGAAATCTAATAAGACAAAAAAGCGGTCGAAATTAATTTCTCGACCGCTTTTCATGACTGATAAATTTACTTGTTTTAGAATTTCAAAGTAGCTGGTAAATACTTCGCAAATAATTCTTCGTAATAGGGTTTCAATTCCTTTACATTCGGAGGCGTTGGTACTTTTGAATACAAATCGTAAGGGTTGAATTTGTTTACCCATTCAAACATTTCATGGTCGTGTGCGTCCATCAAATGGTCGTAAGCATGCTCTCTGTGTTGCGAATAGAAAGAGTGATAACGAATCATGTACAAGGCTGGTTCTGGCAAGTAATCTTTCATTATCTGATACAAGTACTCATCATGTCCCCACGACATATCAACGTTTCTTAAACCACAATTTGGTTCATAAACACCATATTTTGTATTGTATCTTTCATCTTTTGAATCTGGGTTTGCTTCAAAAAACTCTGGATAAACAATTTTATCTGAATGCTGACATCCCACTGGGAAAGTATCGCCTACTACTGCCCATTGTGGCTCGCCGAAAAGACATAATACTTTTCCTAAATCGTGTAAAAAGCCTGTTAAAACAAACCAATCTGGATGACCGTCAGCTCTGATTGCCTCTGAAGTTTGTAATAAATGTTGTAATTGGTCTAAATCTGTATCTGGGTCTGAATCATCAACAAGTGTGTTCAAGAAATTACAAGCATCCCAAATTGGCATTTCTTTTTTGTCGAATTTCAAAAACTCAGCTTGTTTTTGCTTCACAAAATCATAAGTCTGATAAGTATGATTAAGACGATAAAATTCTTTTACAGTCTCTCTCTTTGGGTCATCATAATTACGGTACTCTTCCTTTGATTTGGCAGGTTTTTCTGCTTCTGGGTAACGTACCAAAATATCATCTTCCCATTCTTCTATGCTTGCTAAAGGAGCAATTTCTGCTTGCGTAAAGTTCATGATTCTTTGTTGTTGTTTAGGTAATGAATGATTCGTACAACAAAGAAATATTGTATTTTCTGATAAAAAAATACAAATCTTATGCAAACGTTTGAAAAAATGATTTTCAATTGAAATTATTTCTTTTTGTTGGCTTTAGGCGATAAGCCGTAGGCAATAGGCAAAATGTTTTTTTAGATAAAGATTTTGAAAATTTACTCAAAGCTCATGGCTTTAAACTATAAGCCGTAGGTAATAGGCTAAATGTTTTTTTAGGTAAATATTTTGAAGATTTTGAAGATTTGCTCATAGCTAATGGCTCATAGCTCACAGCCTAAATTTAAGACAAAGTAGAACTTCTAATAATCAGTTCTGGAGGCAAAACAATGGTTTCGTTTTGTTTGGTTTGCAGGTTCAAATTATTCAGAAACAGCCGTGCGGCTTCTTCGCCAATTAATTTCCCAAAACGATTCACCGTTGAAAGACTCGGAAACATATAAGCTGAAAATGGTGAATTATCAAAACCAATAATGGCTACTTGTTGCGGTATCGAAAAACCTAAATCTCGAATTACTTGCATCGCTGCCGAAGCTACTACATCATTGACTGCAAAAACGCCATCAGGCGGATTTTCCAATGACATTAAGCGGTGCATGGGCATAATGGCACTTTCTGCTTTAAAATTGGTGGTAATGATTAGGTTTTCATCAAAGGCAATCTGATGTTTTGCCAAACAATCTTTGTAGCCTTTGAAACGCTTTTCTGAAACCGTCAAACCATTGGGGCCTTTTAGATGAGCAATTCTTTTGAAACCTCTTAAAATCAAATGTTCCGTAGCCGTAAAAGCTCCCCAATAATCATCAACGATGATACTATTGGTAGGTACGCCATCAAATTCTCTATCAATAAAAATCAGGGGAATATTACGATGTAGAATATTTTCTAAATGCTGATAATGTCCAGAATCGTAGGTTTCCTGAGAAACGGATAAGAATATACCTTCCACTCGGTTCGCCATTAATTTTTCTACGTACTCTTTTTCAAGGGTGTAACTTTCGTTTGTCACACAGATTGTCATCATGTAGCCATTTGCTTGTAAAATATTTTGCAAGCCTTCAATCATGGCTGTTTCGTGAAACTGATTGAGACTTGGCACTACCACACCCAAAGTATTAGATTTTTGATTCAATAAACTCAGCGAAACAGAATTACGTTGATAGCCCACTTTCTGGGCATACTCTTGAATATTTCGCCTTGTGTCTTCATTTATCAAAGGATGATTATTCAATGCTCTTGAAACCGTCGAAGGCGAACATTTGAATTTTCGAGCTATATCTTTGATGGTGACGGGAGTATGCTGATTCATTATTAAAGACGTTAGGATTGTTAGTAAAGCTCATTGCTCACAGCTCATAGCTTTAACCTTAAAAGTAGATGATTGCGATAAATAAAGCAACGCTTGTTTTATTTCATTGATAAAACCTCCACAAATGAAGTCTATTTTTAAAAGCTTGATTCTGTGTAATCTACTCTTAATATCAAAATTGATAAGCGTACAATTCGAATTATTGAAATGAATTCTAATACTCGCCAGACCCGTAAAAAGAAGTTACAGCCCAGCTTTTTTATCTGTCTTTAGCGAAGCTATTTTTAAGAAACTTAATTATTAAAAATCAGTAAATAAACCATTACAAAGCCTTTCTCTCATGCTGTAAAAACCATTTTTCCAATATTTAACTAATATTATCCATGCAAAAACTCGCTTCAGCTTTTATCTTTTTATTTTTGATTGGACTCACAAAAGTCTTCGGTCAAGAAGTACCAAAGGAATTAGAAAATATTATTTCTCCGCAGGTCAATCCAGACCAAACAGTTACGTTTCGTTTTTTTGCTCCGAAAGCCGATAGCGTTCAAATTAGTTCCGACTTTCTTCCTCCGATAAAAGTAATGAGTCGTTTTGGTTTAGTAGATGGCCCGGGGAAAATAGCTTTGACAAAAGATAAAAATGGACTTTGGACTTACACTTCAAAAGCTCTTGCATCTGAATTATACAGTTATTCTTTTTTGGTAGATGGTATCAAAACAAACGACCCTAATAGTCCTTATGCTTTGCGAAATGGGGCTTCATTGACCAATATTTTTATCATTGGAAATGGCATTGCCGATTTATATAAAACCACCGATGTAGCTCATGGTACTTTGGTACACAGTTGGTATCCGTCATCAGGCTTAAAAACAAATCGTAGAATCAGTATTTACACACCAGCAGGTTACGAGCAATCGACAGATAAGTATCCAGTTTTATATTTACTTCATGGTGCTGGGGGCGATGAAGAATCATGGGCGGCTCATGGACGTGCTATTCAAATATTGGATAATTTAATAGCCCAAGGCAAAGCCAAACCGATGATTGTAGTAATGCCCAATGGCAATGTAGCACAAGATGCTGGTTATGGCTACGGACGTGATGGTTTCTACAAACCAGAATTTTTATTGCCAAGGTCAATGAATGGAGAATACGAAGCCAACTTTATGGACATCGTTACTTATGTAGAAAAAAACTTTCGAGTAAAAGCCAATAAAGCCAATCGTGCTATTGCTGGGCTTTCAATGGGCGGTTTTCATACGATGCACATCAGCCGTTATTTCCCTAATACTTTCGACTATGTAGGATTATTTTCAGCTGCACTAATGGAACGAGAAGATGCCACAGGAAAAGTGTATAGCCAGATTGATCAAACATTAAAAACCCAAAAAGATAATGGTTTGAAACTCTATTGGATAGCGATTGGTAAAGATGATTTTTTGTACAAAGCCAATGTTGATTTCAGGAAGAAATTAGATGATTTGGGCATGAAATACGAGTACGTAGAAACAGAAGAAGGACATATTTGGAAAAATTGGAGAATATATCTATCTCAGTTTGCTCCAAGGCTTTTTAGATAAACTCTTGGTGATTTCCTTGAGTTATTTTATCTCATCAATGAGAATTTTTGTGACTTGTTTAAGTTACTTAATCTCGTTGATGAGATTTTTTATTGGATTATTCATTAAATTTAAAACAAGAGAATAATTTAAAATGAATACAGAAATATCTAATTTAGTGGATACAATAATTTTTACAACAATACAAAAAGTACGACATTAATAGTACAACGAAAAATAGGGATAACAAAAAGTACTATAAAACTTTCGCATATTAGCGAGTTAGCGGTAATTATATGACGACACTACCAACTTACGAAACCTTCGATGAAAAATCTAAACATTTCAATCTTGTAAAAGTTGAAACCATAGACGACTATAATAAAATCGTTGAAACACAAAAAAAGTTAAACGGCATTTACAGAGGCATTAACACTTCAAAATATAAAATTTACACCTCACTACAGAGACAAATAATTACGAAAGACTTACAGGGCAAATTTTGTATTGAAGACTATCTACACAATTTTCGACAAAACAAAATCCTTCAAAAATATTTTGACACTTTAAAATTTGAAACGTCTAAACTTTCTATTTATAGTTATTTACAACATTATGGTGCCCCGACACCCTTTTTAGACTTCACTATTAATTTTGAAAAAGCTCTTTACTTTGCTATTGAAAATTTCGATGAAACTTCATACGTTGAGCAAGGATTAATTGACGATTATTTTTCAATATTTTTCATTAACCAAACAGACTTTGACTTAATTGAAATACCAGAAGTAATCAGAAGTTTAAAGGACTTCAAACGACTAAGCGGTGACTTTTTTTCTCGATATGAAGACTACACACATCAACATTTAGTATCCCACGTTGACAACACTTTTACAATCAATACTTGTAAAGTATTTCTGATTAGTCATTACGAAGAATTCATTGACATATACAATACATACAACAACATTAGAATTGTTGCACAAGAAGGGTTGTTTATTCATAATGACTATTTAGATAAACCGTTAGAAGAAGCCTTGAAAGATTTTTTTAAAGAAGCTACCATTTTTGTTGGCTCTGGTTTGGACGAAATTGATGACCCTCAAATAATAGCTGACAATGAAAAGTATATTGAAGACTTAGAAAAAAATAGAGGTTTTCAACAACGATTAGAAAAAAACATCATCACAAGTTTTGAAATTAAAAAGTCATTAATAGGCGAAATAAGGAAAAGTTTCACCCTGCAAAAAGGTGACATATACCCTGACCCAGAAAAGTTATGTTGGCAGACATTTGAAGACAGTCTACCAAAGTAACTCCAACTGGTAGTAGGTTATCCTACTACCTAAAATAATAAAGAGCGTCTCGCTCGCATCTCTGTTTCGCCAAGACGGGGTCGCCAAGATGGGAACGAGTATCAGCAACTCGTTAGCATTCTATCACATTTGTTTGTTGCTAACGCACGATTCGTTGAAGAAAACGCCAACGAAGACTAATACTACACAACACTCTAACAATCAGTTAGACACAGAAAAACAATAATACTTAATATCCAAAATAGAATGAAAGCATTAGTTTATGAAAAATTTCAAGGGGGTTTAACTATTCAAACAGTACCAGACCCTACGCCTAATAGCCACGGAGTTGTTGTGAAAGTAAAAGCTACGGGCTTATGCCTAAGCGATTGGCACGCTTGGCAAGGACACGATACGGATGTAGAACTGCCACACGTAGGAGGACACGAATTAGCTGGAATTATAGTGGCAATCGGAAAGGATGTAAAGAACTATAAAGTAGACGACCGTGTAACAGTACCATTTGTAAGTGGCTGCGGTAGTTGTGGAGAATGTTTATCTGGCAATCATCAGGTATGCGATAATCAATCCCAACCGGGCTTTACGCATTGGGGTTCATTTGCTGAATATGTTGCCATAGATTTTGCAGATATAAATTTGGTTAAAATACCAAACGAAATTAGTAACGAAACCGCTTCAATATTAGGTTGTCGTTTCATTACCTCATTCAGAGCCATTGCACATCAAGGAAAGGTTAGTGGTGGACAATTTGTAGCTATACACGGTTGTGGAGGTGTGGGTTTATCTGCGATTATGATTGCGAATGCACTCGGAGCTAAGGTTATAGCTATAGACATTAACGATGAAACATTAGCTTTGGCTAAAGAACTCGGAGCTGTTGAGATAATTAACGCAAATAAAAGTGCGGATGTGATTGCAGAAGTAAAATCATTGAGTAATGGCGGTGTTCATGTATCTGTTGATGCTTTAGGAAATCCCATAACTTGTTTCAACTCTGTTGCTAATCTGAGAAAACGGGGTAAACACATTCAGGTTGGTTTAATGACAGGCGACAATAAGCACCCAAAAATTCCGATGGACGCTGTAATTGCAAATGAATTAGAAATTATCGGAAGTCATGGAATGCAGGCTTTCAAATATTCGGAAATGTTGGAAATGATAAAAAATGGAAAACTAAAACCCCAAAAACTTATCGACAGGACTATTTCTTTAGAAAATGCCATTACTGCCTTACCAAACATGGATAAATTTGAAAATAAAGGTGCATTGGTTATTAATTCATTTTAAGAAGGAAGTCTCATACTGGTAGTAGGTTTTTCCTACTACCTAAAATAATAAAGAGCATCTCGCTCGCATCTCTGTTTCGCCAAGACGGAGTCGCCAAGACGGGAACGAGTATCAGCAACTCGTTACTTAGCATTCTATCACATTTGGTTGTTGATGACGCTCGTCTCGTTGGAGAAAACGTCAACGAAGGCTAATACTACACAACACTCTAACAATCAGTTAGACACAGAAAAACAATAATACTTAATATCCAAAGTAGACGACCGTGTAACAGTACCATTTGTGAGTGGCTGCTGTAGTTGTGGAGAATGTTTATCTGGCAATCATCAGGTATGCGACAATCAATCCAATCCCGACCGGGCTTTAAAATTAACGCTGTCAGTTCTGGTTTTACCAAAACTGACCTCAATCATCATCGTGGAACAGAAATGGTGGAAGATGCTGGAAAACACATTGTAAAATATGCTTTAATTGACAATGATGGAGTAACAGGAAAATTCTTTTGCGAAGAAACAAATCCCGAAACAGGGGAAATTCCTTGGTAATAAAACAGGTATGTAACAATATCAGGCGAAGCACAATACTCGCCTGATATTTTACTCTATCTTAAATTTGATGCTTCTCATGATGGTTTGGGTATAAATTCTACCCAAACAGCAAACCTTGTTTATGAATAGCAATTTTACAAGGAACCCATCAAAGAAAAAAGCTATTGAAACTTTCTTTCTTGCACTAATGTTGCATATTTAAAACTTTAAATAGTTTGATTTTATCATTCTGAGCTGGCTTATTTTGACCTTTTTGGCTTTACTTGCCTGCGTAGTACACTTTACAAGCAATAAAAAAATGACAGAAATTTTTATTACAAACATTCAAAATGAAGTTCAATCAAAAAATATTTTGGACTTTTTTAAAATAGAATCCCCTGAATTGGAAGTTAGCTTTGACCTCAACGAGACGGTAAAAACATATCCTTGTGGTCATACCATTTTAAGAGTTGAAGGCGATACAATCAATTTGGAACGTATTTTGACAAGTTTAGGGAATTTAGGGTATAGTTGCGAAATATTGCAGGACAAAGTTTGCATTTAAAAATAATGGCAATGAAAGAATTTTGGGAAGAAGCATTTAAAGATAAACAGGAAATGTGGGGATTAGACCCTACAAAATCAACTGTTTTAACAAAAGATTTTTTTGTCGACAAAGGAGTAAAGAATATTCTTATTCCCGGTATTGGCTATGGACGAAATGCCAAAGTTTTTGTAGACAACGGAATGACAGTAACAGGAATAGAAATTTCTCAAACTGCTATTGATTTAGCTCATAAACATTTTGGGAGCGAATTGAAAATTTATCCTGGTTCGGTAACTGAAATGCCTTTTGATAACAAATTGTATGATGGAATATTTTGTTATGGATTAATTTATTTATTAGACGAAGACGAAAGAAAGAAACTGATTCAAAGCTGTTTTAACCAGTTGACTGAAAACGGATTTATGGTTTTTACAGCAATTACGAAGGATGCTCAAACTTACGGACAAGGCACACAAATAAGCAAAGACCGATTTGAAATGTTTGGTGGTGTTAAAATTTTCTTTTACGACAAAGAAACCATAGAAGAAGAATTTGGTAAAACTGGGCTTTTTGAAGTAACTGAGGTAACAGAAAACTATCCATTTTATCTAATAAAATGCAGAAAAAGTAAAGAAAAAAGCTGATGAGAATCCACTCCTAATAAGCACTTTTACCAAATGGTAAATCATAGCCACAGTCAATCGCTAACTTTGCTACAATGGAAGAACTGATAGAATATATTTTGCAATTTGGCAATTTAAACAAACAACAAATTGACCTTATTACCAGTAAAGTCAAAAAAATAGAACTCGGTAAAGACGAGTATTTTTCTGAAGCAGGTAAAATTCCCCGACAAGTCGGTTTTGTTTTGGAAGGCGTTGTTCGTGGGTGTTATTATAACAACAAAGGAGAAGAAATTACACGTTGCTTTATTTCAGAAAATAATTTAGTGGTTGATTACGTAAACTTTGAGGCAAACACAGCTTCTGCCGAATACCTACAAGCCAGTACCGATTGCAAGCTCATTGTATTTTCAAAACAAGATTGGGAAGAACTTTCCCATACCATAGTCGGCTGGGATAATATCAAAAACAAAATGGTTCAAAAGTGCCTTTATCAAAAATCCAGAAAAGGCCCTGTAATTTCTAAAGACGCTACTACACGATATTTGGATTTTTTGGAGAACTATCCAACACTTACTAATCGTGTTGCACTTTCTCATATTGCTTCATACTTAGGGGTTACGCAACAATCATTGAGCCGAATAAGAAAGAATGTCAAATGATTTTGCTTTTTACCAAATGGTAAATTACTTCATTTTTTATAGTGAAATCTTTGCACTATAAATTTCAAATTTTAAAAAAATGAAGACAGCATTTATCACAGGTGCCAACAAAGGCATTGGTTTTGAAACCGCAAAACAACTATTGCAAAAAGGATTTTACGTTTATCTCGGAAGTCGAAATTTGGAGAATGGCACAAAAGCCATCCAAAAATTGAAAGTTGAAAACTTTACGAACGTTGAAGCAATTGAGATTGACGTAACCGACAATGATTCGGTGAAAAATGCACGAATTGAAATCGGGAAAAAAACAGATACCTTAGACGTTTTGATTAACAACGCAGGTATCAATGGCGGGACACCCTATACAGCACTTGGAGCAAGCAGAGAGCAGTTCCTATCTGCGTTCGACACAAATGTATTTGGTGTGGCGATGGTTACTCAAGCATTTATTGATTTATTACGTAAATCACCTGAACCAAGAATTGTTAATGTAAGCACAAGTGTTGGCTCACTTACGCTACAAAGCGACCCAAATTGGATGGGTTACAACTTCGCAAAATATGCGGTTTATGGTTCATCAAAAGCAGCTCTGAATATGTTTACCGTTCATTTAGCTTATGAACTACGAGACACGTCTTTCAAAGTAAATGCGGTTTGTCCTGGGTACACAAAAACGGATTTTACAGGCTATAACGGTGGCGAAGTGGAAGAAGCCGGAAAACGCATTGTAAAATATGCCTTGTTAGACAAGGATGGCGTAACAGGTAAATTTATTAGCGAAGAAACGAAACCGACTACGGGAGAAATTCCTTGGTAACATACATTTATTGAAAAGACAAGAAAACTGTCTATAACAAAAGTATTTGCAAAAGCAGGTTTGGACAATCAATTAATTCCCAGCCTCTGCAAATACTTTAACTTGGGAGTATTCACTCGGAACTGTTGGGACTGTTCATTTGCATTTAACTTTATGCCTATTGAATCTTACTTTATGACATTTACATTTAGCATTATGCCTCCTTAATCTGGCGTTGAGGCATTTGCATTTAGCGTTATGCCTCCTTAATCTGGCGTTAAGACATTTGCATTTAGCGTTATGCCTATTTAATCTTACTTTATGGCATTTACATTTAGCGTTATGCCTCCTTAATCTGGCGTTAAGACATTTATATTTAGCGTTATGCCTGTTTAATCTTACTTTATGGCATTTGCATTTAACTTGATCCTTATTCAATACTCCTAAATCAACAAGATTTCATTTCCTAAATTTCCCTATCTTGCACCTAAAAATCCTAAATTAAAAAATGACTTTCAGAAATCGTCTGCAATATTTATTGGTTAAACGGCTACAAATTTCTAATAAAATGGCTTTGTCGTTAATTGAATCTGGGGCGGTTTTGGTGAATACTTTGGCTGTAAAAGAAAATGTTTTGATTGATTTGGAAGATGAAGTAGTCTATCAAGGAGAAATACTCAAAGCTGCGAAAAAAATGATTTACTTGGCTTTTTATAAAGCTCGTGGTATCGAAACTACGCTCAATACGGATATTCCTAACAACCTAAAAGAGCTTTTACCTTTTGAAGATATTTTTCCCGTTGGCAGATTAGACAAAGAATCAGAAGGATTATTATTACTCACCAACGACGGTCGCCTTTTTGATAAAACCCTCCGCAAAGAACATCAAACCGAAAAAGAATATTTAGTAACGGTCGATAAAGTAATTGATGACGAATTTATCGCCCGAATGTCTGGTGGCATTACCATCATGGGAAAAAAAACCTTGCCTTGTCGGCTTGAAAAAATCAATGACTTTACCTTTAAAATCATTTTAGTACAAGGCTTAAATCGACAAATCCGAAGGATGTGTTATCAACTGCATTACGAAGTATTGGAGCTTATCAGAATCAGAATAGGCAATGTTACTTTAGGCGATTTACGTCCGAATGAGTATAGGGTGTTAGATAGGAGTTATGAATTATAAATTATGAGATTAAATAATACCTCCCGGTAGCGTTCAACCTCACCCCCAACCCCCTCTCCTGCAAAGAGGGGGCTTTTTAGTTCCAAAATCTCCCCTCTCAATAGCAGGGTTGTTAAGTTCTGGCATTAAAACATAGTTCTTTGAAATTTTGACCAAATATTATTTGGGCGTACTTAATAGAGTCATTGACATTTTGTCTGAGATAATTAAGGGAAACTGCA
>NZ_JAYFUM010000010.1:0-227525 GCF_034929435.1 Arcicella rigui
TTTTCTAGCAGAAACAAAATACAGAAAAACCCCGAAAATTGCCAGTATTGACACTTTTTCGGGGTTGTTTTATTTATAATATATTGATAATTAAATATTTACAACATTTAAGGGAAGCCGTTTTATGAAATCCGTAGCACGAGTTTCCAACTCGTGAAAAATACTGCTAATTTCACGAGTTGGAAACTCGTGCTACGGCTACGCTTATTCCACCTCCAAACTCAAAGCATACATCGCAAATGAGCCTAACCAATGGTCGCCTCCATAGTTTCCGTTGGCAATATTGGGTAAAGTTTTTTGTAAAAAGGTGGTTGCTTTTTCCTGAAATTGTTTCTTGCGTAAATCTGTTTTGGGTAATTGCTTGGCTATGCCCAACAAACACCAAGCTTTACTGAGTGCCAAACCGTCTAAATGTACAATTTGATAATCAGAACGGTCGCTGACGATGGGTAATTGCAAGACATTTTTTAATCCTTCAGCTGTATAAAATTGGTTAAACCACTGTACAAAGGCTTGTGGTGCTAATACTCTTCGCATCAAATCTGCAATTTCAAGACTGGGTGAAAGGAAGTCTGTTCCGTCGGGTTCGAGTGTGGCGGCAACGGCTTTATTTTTGAAATAATAGTCTTTGCTACGTTGTACTAATATTTGTTCAAAAGCTGTATTCTTGGTTGCTCTTGCCCAATCCAAAGCGAAAACCATCCCAAAAGCGGTATTTGGATGCACGCCAGTTCGGTTTGGATAGGTCTGTTTGGGTAAATATTCCGTCCAACGTTGAACGATTACTTGTGTCAAAGGCTGTAAATTTTTATGCCAACGCTTCGCCATCGGGCTATCCCAAGTCAATAATTCTTCATCTAATTTAAGTACCCAAGCCCAGCCATAAGTTCGTTCAAAACCCTTAGCAAGTTTGTATTGATTAAAATAATCGGCTTCTTTTTGTAGATTTTCTGTCGAAAAACTATTTTCTAACATGGCAATTATTTGCTGTGTCTCTGGTAAGTTGGGATAAGTCTTGAGGATTTTCACCAACATCCAATGCCCATGAACAGAAGAATGCCAATCTAAACAACCATAAAAAGAAGGATGCAATTGCTTCGGACTTAGTGCTACTTCTTGGGCAGTCTCTAAAGTATGATTAGGTTTGTTCGGATACTCTGTTTGGATACAGTGTAGCGGAAGTTGTGCTAAAAACGAAGCTCTTGCGGCACTGAGTCCTACTTTTTTTCCATCTTTTGATACTGTTAAATACTGATTTTGCTGTCCATAAACGGACACTCCGCAAGCTAAGAAAGCGATAAGTAAAAATTTTTTGTAAAGCATAATTATTGTTGTTGATGATATGAATAGTAATGGATAATTAGTGTTCAATTTATTAATTGACAATTACTTATGAAAAATAATATATCAGACAAATCGTACTCATTGCTAAAATACTAATCAGATTTATTGGAAGCTGAGACGATTTTTACCAAAAAATACAAGAGCGGAAGCAGAACAAGTACTAAAACTAAAGGTAAAAACCATGTTCCGAGTCCCTGACTATGTCCTTGGGCTTGTTCAATGGTTTTGAATACAATGATATTAAAAATGACAACCAAAATAAATTTCAAGTACCGCATCATTCTTGATGAATAAAGATATACTTTTTCAGCATTGTTTTCAGTGATTGGAATTGGATAATTGAATTTTTGAGGAGATTTTGTAACTGCGTTGAGCTTTATAAAAAGTAAGGTAGCAATAAGTGGCAAAAGTAAAATCATGCCCTTATGTCCAAAACTATCGGCATCGCCAGCAAAATTAAAATGAGTAGGAATTTTGTCGGGCAGATGTGAGTAATGAAAAAGTGTATTGCCCCAAATCAAGATGATAGTTCCCCAGCCTGCTATTTCAAGAAATTGGTCTATTCTACTAAGTTTCGATTTTGCTAAAGGGTTTGTACTCATGATTTTTGAAAATTAAGTAATTCGTACAATTTGCTATTATTTCAAAATTTTGGGTTTTGCTAATCCAATTATTTAAAAATATAATTTAAGCGATTTTTATTAAATGTATAATAATCAAGTTTAAAAAACTTGTATTTAGCCAAAATAGTAATTTAATAGAATTATCGTTTATTTTTAACCTCAGAAGATTTGTTACTCTAATTAATTATGAAAATGTTTAAAAAATATTTTATACTCAGTGGTATTATCAGTGCTTTGCTACTTTTTTTAATTGCCACAATTTATTATCCGGGCGGTTCTGTGTACGATAAAAATGCAGTTGGGTTCGACTGGAAAAATAATTATATCACCAATTTATTTGGCGAAAAAGCTGTAAACGGACTCGATAACCTTGCCCGACCATGGGCAATAGCGGCAATGTTGGTACTCTCGGTTAGTATTGGAGTATTTTTTGTGCAATTTTCAAAAAAAATTATGGTTAAAAGTGCTTCAAATATTATTCGTTACTTTGGCGTAGGTGCGATGGTTTGTGCCTTTTTGACCGTCACTCCCTACCACGATTTAATGGTTGCCCTTGCCGTTTCGATGGCTTTGCTAAGTATGTTTTATATTACGGTATTTATTTTTAAGTCAAAATTATTGTTCTTCAAAATCCTCTCTGTCGCTTGCTTACTTGTTTTTTATAGCAGCAATTATATTTACTACGCCAATACTTACACCGTGATTTTGCCGACTATGCAAAAACTCACTTTTCTGATGACCATCATTTGGGCTTTGGGCTTAGAATATTTTACCGACAAAAAGGATTTTGAAGCTATCAAATAATTATTTTTTCAGATAAATGGTCTTTCCTGTTTTAGCAGACTCTTTGGCAGCGGATAAAATTTCCACTACAATTTCATTAACAGCAAAAGATGAAAGGTCTTTTTGTGGGTCTATTTTTCCATTAATTACTGCCGCTAAGTATGAAAAAATATTTGAACGTTCGTGAGGAAGAGGAGATAAATCGAGCCATTTTTCTGAACCCGTAGCTTCGCCAAAAATATAACGCATTTTACTTTCTCTATTGGCAATCAGAATGCCATCTGTGCCATAAACTTCGGTATCTTTTACACCAAAAGGCCAATTCCAAGAGGCTTGGATAATCGCCTGACAATTGGGGTACTTCAAAATAATGCTGGCTTCATCTTCTACTTTTGGATATACTTTTGGTTTTATTTGTTGCGTAACAGCGGTAACGGCTATGGGTTTTTGTCCGTCCATGAGCCAAGTCATGATATTTGCTCCATAACAGCCAAAATCAACCAAAGCTCCGCCTCCGTTGCCAATTGGGTCGGTTAGCCAATCGGTAAATTCTTTAGTACAACCAATTTCTTTTGGCCCTTTGTGTCCGTCCTTAAACACTACTTTACGAATATTCCCTAAGCTTTTTTCTTGTTTTACAATTTCCCATACTTTAGCATGAGAAGCGTACCAAGTAGTTTCAAAATTGGTAAGTAGATGAATGTGATGCTTCTGTACCAAAGCTCGCATTTGGTTTAAGTGTATATTATTTACGGCTAAAGGTTTTTCTACAATAACATGAATTCCTTTGGGAGCACAAGCCTGTACAACCGCCAAATGTTCAAAAATAGAATTGAAAGCACAAACGGCTTGAGGTTTAGTTTGTTTGATTAACTCTTCTAAACTCGCAAACCAAAGTGATTCTGGCAAATGATGTTCTTTCAGCAGTCTCATTGCCAAAGCTTTGTTTGGTTCTGCAAAACCAACGATTTCTACTTCATCTTGTTTACCGATGTAGTCAAATACTTGGTTGATATGGTTGTGGGTCATCCCCGCAACTCCTACTCGAATAGGTTTGGCTTCGCTCAGAAAAGCCATCGAAAAAATAAGCAACAGAAGTAAAAGTGATTGTCTCATCGTTTTTGGATTTTATCAATAAATTCAAAATGAATTTAGAAGAAACAATCGACACACTTATCCTATCTTGTAGAGTCGTTTTTGCGTTTATCTCCACAAAAAAAGGCGTGTTGTTCTACACCCCTTTTTTTGTTTTTTAAAAGAATATGTTTTAAATCACTTTTGAAAATTGCTCAATGTTTTGTTCGATATAATCGCACATGGCTTTATGCCATTGTCTTTTGAAGTCCTCCTCATCAAAATAATCTTCGATGGTATCGGTACTTTCTAAAATTTTATAACCATCTGAAAAAGCTTTGATGCGATGTCTTTGATTACTTATCGGACTATTCGATTGCCAAATATTCCAGCTTAGTTTCATTTTCTTTTGCTCTACTTCCTCTAAAAACTCATCATAATCGGCAATGATTTTATCTTGCCCCAATTCCACCATTACTTGTCGTGCCGAGTACAAATGTTCTGGATAATTATTGATAAACTGAAACAAACCACCATTGTCTATTTCACCTTCGATAGCCAAAAATGACCAAAATATTTTTTGCCCTCTTGTAAGTTCATTCCAGAATTTTTGAGAATGCTCTTCCCCACGATGTTCTTTGGTCAGGTTATCAAAAAATAATTGCCGATACTCCGTCAATCGGTTATCGTAAACCGAATAAATTTCCCAAATATATGCCTGTCTGATATGTTCAATTTGTTCGTATTGAACCGTGACATAATGGATTAATTGATTTTGATTGCCATCATTGATGTCAAACCTTTTTCCAATGATTGCTTTATTATTGAAAAAAGTCCAAAAATAGTTTCCTGCACATAATAATATAGCAATATTTAAAAACCAATCTACCCAATCTTTTCCGATGATTTGTTCCATACAATAAAGCACTTTTGTGTTGTACGATAGTTTTTCATAAGTTAACGAAGAATTTCTTATGAAAAAAATTTAGAGACGTATTTTTTTAGAATGATTTAGGATAAATAAAAAAGCGACTGAAGAGTATCTCCAGTCGCTTCTTGCTTAATAAAACCCTGTTTTAGAATAATTTTTCTTGTGGTGGTTTAGCACCAGCCAAACGAATATAAACCGTTGTTTGTCCTCTGTGGTGAGTTTGGTGTTCAAAACCTTTACCCAAAGCTGTTGCTTTTGTCATCTCGAAACGGTCAAAAAGTTTAACTTTTTCACTCAGTTGAGCAGGAGTCATTTTTTTGATACCATTAATAACAAAATCATAGCCAGCCAAAACTAATTTCGTAACATTTTCTTTTGATTTATCTGTTGCTTTTTCAGATTCACCTCTTCCAACTGGACTTTTTTCGCCAGTCACAGCCGAACCAAAAGTATAGTTAGCGTCTGTCAAATGAAGCATTTGTTCAGCGAATGAACGCATTTCTGGCGTTGGTTTCAAAGCATAGCCACTTTCTGGCATAGCATCCAAGTACTCTTTGGTATAGGCTTTAGCTCTTTCCCATTCTTTTAGGGTTTCATCAACAGAAGTCTGAGCATTTGCTTGGAACAAGCCCAAAACAAACAACAATGATAAAAGTAAATTAAATTTTTTCATGTGTTTTGAAATTTTTAAACGATACAAAATAATAAATCGTAGCAAAATAAAATTTATCTGGCAATTACTTGCAATTTATTTTTAACAATTGTGAAATAATCAAGAAAATGAATATTAAAAATCATACTTTACTCCTTTGGGTAATGCTTGTACGAGCATCTGCATCCATACACCATTTACCTTAATCACTACAATATGATTTTCCTTATCATAGAACATCGTTCCATCTTTGGCATTTTTTAATTCTTTGTAATTCACATATTTAGCATCTTTTTCAGCATTATTTTCATCGTCACCTTCTGGTTTTGTTGTTAGAATATCGTCTTTGCCGATATTACCGAGTGTAAAGGCATTAGACATCGTTAATGAACCGTAGAAAAGTGCTTTATCTCTACTGAATAAAAAAGAGTGATTTTTTACGTCAGAACCTATTCTAAACCAGTTGTAAGCATTGGCAGAATGATTATAGACAGTACCATAATAATACAATTCAGCTACTGGTTTTTCTTCTTCAATATGTTTATTTACGAGCATCGTGATTCTTGATTTATCGTCTTTAGCATAGCCCTCGAATACATGAAACCCCCAACGCTTTTTATTTCTTTCATCTGCATTGCCTCGTACTTGTATCATGTACGGAGTGCTAAGGATTCCGTTGACGGATGTGTACATAGGTGTTTTGCGTGGGTCAAAGCCAAAAGAGTAGCCTCTTTCTTTCCATTTTTCCCAAGTTGAATCTATCTCAGATGAAAGCTCAATACGTTTCAAACTTGATTTGTTACTTCCATTCAATAGATTAAAGTACTGACCAAAAGGATGATTTCTTTCCTGTTCATTTTGTGCTGAAAGCTGATGAAAACCAAGTACTAACGATAAAACAATAATTATTTTTTTCATATCTCTTTGAACAATGATGTTAAAACAAACTTACTGAGTAAATATCTTGAGTTATTTTTTCTTTCCTACAAATCTGATTACAGAACCAAGTCCATTATGAAATAGCCCTTCGTTCAATTCAATTTCTGTTTCCTTCAAAATAATAATTTCATAATTGTCAAAATCGGCCTTGATTTCCTCTTTTGAAAAAAGCATGGCTTCTTCTTTTGGTCCGCCTACTTTTTCATTTTTGGCAATATACTCAAGATGTTTTTTACTAAAGGCTTCAAAAATAATGATGCCCCCTTTCCGCAAATACTTATCTAAAGTTTTGTGGTAAACAGATTTAATATCAGCAGGAAAATGGGCGTAAATAAGAGCAATCGCATCAAATTGCTCAGGTTGATAGGCTAAGTTTTGAAGTTCTTCAACTTGATAGTCTATCCTCACTTGATGCATTTCGGCGAGCTTCAAGGCTTTATTTTTTCCTTCAGTGCTAATATCAAAAGCCGAAACTTGCCAACCTAATGTAGCCGCAAAAACGGCATTGCGTCCTTCTCCTTCTGCTGGAAACAGTATTTTACCAACCGCTAAACCTGATAATTGTTCCTTGAGGAAATTGTTGGGTTGTTCGCCATAAGCAAAGGCTTCCATACTGTATCGTTCATTCCATCTATCAATCCAAGATTCGTTCATGTTTTTTTGTTTTTGGATTAAGTAAAAAATATCGAATATGCTTGTAAAATAATACCAATTTGATGGTAAAAAAAATAGGGAAGATTATCAATAAACCTTCCCTAAATGTTTAAAAGTATAAAACTCTGTACTTCTAATCGCTTTATAATTTTATTATTAATTCTTACGAAAACCCTAAAATCCTCAATAGCCAACAACTACGAACACACTTTGGCAAATAAGTCACTATTTTTCGTCACTCAATTCTGAGTAATACGCAATTCACAATTTATCATCTAATTTCCGAAAAACATGAAAAAAACATTTCTCCTTTTCTTATGTATGTTGGCGGCAAATACTGCCTTTACACAATTAAAGCTCCAAAATTTAACGACTGAAAATCTCAAAAATCCTATCGGAATTGATGCCGAAAAACCAAGATTTGCTTGGCAATTGATTTCTGATAAGAAAAACGTAAAACAAACTGCTTATGAAATCCAAGTAAAAAATGGGAAAAAGGTGGTTTGGTCGAGTGGGAAAGTGAATACTTCAAACTCTGTTTTTAATGCTTATCAAGGCGAAAAACTTCCTTCAAATACTCGTTTTACTTGGCAAGTTCGGGTTTGGGATAACCAAGGACAAACGTCGGAATGGGCTTCCGCCAATTTTCAAACAGCGTTGAACAAGGGCGACTGGAAAGCAAAATGGATAAGTTCGGGCTTTGCCAACGACACTGTAAATGGTGTTGTACCGATGTTCAGAAAGAGTTTTGAAACCAAAAAGAAAATCGTAAATGCTACGGCTTTTGTAACGGCAAGAGGTTTGTACGAAATCCAAGTAAACGGTAAAAGAGTAGGCGACGCATTCCTGACTCCGGGCTGGACGAGCTACAACAAACATTTGCAATACCAAGCGTATGACGTTACAAATTTGATTACTTCTGGAAAAAATGCCATTGCGACAACGCTTGGAAGTGGTTGGTACAGAACTCGTTTGGCTTGGCTGCATCAGCAAAATATTTATGGAAAAGAAACAGCCCTACTTTTTCAATTAGAATTAACCTACTCTGATGGCTCAAAGGAAAGTATCGTTTCGGATAATTCTTGGAAAGTAGCAGAAAGTGATATTCGTTTCGCAGAAATTTATGATGGTGAAGTAATTGACGCTCGCAAAAGAATAGCCAATTGGGCAAGTACTACTTTCAATGATACTGACTGGAAAAATGCAGTTGAGAAAAATTTTCCAAGCGATTACCTGAATGCTTCGGTAAATGAACCCATCAAAAAGCATGAAACTTTTAAACCTGTAAAAGTATTCAAGGCAACGAATGGTAAAACAATTTTAGATTTTGGACAAAATTTGGTGGGTTGGGTAAGCCTTTCGGCACAAGGTAAAGCAGAAGATAAAATTACACTTTCGCATTTTGAAATGATGGATAAATTCGGAAATCCGTACTTTGACAACCTTCGCTCGGCGAAAGCACAAGCTACTTATATTTTGAGTGGGAATGGAAAAGATTTCTTCGAGCCACATTTTACTTTCTTTGGTTTTAGATTTGTACAAGTTGATGGTGCGAGTGGAAATATCAATCCAGAAGATTTTACGGCTTATGCTTTGTATTCGGATATGGAGCAAACTGGGAATTTTGAAACCTCAAATGCTTTAGTGAATCAATTACAAAAGAATATTCAGTGGGGACAAAAAGGTAATTTCTTGGACGTACCTACCGACTGTCCGCAACGAGATGAGCGTTTAGGTTGGACGGGCGACGCAGAAGTATTTTCAAGAACAGCTTCTTATAATTTTAATGCTAATCAGTTTTTTGCAAAATGGTTGAAAGATGTAACGGCAGACCAATTTCCAAACGGAGCAGTACCACACGTAATTCCGAATGTATTGAATGATGGCCCTACGCAAGCGGCTGGCTGGGGCGATGCTGGCATTATTATTCCATATAATGTTTACGTGGCTTTTGGCGATAAACAAGTACTCGAAAACCAATACGAAACCATGAAAAAAAGTGTGGAGTATATCCACAAGGCTGCAAAAAATGATTTATGGAATACTGGTTTTCAGTTTGCTGACTGGCTTTCGTATCGTGTAGATGATTCAAAAGGAATGATTGGAATGAAATCGGCCATTACTGATAATTACTTGGTGGCTCAGTGTTTCTATGCTTACAATGTGCAGTTAATCATTAATGCCGCTAAGGTTTTGGGCAAAACGGACGATGTACAAACCTATGAAAAATTATTAGTCAGCGTAAAGAAACAATTCCAAAATGAGTACATGACGGCATCTGGAAGATTGATTTCTGAAACACAAACGGCTTATGTTTTGGCTTTACAATTTGATATGTTGCCCGAATCATTGCGTCAGCAAGCCGTAGAAAGATTGGTTGAAAATATCAAATCGTATAATTATCACTTAACGACTGGTTTCTTAGGAACACCTTTCTTAAATCCTGTTTTGAGTCGTTTTGGTAGAAATGATGTGGCTTATAAATTGCTTTTGCAGGATACGTATCCTTCGTGGTTATACCCAATTAAAGCTCATGGAGCAACTACCATTTGGGAACGTTGGGACAGTATGAAACCAGACAGCACTTTCCAAGACCCCGGCATGACTTCTTTCAACCACTACGCTTATGGAGCAGTAGGCGACTGGATGTACAGAAATATTGCAGGAATTGATACCAAAGAATTTGATGGTGCAGGTTACAAAGAAATTGTGATAAAACCACAAATCGGCGGCGGACTTACTTATGCCAAAGGAAGCTTGAAAACCAATTATGGCGTAGTGGCTTCTGCTTGGAAAATAGAAAATGGAAAACTGACTTGGGAAGTAGAAATTCCAGCGAATACTACCGCAACGCTGACTTTCCCTACACAAAAACTAAGCTCAATTACCGAAAGTGGCACAAAACAAAGTGTAGCTTCAGACGGAACAATGGCATTGGGTTCTGGTAAATATACTTTTGTGATGGATTTATAATTTTTTGTTAAGTAGTAATTAGAAAATAGTAATTGGTGTTCAGCAATTACTATTTTCTAATTATTAGACATTTCCGAAAAGCAAAAGGTCAATTAAAATGTAGTCATTTCAATCAAAAGCTATCCTTGAATATCATAAGGCAAAGTCAAGATAAACACTGTTCCTTCTCCTTCCTTACTATCAAAAGCGATATTTCCGCCCAATTTGTGGGCAAATTCACGAGTAAGATTCAAGCCTAAACCTGTTCCTTCTATTTTAATCGCATTATTTGCTCTAAAAAATATTTCAAACAAGTGTTTTTGGTCTTTTTCGGGAATCCCGATGCCATAATCCTTTATTGAAATTTTGAGTTTACTTTCTTCGTACTTCAAAATCAGCTCAGGGTCTCTCGCTCCTTTTGAAAATTTAAAAGCATTATTGATTAAATTACAAAGAATGTGGTCTAACAAAATTGGGTCAGTTAATATCTGAGCGTGTTCGTTTGGCAAAATCAATTCCAGTTTTCGACCATCATTTCTATCTGTATAGTTTTGGTGATTGAGGTTTTCAATAAACTGTACAATGTCTATTTGTTCACTTTTGATGTTAAGTTTTTCATTACTTGCTTTTTCGAGTAAGAGAATATCCGTCAGCATTTGCGTAATACGATGAGCCTGAAAAACTACTTTGTTGAGATGATATTGAATTTTTTCTCTTAGGCTTTCGTCATTCATCATATTGGCATAAATACCAATAATATCAATACTTGTGGTAATGGTTGCGAGTGGCGTTCTGAACTCATGAGAAGCAAATGAAATAAACCTTGATTTTACAATGTTGATTTCACGCTCTTTTTCCAAAGAGATTTCTAATCTTCTCATTTGTTTTTTGTCTTCCTCTGCTTTTTTACGTTCAGTGATGTCCAATAGAATGCCATTGAAAATCATTCTATCTTCTTTCACTGTTGGCGTTGACATCCCATGAAACCATCTGATGCCCAGACTTGGCGTTTGGGTTCTCCCCTCAAAATTCCAATCTCTTTTATACTGAATGGCTTCTAATACTGATTCTTCAAAGCGAACTCTATCTTTATAATAGATGTATTTCGACATATTGCTTACACTGAAATCATCAGGAACACCAAAAAATTCGTACATTTTTGTGCTTAGGTAAGAAAAATAGGTATCACCATTGGCTTCAACATAAAACTGAAAAACCACACCCGGAACACTCTTGGCGAGCTCTCGGAACATTTCTTCGTTTTCGGTAAGTTTTTCTTGAACAGCTTTTTGTTTGGTAATGTCAATATTGAGTCCTAATAAACCATCTACTTCATTTGATTCATTTTTGAGAGGAATTTTTGAGATAAGATACCAGACTTTATTTCCATGAGCATCAAAACAAAGTGTTTCTTTGTTGATAATACTTCGGTCGTTTTTCATGACTTGCAAATCATCAATTTCCGACTGGACAGCACTTTCTTCACTAAAAAGCTCAAAGTCAGTTTTACCCAATACTTCACTTTCAGAAGCTGCCCCTACAAATTCCCATTCTGATTTATTGGCAAGGATTTTTCGGGTTTTCAAATCCTTTACATAAATATTAAAAGGCAAATTGTCGATGATATTTCTGAGTAATTTCCTTTCCTTTTTTAATGCTTTTTCAACAATTTTCCTTTCCGTAATATCTCTGAAATTCATTACGATACCCTTAATTGAGGGTTCGGACAATTGGTTGTTGAAATTGGTTTCAATCCAAATCGTTTCGCCCGAAGGTCTAACGTACCTAAAGTTTGCCGTGGGTGAATAAGTAGGGTCTTCGTAAACCTTGTAATAAATGTTACTTAGTTTCTCTATATCTTCTGGGTGGATGGCATTAATACTAAACTCTTCAAGGTTATTGATATTAAACATTTTCTTACCACCAGCACTGATTTCAGTAATTGTCCCTGCATCGTTGACAATCGCAATTCCTTCAGTACTATTTTCTATTAGAGCCTTGAAGCGTTTTTCGCTTTCAATAAGTTCCATTTCAACTTTCTTCCTTTGACTTACGTCTTTAGAAGTAATTTTAATTTTTGATTTTGTGCCATCTTCTTCCTTCACCATCTTGGCATTCATCAATAAGTACTTAACTCTTCCATCAGGCATCAATAACCTAAAATCAAAATTTAAGTACTTGTCTTCATTCATCATTAAGGAATGTTCTTCCAAAATTTTAGTTCGGTCTTCTGGATGAACGTACTTTATGGCATCATTAAGATTGAGTGGTGGCTGCTTGGCATCTATTTCAAAAATATTATACATTTCCTCTGACCAATGATGGTCATTGTGAATGAGGTCTATTTCCCAATAGCCAAAATGAGCTAATTGTTGAGCGGCATTAAGCTGTTCATTAGTCTTTTGCAGAGCCAACTCTGCATTTTTTCTTTCAGTAATATCTTTTCCGAAACACGCCGTGCCAATCACTTTTTCTCCTACACGAATTGGATAAAACGAAACTTCTCGCCATGCCGAATCATCTGTTTTACTGTGGTACTCGTACTGAACGGTAAAGGTTTCGCCAGCCAAAGCTCTATCATAATATGAAATATAGCGTTCAAGGTGTACGGGGTCTGATTTTAGCGTTTCAATAATACTCATCTGCGGATAAACCTCAATTTTCCCGTATCTCTTTACGATATTTTCATAAGCAGTATTGAATGAAATGAGTTTCCTCGACGAGTCCACACTCCAAACCAATTCACTGGTATTGTCAATTAAAGCTTTTAGGTTATTGGCATCAAATTCTTTTTGTTGTTTAGCCTGTATTCGCTCGGTAATATCTCGGTAGTTCAGTACAATGGCATTTACGTTGGGTTCGTCCAGTAAATTATGAATCAGGGTTTCAAGCCATTTGTATTCGCCATTGGGTTGTAAAATCCTAAATTCACATTGTTCTACTTCATTCGGATTGGCAATTGATTGTAGAAATTGTTGCCCTAAAGTAATTCTATCATCCGGGTGAATAGTTACTTTATTAATGATTTCACCAGGGTTTTCGTTGACATCAAGTCCAAGTATTTTTTTTCCTGATGGGCTCATTTCAATAATTTTCCCATCAGCATTCAGTAAGGCAAAACCTTCGGTACTATTTTCTATGATAGTGCTGAGTCGCTTTTCTCGGATGATGTTATTTTCAAGCGTTTGTTTTTCTTGGGTAATATTTTTAAAAAATCCAGACCAATAGGTTGTACCATTATCAGTATGAGGACTTGCAAAAATCTGAATCCAATTAATATCCTTCTCATCATCGACTAACTCACACTCAAATTCCCAAGTACAAAGTTCTTCATTTGCTTTTTTCAGTGAGCTTGCAAAGTGTTCAAAATTATCACCAAGTTTAATTCTAAATGTTTGTTCTGGATTATCAATGAAACTCTGATAGTCAACGCTTGGGCATACTTTTTCAATCACTTTACTTAAATACTGAAACCTGATAGTTCCCATTTCTGTCAAACAAAATTGGAACATCGCTATTTTGACATTTTCTGTAATTTTTTCAAGAAAATCTTGTGTGTGTGCCAGAGTTGAAGTCATAAATTCTTTTTTAAAATGTTTTAAATACTTTTGGCATTTTCAGTACTATATGTTCAATATTTTGAAGTAACAAAGTATAACGACTATAAATTATTGATAGGAGTTATAGAAAATTTAAGGATATAAAAAATGCCAACTGTGAACTTACAAAATAGTTTAATTAGAAATACAAAACAGAGGCAAAAAAAATCGGCAATATTTTGCTGTTGTTATAAGTGTTATAAATCTTTTATAAATGCGAGATATATTTTTATTTTTATACTTTTCCAATAAAATGTTTTACTCAATTAAGTATAAAATTGTTTTAAACTTTGAAATTTTATTTTCAGACTAAAATTCAAAGAAAAAGGCTGTCTTGATTCAGACAGCCTTTTTCTTTGAAAATCGAAATACAGTATGGTATCAAACTAAACCGCTACTGGAGCTTTGATACCCGGATAAGGATTATAGTTTTCTAAAGTAAAATCTTCATATTTAAAATCAAAGATACTTTTTACCTCAGGATTGATTTTCATAGTAGGTAATGGACGTGGTTCACGAGCCAACTGTGTGGCTACTTGCTCGTAGTGATTTGAGTAAATGTGAGTATCGCCACCCGTCCAGATAAAATCTCCAACTTCCAAATCGCATACTTGGGCAATCATCATCGTCAGCAAAGCATAAGAAGCGATATTGAAAGGCACACCCAAAAATACATCTGCCGAACGCTGATACAATTGGCAAGACAATTTGTTATCGGCAACATAAAACTGAAAAAGTGCATGACAAGGCATCAGAGCCATTTCAGACAATTCGCCAACATTCCAAGCACTCACAATAATTCTTCTTGAATCAGGACTTTTCTTTAAAGTATCAATTACCTCTTTCAATTGGTCGATTACTTTGCCGTCTGGTGTTGTCCAGCTTCTCCATTGTTTACCGTAAACAGGGCCCAAATCACCATTTTCATCCGCCCATTCGTCCCAAATTCCTACACCATTATCTTTTAAATATTTGATATTGGTATCGCCATTAATAAACCAAAGTAATTCGTGAATGATAGATTTTAAATGTACTTTTTTAGTGGTTACTAAAGGGAAACCTTCCTGCAAATTGAAACGCATCTGATAACCAAAAATACTGGTAGTACCCGTGCCAGTACGGTCGGTTTTTTGCGTTCCGTTTTCAAGAATATGTTTTAAAAGCGTATGATATTGTTGCATTGTTGGCTGTAAGCTATAAGTAATGAGCTTTAAATTTTGTAAAAAAAGAGAAGATTGAAACGAAGATTTAATTTTTCGACTTCAAAATTACATAAAAAAATAACTCATCAATAGCCTTTGATAGGATTGATGAGTCTTGTAATGAAATTCCTAAAAAGCTTAAGCTGTTTTTTTAACCGCTTTTTTGTCTGCTACTTTTTCTACTTTAGCAGATTTAGTCATTTCTGCACAGCATTTCGATTTTGACTTACTGTGAGCCGCAGCCATTTTTGGACTACAACATTTAGAACCTTTTTCTTTGTCATGTGCCAAAGAAACGTTTGCTACAAAAGCTAACAAGGATAAACCTAAAACTACCTTCTTCATGTGTATAAAAATTAAATGTTTAAATGCTAAGATAAAAATTAATTCTCAATCTCAAAAGTATGTGTAATTTCAGCCGAGCCACTAAACTGAGCCGTTGCCGAGCAGTACTTTTCCATAGATAATTCAATCGCTTTTTGAGCTTTTGCTTCAACAATATTTCCTTTGAATTTGAAATGAACATTGATTTTGCGGAACGGAGTCATCTCTGTTCCTTCAATTTTCACACGTTCGCCCGAAACTGAAATTTTCAAATCTTCAATTACTTGGCGTTGTTTTTTCATAATCAAAATTACGTCGATAGCCGTACAACCGCCTAAGCCCATCAATAATAATTCCATTGGGCGAGAACCCGCATTATGTCCACCAATATTTTCTGCAGCATCAATATCTACTGCTACACCCGACATCCCATTTGCCTGAAAGTGAAAGGCATCGTCCACTCTTACTAATTCTACTTGCATTGTTTCTAAAATTTATGAATAATAAAGAACTTAGTTCTTTGGCTAATTACAGATTTAACTTTGGGTGAAAATTTAAAGTTCAATTTAGGGTTTATTTACGCTATTGACAAGGCTGAACTGTTGGATTTGGTAATTTATGATTTAACAAGTATTTACGATTCCCAAAGTTACATGGTGGTAGAGACAACAAATTATCCATCCTTGTAGGTTGATTTTTAGTGTTTTTATTCCCTTCTTTTGGGTCAGAAATAAAAAGTAATTTGATTGAAAAATCGTAATCGGTATTGTAAAAGTAATTTCTAAATTTATCGCTCATAAAATCGTCAAAACAATTTTGAAATTTGTCTCGAATATCACTCAATTTTTCAGTTTTTAAAGATTCAATTGCTTTAAGTTCAACCAAGTATAAAACAAACCTGTTTCCTCCACAGTGTTGAATAATCAAACAATCTGGCGATTTTGGACGACTATTGTCTTTTATGATGGTATTATAATATTTATCAACTCGAATGATAATATAATCATTTCGATTTAAAGTTTCACTTACATTTATACCAATGCCATGTTCTTCACAATCATCGCAGAGAAAATTGCTGAGAACTGGGTCTTGTAGAATTTCTTGAATTAACATTTTTCTGGAGTAGCTAAAGTTTTTCTAATAATTGCATCCTTTCTTCATAAAGTTGTTCGGCAATATCTACAAAATTATTGTCTTCAATACCATGTTCGTCAACAGCCATTGCACCATCTTCAATAACACTACCTTGGTTAGTCATTTTCATCAGAGAAATACTTATGTTTTCAGGTTGTATTTCTTTGGCAATTATCAAATTACTGAGTTTATTGAAAATATAATTACTGTGTGAAGTCATTACAATTTTCACATTTGCTTTACTCAGTTTCACAAAAAAATTGAGTAAAGCCACCTGTACTTCTGGATGCAAATGAGCCTCTGGTTCTTCGATAAAAAGTATTGAGGTACTTTTATCTCCAAAAGGAATAATATACTTCAAATGGGCGATGATTGGAGCAATTTCCGAAATCATTGATGAAGTAAATGATAATTCCAATTTTATTTCAGAATGCTGTGGTGTATAAAAATACTTTTTAGTTTCAGTATCAAGGGTTATAGTTCCTTTCAGAATATCCTTTTCAATTTCTTCAAAATACTCTACATACTTTTCATTGACTTGAGCTTTATCAATGGTATTTAGCCTTAGAAAATAATCAGAGATGGGTTCTGAAATATTTGGAATTTCAATTTTTTGACGAATAAAGTTTCTATTACGAGAAAGTTCAGCAAAAATAGCTCCGAAGGAATTTAAAGCATTGTAAAGTCCTGAACGAGAAGCTGGTAGGAAATAGATTTGGTTTGAGAAGTGTTTTACATCTCTTTTTAGATTTTTATGTAACGTGTCCATTATACTTCTCAATCCATATATGACTTTTTCTCCATTTTCTTCATTTTTAATATAAAATGAGAAAGAGTCTTTTGTTGAGTTTACGTTAGTTTCTGAATTATAGATCTCAAAATTTGGAGTCAATTCTAAACTACCTATGACAGCTTTTGAAGGATTTGTATCAAAGTCAATAGTTAAAACACCAATACTAAAACTTATAATTATTTTTATGGGACAATCTGAATTAATATTTTGAATAGAATTTAAATCAAATGTGTTTTTTAAAGAATTATTAATACCAGATAATAAATGGGTGTTTAAAGAACCTTTAAAGTATTCTAAGATTTCTTTTTTTATATCGTATTTTAAAAAGTTTAAATCAAATACCCTTTTTTCAACTGTTTTTTCAATTGCTGTTTTTTCATAGCTTAATGCGAAATCCAAGGTATATTCATTATCATAATAACTATAATCACTCAGATTCTTCAATATCAAATAAACCGCACTAATGGCATAAGATTTTCCAATATTATTCTTCCCAAAAATCGCATGAATATCCTTAGAAGTATCAAACTGAAATGACTTTATTGGCCCGAAATTCTGTAATTCGATGAGCATATATTTTGTATTGGTTTATTCAATTAAACAATTGGGCGTATCTTTGCAAAAAAATCAAAATTTCAATGTCTTATTACTCCATCCAAAACATCAAACTTACTGATTTAGCTAATCAATTTGGTACGCCTTTGTACGTCTATGACGCTGACAAAATTATCGAAAAAATATCCATTCTTCGTGATTCTTTCAAGAATGTTAATCTCAAGATTAAATATGCTTGTAAAGCCAATACTAATTTGGCGATTTTGAAGCTGATGCGTAAACATGGTGTGGAAATCGACGTGGTTTCGCCCGAAGAATTGCGTTTGGCGATGATGGCTGGCTACGAGGGTTCGCAAATTACTTTTACGCCAAGTGGTGTTTCTTTTGATGAAATCGAATTGGCGGCTGAGTTAGGTACAAGAATCAATTTGGATAATTTAGACGTACTTGAGAAGTTCGGACAACGTTATGGCAATACCAAAGGAGCTTTGATTCGCTTGAAACCGCACGTTTTTGGTGGTGGTAATGAAAAAATCATGACGGCTCATCCTGAATCTAAATTTGGTATTTCGATTCACCAAAAAGCTGAAATTTTGGCAATTGTTGAAAAATACAATATGAAAATCATTGGTTTGCATCAGCACACGGGTTCGGATGTGAAAAATGCCGATGCTTTTACCCAAGCTGCCAGTGCGATTTTGGAAATGGCTTTTAGTTTCAAAGATTTAGAAATTATCGACTTAGGTGGAGGTTTCAAGGTGGCTTACAAAGACGGTGACATCGTAACTGATATGCAAGAAGTAGGCGAAGTATTGAGCAATGCTTTCTTAGATTTTTCTAAAAAATATGGTCGTGAATTACAACTTTGGTTTGAGCCGGGCAAATTCTTGGTAAGTGAAGCAGGTACTTTCCTGACAACCGCCAATACAGTAAAACGTGACCCAATCAAAACTTTTGTTTGCGTAAATTCTGGATTGAATCACCTCGGTCGTCCGATGATGTATGGTTCATATCACGATATTTTCAACGCTTCAAACGAAGATGAATCTGTAAAAGAAGAGTATCGTGTGGTGGGTTATATTTGCGAAACAGATACTTTTTCGTGGACACCCGAAGGAAAACAAGGCGAGCGATTGATGAACAAAGTAAGTTCTGGCGACATCATTGCCATGAAAAATGCTGGTGCATATTGTTTCTCGATGGCTTCACAGTACAATTCAAGATTGCTACCTGCCGAAGTATTAGTGATTAATGGCGAAGCAAAATTGATTCGTAGAAGAGAAACTTTTGATGATATTGTAAGAAATGTAGTGAGCGTAGAAGTATAAACTACTGATTACCAAAGCGTTTATTTAAGGCTTTCAACGAAAATCGTTGAAAGCCTTTTTTGTTACTTCTACTTTACTACTAATAGCAGACAAGCGAGTTCGACAAAGATTTTCGCAATTTGTCATTTTGTTTGCATGATTGGTCAAGGACATTTTCGGGGCTTTCCAACAACTTTGTATCATCACTAAACAACAAAAAAACATGAAATCAGAAATCTTAGTTTTAGGCTCAACAGGAAGTATTGGTTATGCTTTCACCGAAAATTTACTTAGCAAAAACATCCCAGTAACAATTATTGTCCGTGATGTAGCCAAAGCAAAAAATCTTTTTCAATCCTTCAATCAGGTAGAAATTATCAAAGGCGATGTACAAGACTTGAACCTTTTAAAACAAGTAGCCGCCGATAAAAAGTACATTTTTCACGGTATTAATTATCCTTACAACGAGTGGTTCGGAAATATGGATGTAGTGACCAACAAAATTATCGAAGCGGCAAGTTTGAACAAAGCCATGATTGTTTTTCCGGGGAATGTTTACAATTATGGCAATACGCCTTTGATAAAAGAAGATTCGCCCGAAAATCCATGTACTCGTAAAGGGGCTTTGAGAGTAGCCATTGAAAAAACCTTGAGAGACGCAGCTCATGCAGGTAAGTGTACCGTTCTGAATGTCTGTTTGCCAGATTTTTGGGGGCCTAATGTGTTGAATTATGGTATTAAACCAATTTTTATCAATGCACTCAACGGCAAAGCTCTTCCTTACATGGTTCGTGAAGACATTCCTCATCAATTGGTATTTACCAAGGATGCCGCCGAAATAATGGTCAGATTGATGCAAAGAGGCGTTCAAAAACCTTATGAAAATTATAATTATGGCGGTCAGGTACATCCTACGATGAAAGGTTTGTTGAATCAAATTGCAAGATTAGCAAATGCTCCAGAGAAAATTAAAATTCATCCGAAATGGATATTTTCTGTTTTAGGAATTTTTGTACCCATCATGAAAGAAGTAAAAGAAATGCTTTACCTTTTTGAAGGAACGGTAATTTTAGACGATACTAAAGTGAGAAGTATTTTTCCTGATTTCAAAGAAAGACCTTTGAATGAAGCTATCAGCGAAACCTTGAATTGGTTTAAAGAGAATCAGCTTTAAGTTTTAAGCTATGAGAATTGAGCCTTGAGCTTTTACTCATGGCATGACTTAAAGTCATGCCATGAGTGTTGAGTATTTTATTATAAAATATATAGAAAAAACAAAGATGAAAAATATATTAAAATTAGAAGAATTGGCTGAATTTGTATTGGGAATATTAATTTTCAGTCGCTTAGAGTTTGCTTGGTGGTATTTTCCTGCCTTACTTTTATTGCCAGACTTAGGAATGTTGGGCTACTTAATCAACCCAAAAATTGGAGCATGGTTGTACAATTTTGTGCATCACAAAGCTTTGGGGATTTCTATCTTGGCTTTTGGTTTCTACCAACAAAACCAAAGTATATTATTATTAGGAACAATTCTGTTTTCACACGCCGCTTTTGATAGAATGATGGGCTACGGATTAAAGTATGAAGATAGTTTCGAGCATACACATTTGGGGAAGATTGGCAAGGCAAGAAGACATTAAACGAAGGTTAAAAGATTTTTTTGAACCAAAATCATCATTCTTTACTTGCTTGCAAACACAAGCAAATACTTGAAGGCTTAGATGTAGCGATAATTTATTGTAAATTTACCGCCATTTAAGTCAATTCATAAAGATTAATTAACCAATGATTCAACTCGGAACAGTTTACCGTCATAAATTTTCTTTTACTCAAGAAGATGTAATTTTATTTGCACAAGTATCAGGCGATAACAACCCTCTTCACCTCGACGCTGAGTTTGCAGCAACGACGGCGTTCAAACGCCCAATCATTCACGGAGCGTTAGCTTCAAGTGTTTTTTCAAAAATTATGGGTACAGAATTTCCCGGTTTTGGAAGTGTTTATTTAAAACAAACGTCTGAATACAAACGTCCGATGTTCGTAAACCAAGAGTATGAGGCTGTTTTTACGGTAACTTCTATCAATGCCGACAAACATACAGCAGAAATTTCAACTGAAATTTTTGATGTTCAAACCGGCAAAAAAACAACTGACGGAAGTGCTTCCATCATGAATAAAGAACAGTTTTAAATAAAAAAAGAGGCTCAAATTTTGTTTGAGCCTCTTTTTAACTTTTTAGCGTTGAAAGCAATTATTTCGCTGCATTATTTTTTATCTCTTGAACTTCTGTACGGATTTCTTGAGCTAAAGTCTTCAATTGTTGCATACCACCTCTTACACGAGTACCAGCAGCTTGATTGCCCTTGTCATAAAATTTATCGAAATCTCCTTCTAAGGACAGAATTAAGTCCCTCACTTCTGCAAATCTGTTCATATTTGAAACTGGATTTAAGTTGATATATGGTTGAAAAAGCCTTTAATAGCGTTGAGACGCATTTTTTGTGTCCGAAATATAGCTATTTTATTATATCTAACAAATCTCAAAAGCAAAAAATAAACGAAATAAGTCAAAATCGTATATAAATTATGCTAATTCAGCTTGTTGTGCTAAAAATTCCTCAGCAATTCTCTTATACGTTCCGTCTTGTAAACGTTGCTTAACTTTTTCAAAACAATCTAAAGTATAAGTAACGTCTTCTAATGTATGCGAAGCAGTTGGAATAATTCTCAACATGATTTGTCCTTTAGGAACAACTGGATAAGTTACAATTGAACAGAACACGCCCATATTTTCACGCATATCACGCACAAGAGCCGTTACGTGTGAAAGTTCGTACTCACCATGTAAAAACACTGGAGTTACTGGAGAAGTAGTTTCGCCAATATCAAAACCTCTTGCTTTAAATCCTTCTTGAATTGCTCTTACGTTCTCCCACAATTTTTCACGCAATTCTGGGTGTTTTTTAATCAATTCCAAACGCTTCATTCCACCTACAACAAATGGCATCGGTAAAGCTTTTGCATAGATTTGTGAACGCATATTGTATTTCAAGAACATGATGATGTCTTTATCAGCAGCCACAAAAGCACCGATAGCAGCCATTGATTTTGCAAACGTAGAGAAGTACAAATCAATACCATCAATACAGTTCAATGCCTCGTGAACACCACGACCATTTTCACCCATTGTTCCAAATCCGTGAGCATCATCAACCAAAATACGGAATTTGAAATCTTCTTTCATTTTCACGATTTCGTCTAATGAACCTACTTTTCCAGACATACCGAATACACCTTCAGTAATTACTAAAATACCTCCACCTGTTTCAGCTACTTTTTTAGTGGCACGCTCTAAGTTTTTACGCAAAGAAGCCATATCGTTGTGATTATATTTGTAATAATCACCCATTTTAGCTTTGTGTAAACGAATACCGTCAATCAAACAAGCATGAGCTTCGGCATCATAAACGATAATATCACGGTGGTCGCAGATACATTCGATAATCGACATCACCCCTTGATACCCGTAGTTCAACAAAAAGGCATCTTCTTTACCAGCAAATTCTGCTAACTGAGCTTCAAATTGTTCGTGTAAATCTGAGTTACCAGACATCATTCTCGCACCCATTGGATAGGCTAAACCGTATTCCTGAGTACCCTGATTATCTGCTTCACGTACTTCTGGGTGGTTGGCTAAACCTAAATAGTTGTTCAATGACCAGTTTAACATTTCCTTACCCATAAAGGTCATTCTTGGACCTAATTCTCCTGTTAATTTAGGGAAAGTAAAGTAATGATGAGAATAATGAGCATGGGCACCGATAGGCCCCAGACCTTTGCTGACTTTATCGAAAATATCCACTGTTTTTTTGTGTTTAATGTTAAAAAACTTGCACCTGAAGGAAGTGTCTCCCAAACAATCAATTATAAAACTTTCCTTTTCTTAATAATTTCATATATTTTTCAAAAGAAACGTTTCATAATCTTTAAATAATCACAAAGTTAAGCTAATATTTTCTTTCTGCAAAAATGTATAGTGATTTAGTGTAAAAACAAACAAAAAGGTTTCACTGGTTTTTTTTTATCGAAAATTCATACAAGTCATCCTTTTTATACTGTATTTTCAAAGCAAATGAGTATATTGTATTTACTTAGAGTAGAACGTAGCTTGGCATTTGTAAAATATTTAGAATTTCATTTCTTAAAAAAATACAATAACGATATGCAGAATTCTCAAACCTTAAACCTCGTTCAAAACGAAGTTGATATTATCGACTTCTTGGTTGATAATAATGCCATGATTAAGGACTTTAGTAAAAGTCAACTTTCTTGGTTTTTTGTAGGCGAAAGTTTTCACCTTATTCTGTACTTGACAGAGGGCGAAAAACCGAAGTTTGAACGCTACATCGTTGAGCGTTTTGCTGAAAACATGAATGAAATGATTAGCCTTTGGAATTGTTTTGACAGAAGAATTCAGGAGTGTCAGGAAATTAGAATTATGAAATTGGCTAAAAACAAAGTACACGATTTGATTGCCATGTCGGAAACCTTCAAAGCATTTTTTCGTAGAAATGATTTTGAAGAATAAAATAGGCTATTTTTCGCTTTTTTGTTGATTTCTGTAAGGCAATTGACCGTATCAACAAAAAAGCGAAAAAGATTTATACTTATCTATGATAATTTTTCTATCTGATGAAAAATAGGAATCAGGCTTTTGCCTTTCTCTGAAAGTACGTATTCGATATGCAGAGGTTTGAGATTCACTACAATTTTTTCAAGTAAACCTTCTTTTTCCATTTCTCGCAAAGCAACCGCAACCGACTGTTTATTAGACTCTTCAATCGTTCTGACGATGCTGTTGAATCGTAATGGGCCATCAACTGCTAAACGAAAAATTTGCAGTTTCCATTTGCCTGAAAGCATTTTCAAAAAACCTTCAATCGGACAAGTATCTGTATTTAAAATCTCTTTTGTGGTAGTCATAATTTTCTGACTAATTGTGTGACATTGTATTGATGCCGAACTTTGTTACAAATCTAATAGTCGGAGCGATAATTTCTGCTAAGAAACTAACAAAAATGACTAAAATCAACAACGTTAAAATTTATCTAAGCACTATTCAATAATTTATGGCAAAAAATATACTTAATAACCCTCTAATTTGTGATGTCGAAGAAGGTATCTGTGAAATCTCTAAATCAACTTATAATACTGAAAATTTAATTGAAAAACCATTACAAAAGCCTGTTCGTATTACTTACTTTACCGACCCCATCTGCTCTTCATGTTGGGGTGTAGAGCCGCAACTTAGAAAATTAAAGTTGGAGTACGGAGAATATTTTGAAATTGATTACAAAATGGGTGGATTACTACCCGACTGGAATTATAACCGTGGCGGCATTAGTAAGCCAAGCGATGTAGCACATCACTGGGACGAAGTGAGTCTTTATTATGAAATGCCCATTGACGGAAATATTTGGATTGAAGACCCTCTACATTCTTCGTATCCACCTTCGATTGCCTTTAAAGCTGCTCAAAGACAAAGCCCAAAAAAGGCGATAGCTTTTCTAAGAAGAATCCGTGAAATGGTTTTTATGGAAAAAAAACGTATTACAAAGTGGGAGTACTTGGTAGAAGCCGCTCTTGAGGTTGGACTGGATGTGGTACAACTCAAAGCAGATTTTGAAGGACCAGCTCTGCAAGATTTTAAAGAAGACCTTTTTCAAACACAAACATTTGAAGTGCAAGGCTTTCCTACTTTCTTCTTCAAAGATGAAACTGGCAATCAGTTTATTGTTTGTGGCTTTAAACCTTATCAATATTTTGAAAAAGCCATCTTGAATCTTGTGCCTGATGTGCAGAAGAAGACAATTAAAAGTGATTTAGAATCGATGTTTGAATATTACCCAACGCTTACCTCTAAAGAATTTGCCGTATTGACCGATACTTCGGTTTCGGATGCAGAAAGAAAATTATATGCCTATTACCAACAAAATATGCTTGAAAAGATTGAAATCAAGAATGGCATACTTTGGATTAAAAAACGTTAAGCTAATCCATAGTTTTATATCTATCATTTCATACACTTACCCATAATTTGACCATTCTACGTTTTTATTGAAAGAGACACTTCCTAATTTCATTGTTGAAACAGGAAGTGTTTTTGTTTTATAGCCCTTTTCAATCAGGATTAAAAATGAAAGGAGTATATCTATAACCAGCTTGTTTATTTGAATACCAATCGGTACGAGACACTCCGCCCGAAGTTACCCAAGTAGCAAAGTATAAATATGCCGAAGTAATAGTACTGCGTTCGGTTGGATACTTGAAATTATCAGTAGATACTTCTATTGCCCACGGAAGCCCTTTGGTGGTGACGTAATATCTACCATTCGCAACGTTTGAGTTGTCGTTTGCAGTTCCGAAGTATTTGGTATCAGCCAGTTTGGTTGGATACTTGCCCAATAAATGCGTTTCAAAGCCTCTTCCATAATTACTTGAATTATTCCAAATAAATGGATTATAGTTACCAATCCCAAAATAGCGAATCAGCGGGCCATCGTTTACATCAAAACTAAAATTATAAGTCTTAGGAGGTACAATTGACTGCGAGGGTAAAGTATTCCAAATGCCCAATTCTTTTCCACTATTTTGATAAAGTACTACTACAACGCTGTCTTGTCCAGCTTCTAAAGTTGCCCCAGAAGAAGAACTAAAGTTTTTACTTTTACTTTTCAATAAATTGAATTGAATACCTCCACCATTTTCATAAGAACCACCAGCAGCGTGCAAAGTATAATCGCCTTGAATACGCACTACTTTGTTTGAAGAATTGGTAATGATTTGATACGAACAAGAAAGTACGGCATCGTTCATGTCGTAGTCGCCCATTGATGGCCATTGGTCTTCAAAAGCTACGGTTGATGGAAGCGAAGTATTTTTAAAGGCTTTGTTGGCATCGCTCGGGAAATCATCTACCACATCTATTACACCATCTTTATCGCTATCTCTCAAGGTAACTATTACTTTTCCGTTGCCTTCGTTACACTCAGTTTTAGGAATATAAATACCTGTACCTGTGGTAGAAACAGCATCTTCATCCAAAAACTTTTTATCGAGGCTGCCACTGGGTTCTGCAAATTGTACTCTACCAACCAATTTGTATGAACTACCAGAATTTAAGTTGGTAGATGCCGTCAGTACTCTGAACAAAGAATATTCACTTACGCCAATTCCTGTAATTTTTCCATCAAAAGTACTCAGAGTACTGGTGATAAATAAAGCTCCATAATATAGATTTACGCTACCAGTTGCATTTAAGCGAGTTTGATTTCCGACAAAAACATAACTATTATTATTGAGCATTTTGTTGATGTCAAGGTTGTTTGTCACAATCATTTGGCACTTATTGTTTACCACCACTGAATTGTTCAATAACATATCTTTTACAGTCATGTAATTGTTGTTGGTAAAAATTGTAGAGCCACTAAGTATCAATTTCCCAATTCCTGTAAAGCGACCATTATTGGTAATCGTTTCGCCAGAAGCGTTCAATAAAATATCAAGTAAAGATTTCATCTCTCCTTCGTTGGTCATTGCACCTGCTACTACCAGCGTTCCTTCATTAAGTATTGAACCTTGATTGGTAATTTTTGAATTAACTTTTGATTCTAATCCTTTTTTCAAATTGAGCTTTCCTATATTTTGTAATTGCCCGCCCAAAGTAAGTTTATTGCTAAAAGTAAGTGAGCCAAAATTTTGAATTAAAGATTGCGAAGCATCCCAACTGCCACTGTTCAAAATGGCTGAGCCTGTACTGGTAACAATAAGTGTAGTTTTTGAAGTATTCTGTACAGACAAATTATTAATAGTAATATTTGTACCGCAGACTTTTAGCGTTCCATTGTCCGAATTTTTTATCGTTACGCTATAATTACTACCTATTAAACAGACCGTTTTGTTGGCAATGTCTATGGTTTTTTCGGCGGTTTTCTCATTGATTGATACTTCACAACCCGCATTGCAGTCGATATTGGTGTTATCTAAAGTAAGTCCTACCGTTTTTACATCATCTGGTACGGCAATTCTCCCAGCCGTATTGCTTCCCATCGAAAGTGTCACATACAAAGACGCATCTATCGTTACTTTTTCAGAAAGTTTTGTACCATCTGGGGCAGTTTTTACGATGTAAAGCTCTTTTATGCTTGAACCTAAAGAAATTTTGGTATAAAATGGCGACGAAAGCGTAGCTGCACCTTTGGCAATCGGAGAAGTGCCTGTGCTACTTGGGTCTGATGTAAAAATTGCGATTACATGTATGGCATCACCAAATCTAATATCTCTTACTCTGATATTAAAGTTTACATCTTTTGACGTTTTCCAATCAAAACCTGAGGGAACTGTCAGACTATTAATATCTCCATTTGAATTATTAACTTCGAGTTCGGCAGTACAGGCATATAGAAAACATAATATTAAACCATACAATAGAGAGAAAAATTTAGTTTTCATTTTGTTTATAAATCATATTTAAGTGGTTGATATAAAATAAATGACGGCATTGCCCTCATTTGAATTTCATCCTTCTCAATTGATTAAAGTTTAATCATTCAACCAAAATTTGGTCCTATTTTCATGAAATCTTTTCTCATGATACTAACTTATTTAGAACAAATCTAATAATAGATTTTGTGTAATTGTAATTTACAGGAACGAAGAATTATTTTTTTTCACAACTTTTCCAAATAATCTACTTAACTCATTATGAACGAATTATATCAGTGTTGAGATATTGCTATTTACTATTTTTTTAGAAAAAAATTTTCGCTGTACCAAGTGTGAAATTTTAATTTATGAAAACGTAATATTTTTCTTTTTACAGATGAATATTCCTTGAGTTGGGTTAGAAATCTGCCTTTAAGAAAAAGTATATTAAATTTACCAGAAAAAATAAAAATTATTTTATTGCTCTCGGAATGTCATTTACCTTTGTTTGATAACAATTGAAAAACAAAACCATAAAACCAGCTTATCAAAATTATGTCGAAAATCAATAAAATTCTGATAGCCAATCGTGGAGAAATCGCCTTACGCATCATGCGTACTGCCCGTGAAATGGGAATACAAACTGTTGCCATTTTTTCAGAAGCAGACCGCAATTCTCCTCATGTTCGTTTTGCAGACGAAGCCATTTGTATTGGACCACCGCCTTCACATCAATCCTATTTACTTGGCGATAAAATCATTCAAATCTGTAAAGACCTCAACGTAGATGCTATTCATCCTGGATACGGATTTTTATCCGAAAACGCTGCGTTCTGTAAAAAAGTAATTGAAGCAGGTTTGATTTTTATCGGGCCTTCGCCTGAAAGTATCGAACTGATGGGCGATAAGCTGACATCAAAACACACAGTGGCAAAGTATAATATCCCGATGGTGCCGGGTACTCCTGATGCCGTTACGGATAGAAAACTGGCTAAAGAAAAATCTTTAGAAATTGGTTATCCAGTACTTATCAAAGCTTCTGCTGGTGGTGGAGGGAAAGGAATGCGTGTGGTTGAGAAAGAAGAAGATTTTGATGAACAAATGGATAGAGCTGTTTCAGAAGCCATTACTTCATTTGGGAACGGAGCAGTTTTTATCGAAAAATATATTACTGCACCAAAACACATTGAAATACAAGTACTTGGCGATAAACACGGAAATGTTGTTCATCTTTTTGAAAGAGAATGTTCGGTACAACGTCGTCACCAAAAAGTGGTAGAAGAAGCTCCTTCTGCTGTATTAACGCCCGAAATTCGTGAAGCGATGGGGCAATGTGCTGTAAATGTGGCGAAAGCTTGTAATTATTACGGAGCAGGTACGGTAGAGTTTATCGTGGATGAGAAATTAGATTTTTATTTCTTAGAAATGAATACTCGTCTGCAAGTAGAACACCCTGTTACTGAGCAAATTACGGGTGTAGATTTAGTAAAAGAAATGATTAGAATTGCCGAAGGCGAAGCCATTTCTTTCAAACAAGAAGATTTACAAATTCAAGGACATTCAATTGAAATTAGAGTTTGTGCCGAAGACCCACGCAATAATTTCTTGCCAGATGTTGGTACTTTAAGTACTTACGTTCGTCCACAAGGAAATGGCGTTCGAGTAGATGATGGCTTTGAGCAAGGAATGGCAATTCCGATTTTCTATGACCCGATGATTGCTAAATTGATTACTTATGGCAAAGACCGTGAGGAAGCCATAGCAAAAATGATTCGTGCGATTGATGAGTACAAAATATCGGGAATTCAAACTACTTTGCCTTTCTGTAAATTTGTGATGAAGCATGAAGCCTTTATTTCTGGCAATTTTGATACTCGTTTTATTGGACTTTACTACACGCCTGATAAATTAGATGAGTTGCCTATCGAAAATGAAGAACTTTTGGCAGCAGCTTTGGCAAGTTATTTAATGACCAATAAAAAAGCGCCAATATCGGCAGGTAACCAGCCTGTTGAAACGCAAATAAATAGTAATTGGAAAACCAATCGTTTGGCTTATCGTTAAAAAATAAGGGCTAAAGTTGTCATTAACTTTAGCCCTTATTTTTTTATTTTCTTACTACTTTCAATTCTATTCTTCTGTTTTTAGCTCTTCCTTCTTCCGTTGCATTACTTGCAATGGCATTGTGCGAGCCTTTTCCAGCAAAATCTATTCTAATTGGGTTAATTCCTTGCTGAATTAGTATATTTCTTACGGCTACTGCTCTTCTGGCTGTCAATCGCTTACTTTGTAGCGAGTCGATTGTATTGTCGGTGAAGGCAGTTAATTTAATTTGAGCTTTCGGATAGGCTTGTAAAACTTTAGCCAAATCAAAAACTGGTCTATCAGCACCCATTGTAAAAGCCGCTGTATTGGTTTCAAAAGTAACGTTGTCTATTGTAAATACTCGGTTGGCTTTTGCCGTTGAATCGCCCAAATACTTAGCAATTGAAAGTACAAAAGAGCCTTGTTGCAATTCAATTTTTTGTCCATCAGGCAAATTAAGAGCTACCGTTTTCTCAGCTTCTTTAGCCAAAGTGGCTGAATCTATTTTAGCAGTAACGGTATCTTTCGGTAAACTATTGGTATCAATTTCTACTCCTGTTACTTCTTCCATCTGAGCAGAATCTTTCAGAGAATCAGAAGAAGTATTTAAGCTCGACCAATCGTAAGTGGCGGCGAAGTATCCTAATGCTGAAAGTACGACCAAAACCAAAACAGAAGGTAAAAGCCAGCTTGGGAAACTTTTCAAACTTGAACTTTCTGACTCTTCATAATTTTTGGTTGAATAGGTTACTTTTTGCTCTCTGACAGGTTTTTCTGTCACGGTAGATTGCACCGAAGCCGATTTGATTGGAGCTGCCGGAGCGTACTGTATTGGTTTGATTTCTTGGCTCATAAAAACCGAAAGCCCCAATACATCAATCATTTTTGGTTGTAAATCTTCTGGTGTTTCGTCTAATAAACTTCCTTTTTGTTCTAATAAATAATTAGATAAAGCAAGTTTATCCAAACCCTGACTTATGGTGATTTTTCCTAATTTATCCAAAGTAACAGCCGCAACAAGTCCAAGAATCATCGTAGCAGACGAATTTCTAACGCCAGCGTACTTTGAAATCATGGTAGCAATTGAGCTTTTTTTATCAGGCAATAGCATACTTACATAGCTACTTCCTTTTTCTAAAAGGGGCGACAAACTTTCTCTATCAACGACATAAGTACTTATTTTTTCGTTGATACTTCCGTCAAGTTTCCCTTTTTGTAACACGTTCATCAGCGTAGTAGCACCTGCTTCGTTGGCTACTCTTTTCATCAACCCACCTATAAAAGTAGAAATCAGCCCGTCAACTACTAATTTTACTTTGTCTTCTTTTTCTCCAGTTATATTGGCAATTTTAATTGATATATCTCCAGCTAATAAATTTCTAAGTTCTCCAAATAAATTCATACCCACTTGTTTTTACATTCTTAAATTATGATTCAAAATTACAACCTTATCTTATAAATTCATTCAAAATATTTACAAGACTTTACTTTTCTTTGGTTATTAGCCAAATTTTAAAGGTTTCTCAAAGAATATCAACAAGTTGAAAAATGACCTGTTTTTTTAAGAATTTCTAAAAAATGAACTCCTTTCTTCAAGAAACTTCAAGCAATTTTAGGAAAAGTAATAAAACTCTTAGCAACTCCTACTAATTTTGCAGTTCCCATTTCAAATTCATGATTGATAAAATCATGTTGTAATCCATGAAAAAAATATTGTTTATCGACCGTGACGGTACGATTATCGTTGAGCCACCCGTAGATTTTCAGGTGGATTCTCTGGAAAAATTAGCGTTTCTTCCGAAAGCAATCTCTAATCTTCGTAAAATCGCTGAGGAAGCAGACTTTGAATTAGTGATGGTAACCAACCAAGACGGTTTAGGTACTGATTCTTTCCCAGAAAATACTTTTTGGCCAGCTCACAACAAAATGATGGAAACTTTAGCAAATGAAAATATCCATTTTGCAGAAGTACACATCGACCGCACTTTTGAACACGAAAACGCCCCGACTCGCAAGCCAAGAACGGGAATGTTAGAAAAATATTTTGACGAATCGGTTTATGATTTAAAAAACTCTTTTGTTTTGGGCGATAGACTCACAGATGTGCAGTTGGCCATCAACTTAGGAGCGAAAGCTATTTACTTGGGCAACCAAAGTACTGAGAGTACTGAACTTGAAAATGCAATTGCACTTCACTCAAGTGATTGGGACGAAATCTATCAGTTTTTGCGTTTGCCAGAAAGAATTGCCAGCGTAGAAAGAATTACAAAAGAAACACAAATTTGGGTAACACTAAATTTGGATGGAAAAGGAAAAGCTAATATCGAAACAGGCTTAGGTTTCTTCGACCACATGCTCGACCAATTGGCAAAACACTCTGGGGCAGACCTAACGGTTAAAGTAAACGGAGACTTGCATATCGACGAGCATCATACCATCGAAGACACTGCTTTGGCTTTGGGAGAAGCGTATTTGAAAGCTTTGGGCGACAAAAAGGGAATTACTCGTTATGGTTTTTATTTATTGCCAATGGATGAAGCTTTGGTGCATGCAGCCATTGATTTTTCGGGTAGAAACTGGATGGTTTGGGATGCCAAGTTCTCTCGTGAAAAAATTGGAGAAATGCCTACCGAAATGTTTTTCCATTTCTTCAAATCCTTTACCGATACTGCCAAATGTAATTTGAATATCAAAGCCGAAGCCGATAACGAACATCATAAAATCGAAGCTATTTTCAAAGCCTTTGCTAAAGCAATCAAAATGGCAACCAAACGAGAAATCAAAGATTTAGATATTTTGCCTTCTACAAAAGGGGTTTTATAAGCTTGAAAAACACTTTTTGTATAGGAAATTAACCAAAGAATTAAGGCTGATTAATCCATTTTTAACAATTCTTAGTTACCTTTGTGTTAATATTAAACAGAAATCATTGAACCTTCAAAATCATATACCATGTCTGGAACATTATTAACTTGGCTTTTCTTTATCGTTTTAATGGGTGCTTCAACTGTTGTAGCTGTTAAATTGCAAAAGATTTACAACGAAAGAGGTAAGTAATCGTCTTCAAAAATTATGTTTTAAACAAGAATCGGTCTCGAAACAATTGCTTCGAGACCGATTCTTGTTTTTAGAGCATTCTGATTTTATTCAGAAAGTATTTTATTAAATACAATAAAAGCGAATTTCCTATTTATGTAAATATCTGATTATTAGATTTATAAAATTGTTGTGCTTGCCTAAAATAGGTTGACAAAAACATCAACTTATTTATGAGCAAATCGAAATCAGAATCTAAAAAAAGTACCAATTTAAAGATTCGTCAACGACGTATTTTTAGTGAATCGTTCAAACGAGCAAAAGTTCAAGAATTAACAGCTGGACTTTATACTGTGCATTCTTTTAGTAAATTGTGGGAAGTAGCTCCTTATACGGTTTATCGTTGGATATACAAATACTCTCCACAACATAAACAAGCGGGGGCGCCCGTGCGACACAACTATGGTTGTACAACAAGAAAGTGAAGCACAGAAAACTGCTAACTTATTGGCTCAAGTCGCAGAACTTGAACGTCGTTTAGGACAAAAACAAATGCAATTAGACTATCTTGAAAAATTAGTAGAACTTGCATCCAAAGAGTATGATATTGATTTTAAAAAAAACTTCAATGTCAAACTTTAGAGTATTTTCGAGTACATACTTGTCATTATTCCATGAATGATTTATACAAGCTTTGTAATATCTCAAGACAAGCTCATCATCAGCGACTTATCAGAGAAAAGAACTGGGCTTCATTAGAGTACTTGGTTGTCGGTTTAATTATGCAAATAAGGGAAATACATCCTGGTATGGGTTTAAGAGTGATTTACGACATTCTTAAACCCAACGGATTAGGGCGTGATGCCTTTATTAGTATCGGACTTAGCTATGGTTTTAGATTGATTACTTACAAAAATCAAATTAGAACCACTTTTTCAAGCCCATTTAGCCGTTATAAAAATCTGTTAATAGATAAACAACTCAATAATATTGACCAGTTGTGGACAAGTGATATTACTTACTATAACATCGCTGATAAATTTTACTATATCGTTATGATTATGGATGTTTATTCTCGAAAAATAATAGGCTATTCCACAGCTGACAACATGAAAGCAGAAAACAATTGTCAGGCTCTTGAAATGGCTTTCCATACTCGCAAAAAGAAAAAGTACACAGAGCTTATTCATCATTCTGACAGAGGTGGACAATACATTAGTGATGACTATGTCGCTTTACTAAAAAATGCTAACATAATGATAAGTATGTGTAATGAGGTACATGAAAACACACATATTGAAAGAATCAATGGAACTATTAAAAATCAATATCTTAGATATTGGGAAAGTGCAAGCTTTGAAGAGTTAAAAACTAATGTCAAAAAAGCAATCGACACTTATAATAATAAACGACCACATAGTTCTTTAGGAAAAAGAACACCAAACTCGTTTGAACAATACATCAAAGAACTTGAGGTCGATAAAAGACCTAAATTAAACATTTGGACATCCGATGGAACAAAAAAAACAGACCCAAATCAAACTATATTACAATTTTAAGTACATTAAAAAGGATAATAAATCTGTCAACCTATTTTAGGCAAGCACATGTAATCACCAATTACTTTTTACTAATCACTACTTATAAAATCGCTTTTTCCCTGATTTTATATTCTTCGATGTCAATCAAAGTATGATATTTTCTGATAAGCTCTTCGTCAAATTCATCTAAATGATTTATTTCATTCAGCAGGATTCGTTGCTGTTCTAACAATTCAAGATAAATCGTTTGGTTCTTTTTTATCGTAAAACCATGAGACGTTTCTCTGGTTTCGATGGCTTGGCTCAAAAAACTCAATTCAATCGTAAGGCGTTCGTACAAATTGCTGATATGTTCATTTTGAAGGCAGTTTTTACCGTACTTTTCTTCTAAATACGCCAAAGAATTCTGAGCCATTTTGTGCTGAATACTTACTTCCTGCTCTTTTTCAGGAGTAGAATTATCCTTTATTTTTAGTTTTTTAATCAACCACGGAAGCGTCAATCCTTGAAAAACTAAGGTTACTAAAATGACGATAAAGGTAATAAACAAAATAAGGTTTCTATTCGGGAAAGCTTGTCCTTCTTGAATATACAAAGGAATCGCCAAAGCAGAAGCCAATGAAACTACGCCCCGCATTCCTGCCCAACCAAAAATTACTGGCAATCGCCAACCCGGATTAGGGTCGGCAACTTTGATAAAGTGGCTCATAAAGCGAGTAAAAAGCGATGCTCCTAAAGTACAAATTATCCGACAAAGCGTAAGTACAAACGAAATCGCCAAGCCATAGCCCACTGCTGTGACAATACTGGTATCGCCAAGTTGCTGAACCACAGTGGGTAATTGCAAACCAATCAGTAAAAAAACTAAACCATTCAGCACAAATACTAAACTCGACCAAACGTTGGTACTTTGTAACCTACTCAAATAAGTAAGCATACTTTGTCGCTTACTCGACAACAGCAAACCGCCACTTACCACCGCCAAAACGCCCGAAAAATGAAAATGTTCGGCAGCATAATACATAAAATAGGGCGTAAGAAAAGTAAGAACAACTTCTATACTTGGCGTAGTGGGCAACCATTTATGAATAGCATAAAAGACAAAACCAATGGCTAAACCAATAAGCGTACCCATTACAATTACCCAAAAGAAACTATTGGCAGCCGCTTGCCAGTGAAATTGCCCCGTAATGACGGCCGCTAAAGCAAAGCGAAATACAATCAGCGAAGAAGCATCGTTCATCAGACTTTCCCCTTCGATGATGCTCAAAAGTCTTTTGGGTACTTTCAACTGACGCATGATAGTGGTTGCCGAAATGGCATCGGGTGGAGAAATGATTCCGCCTAATAAAAAACCCAAAGCCAAAGTAAAACCCGGAATGAGTGCTTGCGACACAAAAGCCACTACGCAAGAAGTAAGAATGACGATTGGAAAAGCAAAACTTGCAATGACTCTTCGCCATTTCCAAAATTCCTTCCAAGAGGTTTGCCAAGCGGATTCGTACAAAAGTGGTGGTAGAAAAATAAAAAAAACTAAGTCAGGCTCAATTTTTACATTTGAAAAAGCAGGAAAATAACTGAGTATCAAGCCTCCTACCACTAAAACAATCGGATAGGCAATACGCAATTTATTGGCAAACATCACCAATGCCAAAATAATTAAAATGAGTGAAACATATTCAATAAATAAAGTTTGCATGAAATGGGAATTAAGTACGGCATCAAAGTAATTTGGCCATTGGTTTAAGAGTTATTTTTCATTCTCTTTTAAGTTAATAAGTTTTTGTGAAATAAAACCCTTAATACAGATTGAAAAATCTTTTTAGTTCTTATTTACCATTATAATTTTTCCCAAAAGCATAGTTTACACTCACATTCCAAACAAAATCTTTTCCTGTAATATCTGTCTGAATTGTCTTACTTAGAATAGAAGCAATGGTAATTGGCGAATTCTTTTTTGCCAAAGTAATGTTTGCATTGGTATAAAAACCGTCTTTGCTATCCATTTTTAAGTAATAAACTTGCGGAACAAGTCTTAAATAATACTGATTAGAAAGCCTGATTAAAGAAAAGTTACTTCTTAGAGCCAAGAAGTGAATATTTTGAGTAGCGTCGAACTCAAAACCATGAGCATATAAATAGTACAGCCCCAAACTGATATTTTTAGCAACATTATAATTTGGCGAAAATTCAGTAGCCAGTACTCTTTGCGAAATCATTACATTTTTGGGTTCACCATTGATGAGGTAAGTTCTTTCTCTGAATGCAATAGCTGGATGAGTCCCAATGTTTACCGCCCATTTTGAAGTTCTCAGTAATTTATAACGCCACCAGAAAAGAAAATTCCAAGGTTTTCCTTCCAGAGCAAAACGAAATTGAGGTTCAAAACTAAGTCTTTTTCTACTAACCACTAAATCGAACATGGCAGCAGGTTTCCCCAGCGAAAAAGAAGGTAACAAAGAAATGCCATTGTGGGTTAAATTAACCGCACCACCAACATAAATGGGTACTTGGGTACTGTCGGCTTGCTGTGAAAAAGCCACCTGAGCCAAGGTAATAAGAAAACAAAATGTGGATACTTTAATGAAGAGTGTTTTTGATTTGAAAAATTTCATCAGCTTGGATTTGTTATATTTTTATACAACAAAATTATTTGATTCGTAGAGGTGCAACTCAACGAATTTCAAACGAAAACTTACAAATTTCAAATAATCATTCTATAAAGTATCGTAATTGCACTTTTTATGGATTTTAATTTAAGTATTAATATATCAAATACTTATGGCAATTTGATTCTAAAAAACATTTAGAATCTCTTACCTCAAGATAAATAACTGTAATTTCTAATACGCTTAAATATGCCAAGGGAACAAGCAAGCTGTTTATTTGAATTCTTCAAATTTCTTTTTCCATTTTGCGGTAAAATCCATTTTTAAAATTCAAAGAATTGATATTCAATGAAGCCGACAGCATCTAATAATACTTGTCGTTGGTGGATAATGCTGGTTGTTGGTCTAAATTACCTGTCTGTTAAAGTCGTATCTCTATTATTTATTCTAATTTAGGCATCAAAAATCTGTTTAGATGAACAATCGCCAAAATTCTATTCGCTTTAATATTACTTTTTGGGTACTCTACTTTTTGTACGAATGGCTCGGAATGGGTGCGGCTACTGACCAATATTATGTGTATTTTCTGAAAGCTTGTACTTCCTTTCCAATCGCTTTTGTGGTTTCTTACTTGTCGATTCATTACTTGTTCAAGCAATTTTATTTGTCGAACCAAAAAACTATTTTTTGGATAGGACAAATAACCGTTGCCTTGGTGTTTGTGATGCTGAAAAGGTACATCAACTACTATTACTTATACCCTTTATATCATGTAGAAGGGATGCTGAAACCGCTGATATTTTTACCCAAAATCTTGATAGAATTTGTAAATCTGTACCTAATTGTGTCTTTGTATGGAATGTTCTTTTTTATCAGAAGTTGGTACGGGCAACAGCAAGTTTTACAGGAATTGAAACAAGAAAAAATAGCTGCCGAACTTGAATTGCTGAAATCGCAAGTACAACCGCATTTTATTTTTAATATGCTGAATAATTTTTATTCAAGTGCTTTTAAAAATAGTCCAGAAACGGCACAACAAATTTTAAAACTTTCTAATTTACTTGAATACAGCCTTTACGATTCTAAAAAAGATAAAGTGCCTCTGAAAGAAGAAATCGACTACATCATCAATTATGTGGATTTACAAAAAATTAGGGTTGGCGATAAATTAGATGTGTCAGTCAATATTTTTGATAATATCATCGGTTTTCAGATTTCACCTTTATTATTGCTGCCACTTATTGAAAACTGTTTCAAACATGGCGTGAATAAATCTATTGGACAATCGTGGATTCGTATGGATGTTTCAGCGAAAGAAAAAACCTTAGTTTTCAAAATTGAAAACAGTATTGAAGCCGAAAACCTTGTGGTGATTAATCAAAATGGAGGTTTGGGTTTGAAAAACGTAAAAAGAAGACTTGAATTACTTTATCCGAATACACACGAATTTAATATTTTTCAAGAAGCCAATAGTTTTTTAGTGGTGTTAAAAATCATTGTAAACTAAATGAATCATTGCCTCATCATCGACGACGAACTGCCTGCCAGAGAATTAATTAAAATGTACTTAGAAAATCTTCCAGATTTTGAAGTTGTCAAAACATTTGATAATGCCGTTGAAGGTTTTGTTTATCTCCAAAACCATTCGGTTGATTTACTTTTTTTAGATATTCAAATGCCCAAAATGACTGGTTTGGAATTGCTGAAATCTTTACAAAAACGACCAAAAGTAATCATGACAACGGCTTTTCGGGAGTATGCCGTAGAAGGTTTTGAACTGGAAGTTTTTGATTATTTGGTAAAACCCATCAGTCAAGACCGTTTTTTGAAAACCATTTCAAAGTATTTACACTTTCAAGAAATTACCCAAAGTACTGCATCAAACAAGTCAAATTATGAAGATGCTTATATCTTTTTTAAAGTCGGAAAAGAGCAAATAAAAGTATTTCTCAATGATATTTTGTACATAGAAGGCTTGAAAGATTATATCAAATTATTCACTTGCCACGGGATGTATGTTGTCTATGAAAGAATGGGCTATATGGAAGCCAAATTGCCCGAATCAAAATTTGTAAGAATTCATAAATCGTTTATCATAGCCGTCGATAAAGTTTACTCTTATACCAACGACTGTATCAAAATCGGAAATCAGAAACTTCCAATCGGAAGAATTTACAAACAAGGATTTTTAAATAAAATTCTTTGAGAAAAAGACGGTTTTGAACGATTAATTTAAAAACAAAAAAGCCGTAAAACACAGTAATTTCAAGGATGAATTACTGTGTTTTACGGCTTTTTGATGAATCAATTTCTACAAAATATATTGACTCAAATCTCTATTTTTTACCATACCGCCTAAGCGTTCTGTTACCAAAGCTTTGGTAATGACGATTTTTTCGTTTGGTAAAATTACGTCTGGAATATCAAACATAATATCGTTTAATAAATGTGACATTACGGTTTGTAAACGTCTTGCTCCGATATTTTCTACTTCTGAATTTACCGCAAAAGCGATGCGTGCGATTTCTGCTAAAGCTTCATCATCAAAGGTCAATTCTACGCCTTCCGACTGCAATAGTGAAACATACTGTTTCGTCAAAGCACTTTTAGGTTCTTTCAGAATACGATAAAAATCTTCTTCTTTCAAACTTTGTAGTTCTACTCTAATCGGGAAACGACCTTGTAATTCAGGAATCAAATCGCTTGGTTTTGATACATGGAAAGCACCAGCCGCAATAAAAAGAATATGGTCGGTATTGATAACGCCATGTTTTGTATTGACTGAAGAGCCTTCAACAATTGGCAACATATCTCGCTGAACGCCCTCACGGCTTACGTCTGGACCACCACCTCCACTACGTGATGAAGCAATTTTATCAATTTCGTCAATGAAAATAATGCCTAAATTTTCAGCTTTTCTGATAGCCTCTTCTTTTACTTCGTCCATGTCTATCAACTTAGCTGATTCTTCTTCTAAAAGAATTTTACGAGCTTCGGCGATAGTCATTTTGCGTTTTTTCTCTCTTTTAGGCAACATTCCGCCAATCATTTCCGAAATATTCATCATCGACATTTCGTCAATTGGTCCACCCATAACTCCAATATTTGGCGTATTAGGAGCTTTGATAGCGATGTCAATTTTACGATTTTCTAATTCGCCTTTTCTAAGTTTTTCACGAAATAACTCACGAGTACGTTGGTTCAGTTCTTCGTCCGACTGCGGTACTTCGTTTTCAAAGCCAATTTTATCTTGCTTTTTCTTTTTTCCCGTTTTACTCATCGAAGGCACAAGAGCCTCCACGATAATTTCTTCTACAAATTCTAAAGCTTTGTCTTTTACTTCTTCTTTTTTTGAAATCTGCACCAAATGAATCGAAGACTCCACCAAATCTCTAACCATAGATTCTACGTCTCGTCCTACGTAGCCAACTTCTGTAAATTTAGAAGCCTCTACTTTTGTAAAAGGAGCGTCCGCCAATTTCGCCAAACGTCTGGCAATTTCGGTTTTACCAACGCCCGTAGAACCTATCATCAAAATATTATTGGGTGTAATTTCTTTTTGCATCTCCTCTGGAGCATTCATTCGTCGCCAACGGTTACGAAGAGCAATCGCTACATTTTTTTTGGCATCTTTCTGCCCAATGATGTACTTGTCGAGTTCAGCGACAATTTGTTTTGGAGTTAATGAATCTAAATTTGCCATCTTTAAAGCGTACCCACAACAAGAGTAAAGTATCTAAAATTGTTGGTTGGTGAATTGTTATTTAATTATTCTATTGAAATCACAAACTAAACCAAAGCTATTCAAATTTCCAGCAACATTATAGCCAGAATATGAATAAGTAAAATTAAGGAATTTTGTATGGACTAAAAATCCTAAAGAAAACCCCGAGAAACCTCCTACCTTTTGTTGGCTCAATTCCGCACTTCTTTGATGATTGTAGCCGATTAAGGCATGAAAGTTTTTACTTAATAAAAGCTCTGCCCCAAAAACCAAATGGCGAGCAATTTTATCAACTGGGCTAATAGTAGTTTCGATGACGTTTCCGTTTAAATCTTTCGTGACGATACTTTTGTCTAAATAAGCAATATCGTATTTGTAAAGATGATGTGCCGTCAAAGAAAAATACACAGGCATATATTTAGGTTTAAAGCTGATGCCTGCTTGTACATCAAAAGGTAAATTAGGTTTATCAAAGTTTGTGTATGACTTAAAGGCAAGTCCTACATTCTTTACACTTAGTCCAAAACTCAACGTTTGCTTTGGATGTTTAAAGATAGCACCAAAATCCATTAAGACGGCTACCGAAGAATAACTTTCAATGACAGAAGATACATATTTTAAATTTCCACCAAAAGTAATATTTCCTTGCGTTTTGGCACTTGAAAGCGTTAGAGCAACGTCGTTTGCTGTAAATTGCCCAAGTACTACGCCAGCGGCATCTGTCTGTTGAAAATTATTATAAGCAATAGACTGTACACCAATCGCTACAATTTGTTTATGAATTTTTCGGGCATAAGCCGCCGAAGAGTAATTGACACCAGCAAAGTAAGGTAAATAGTTGACGGCTAATAAATTATGTTCAGAAGTATCTAATAAAGCAGGGTTTTGAAAAATCGCATTTACGTCTTTTGAAGTATTGGAAACATTGATACCGCCCAAAGCCATCGTTTGAGGATTAGCAGGAATCGTCAGAAAACTAAAACTACTATTACCACCAATTTGTGCCATAGATTTGCTAAAAATCGACAAAAAAAATATCATAAAAAAAATCCATATACAGGTACTTCTCATACTTTACATTCACAGGTTTATTTTTTCTTGTCAAAAACCATCTTTCTTTTATTCCAAGAATAACGTTTTGAATCCATCATTCAATACTAATCAATTGATTTTAATTCTCCTAATTCAGTAATCAAAAGACATTTTTTCAATAAATTTTATGCTTGTAAGCATCAGAAAATAGTAATTTCAAGAATCTATATCATTTTTGCAGGTTCTTATGAGTTGTACTCCTATCTTTGATTTGAATTAAAGCAAAACCATAAGAGCAAAATTATTTACCATGAAAACGAAGAGTAATCAAACCAAATTTGAGGAATTAATCCAGAAAAATGAAGAAGCATTATTGGGTGGCGGTGAGAAAAGAATTGGCGTTCAACACAAAAAAGGAAAACTAACAGCACGTGAACGAATAGCTTTATTATTAGATGAAGGCAGTTTTGAAGAAATTGGAAAATTTGTAGTTCATCGTTGTAAAGACTTTGGTTTAGAAAATGAATCGTACTTAGGCGACGGCGTTGTAACGGGCTACGGAACAGTAAGCGGAAGATTAGTTTACGTTTTTGCCCAAGATTTTACCGTTTTTGGTGGAGCATTATCCGAAACTTTTGCAGAAAAAATCTGTAAAATCATGGATTTAGCCATGAAAAATGGAGCACCACTCATCGGTTTAAATGATTCAGGCGGTGCGAGGATTCAAGAAGGCGTTACTTCATTAGCAGGTTATGCAGATATTTTCTATAAAAATACTTTAGCATCGGGCGTAATTCCACAGATTTCTGCCATCATGGGGCCATGTGCAGGCGGAGCAGTCTATTCGCCAGCCATTACAGACTTTATTTTGATGGTAGAAAATACTTCATATATGTTTGTAACAGGGCCAAACGTAGTAAAAACCGTAACTCACGAATTGGTGACTTCTGAAGAATTAGGTGGAGCTTCTACGCACTCAACCAAATCGGGCGTTACGCATTTTTCTTGTGCCAACGAAGTTACTTGTATCAACGACATTAAGAAAATTCTTTCTTATGTTCCTCAAAACTGTGAAGACCAAGCCCCAGCTTTACCTTATGAAGCAGGAAACGAAGAACGCAAAGAGTTAAACAACATCATTCCAGAAAACCCCAATCAGCCTTACGACATCAAAGAAGTAATTGAACATATTACTGATACAGATTCATTCTTTGAAGTACATAAAAATTACGCAGAAAATATTGTAGTAGGTTTTGCTCGTTTGGCAGGTAGGAGTATCGGTATTGTTGCCAATCAGCCAGCGGTGATGGCGGGCGTTTTAGATATTCATGCAAGCCAAAAAGCAGCAAGATTTGTCCGTTTCTGCGACTGTTTCAATATTCCTTTATTGGTGTTAGAAGATGTTCCCGGCTTTATGCCCGGCACAAACCAAGAATGGGGTGGCATCATTACGCACGGAGCAAAATTATTATATGCTTTCTGCGAAGCCACTGTGCCAAGAATTACCGTAATTACACGTAAAGCCTACGGCGGAGCTTATGACGTAATGAACTCGAAACACATCGGAGCGGATATGAATTACGCTTGGCCAACAGCAGAAATTGCCGTGATGGGAGCAAAAGGAGCAGCAGAAATTATTTTCAAAAGAGAGATTTCAGAAGCTTTGAACCAAGAAGAAAAATTGGAAGAAAAGGTAGATGAATACACTGAAAAATTTGCGAATCCGTACAGAGCAGCCAACAGAGGTTATATTGACGAAGTGATTATGCCTTCGGAAACTCGTCAAAAATTAATTCGTGCTTTCAAAATGTTAGAAAACAAAGTAGCGAATTTACCGAGAAAGAAACATGGAAATATTCCTTTATAACTATGAGCTTTAAGCCTCGAGCTGTGAGCAATGAACTTTTCTTTTTTTCAGAATACTTAATCAAAAACTGATTTTTATCCCCAAAGGCTTTTAAAACCTTTGGGGTTTTGTATTTTTGTGAAAATGACAAAATCATGGGAGAAAACCATTTAACATATTTCAAAATAGAAAACTTCAAAAGATTTGATTCTTTTGAAATGGAAAACCTTGGTCAATTCAACCTTTTGGTAGGTGATAATAATGTTGGAAAGACGAGTGTATTGGAGGGATTGTTATTTGATGAGAAGACTTATGAGTGGTTAGTTAAACTAACAAATGCCTTTATACTTAGAAAAATATTTCCTTCACAAAGTTTTAAAATATCTGATATTTCAAGCATTTTATCTAAAATTGGTGCATGGGAAAGTATATTAAGAGATTCAACTAAGCCTTTAGAGTGCAGTTTTTCTCTTAAAGGTAAAAATAGTAAAAAAGCAATAGGGCTTTCTCCAATCGAATTTGATTTAGTTAATAAAACTGACAATGATTTTATTATCAACCAGTTTATAGATACCAGCGATGGACAACTTTTAAGAATTTACAGTAATTCTGAACATATTAATACGGTTTGTTTATCTCAAAGATACCTTTCTCAAGCTAAAAAAAGTTTTAATCTTTTAGCGAATAATACAGGATACTCCGAGCAACTTGTAAAGAAATATGTACAGAATGTGAATCCTGATAAAACTATCCGAAAAGCATTTGATAATATAATCAGAATATTAATTCCAAATTTAGAAGAAACCAGATTGCACAGTAACTTCAATACCGAAAGTATAGGTATTGTTTTACTTGAAGATGATAAAATTTATCCTATTACTCGATTTGGCGATGGTGTTGTGAAACTTGCCAGAATTATCATTGGCATTTTAAGTTGTGAGGAAGATAAACGCATTATGATTGATGAAATCGAAAATGGCATTCACTTCTCACGCCTAAAAGATTTCTGGAAGACAGTTATTACGCTCTGTAAACAATTTGATGTTCAACTTTTTGCTACTACTCATAGTTTAGAATGTCAAAGATATTTTGTGGAAGCTTTGTCGGAGTTGGGAGAAGAGTATCAAAAAGATGCCCGAAATATCAGTTTGTTAGAAAATGCTAAAGGTGAAGTAAAGTCTGTAACTTTTGATTTTGAGCAGTTTGAATTTGCATTAAGTATTGGTGCTAATACGAGAGGAGGGCAACGATGAAAAGGGTTCAAATCTTTGTAGAAGGCATTGCCGATGCCAAATTTTTAAAAGATTTTGTTGCAAATACTTATAAAATCGACTTGGAAATTGGAAAGGTTGGCAGCGAAAGTGCTAATCCAGATATTTTAATTGTTGGTGGTAAAGACAAAATTTATATGGTTTCTAATCTTTTTAAAGAAAATGAAATCAATGGAATAGCCAATATTGTCATTTTTGATGCAGATAATTTTGCCGAAGAAAATCCAAAATTTATCCAATATCAAACAAAATATGCTATTGATGACTATTTTTTATTACCCAATAACCAAGGTGACGGAGATTTAGAAACCTTACTTGTACAAATTATCAATCCAGAGCATCAAGGTATTTTTGAATGTTGGGCAGGTTATGAAGATTGTTTACGTTCGCATAAAGGTAAAAACTATACAACCCCAGCTCGTAAAACTAAAATTTACGCATATTTAGAAGCACTTTTAGGTGAAAGTAAAAATCAGAAAAAGAAAATAAAAGAAGCCGAGAGAGAGTATTCAAATAAAAGTCACTGGAATCTGAATGCTCCTGCTCTCAATAATTTAAAAACATTTTTAGATAAATTTTTTATAGAATAAGTTATGACTGAAAACGCAAAAACATTCCTCTACGAATACCTCAACAATGCTTCGCCAACTGGCTTTGAAGCTCCGGGACAACAAATCTGGTTGGATTATATCAAACCTTACATCGACGAAACGATTATTGATGTTTACGGAACTGCCGTGGGGGTTATCAATCCCAACCAACCTTATAAAGTAGTTATTGAAGCTCATGCCGACGAAATTTCTTGGTTTGTGAATTATATCGACGATAACGGCTATATTTTCGTAAGAAGAAATGGTGGCTCTGATGCCGTGATTGCTCCTTCGATGCGTTGTAATTTACACACTAAAAAAGGCGTTGTAAAAGGCATTTTTGGCTACCCTGCTATTCACGTGCGTGATATTGCTAAAGACAAAGCTCCTACTGTCAATGATATTTTTATTGATTTAGGTGCTGCCAACAAAAAGGAAGTAGAAGAAATGGGCGTTCATGTAGGTACAGTCGTTACTTTTGAAGATGGTCTTACAGAATTGAACAATCGTTACTTCGTTGGTCGTGCTTTGGATAACCGCATGGGTGGTTTTATGATTGCCGAAGTAGCCAGAATGTTGAAAGAAAACAATGTTGAGCTACCATTTACTTTGTATGTTGTCAATGCCGTACAAGAAGAAATCGGTTTGCGTGGTGCTGAAATGATTGTAAGACGTTTGAAACCAGACGTTGCCATTGTAACAGACGTTACACACGATACTCAGTCGCCGATGTACAACAAAAAAGAGCAAGGTGATTTGAAATGTGGTTCTGGCCCTGTGATTTGTTATGGCCCAGCGGTACAGAACAATTTACGTGATTTTATCATCGACGTTGCCGAAGCTAAAGAAATCAAAATTCAGCGTCAGGCGGTTTCTCGTTCTACGGGTACAGATACTGATTCTTTCGCTTATGCTACTGAAGGTGTTGCATCTGCTTTGATTTCCTTGCCATTGAAATATATGCACACGACTGTTGAAACTGTTTCAAAAGACGATGTGCAAGCGGTTATTAACTTGATTTATGAATCTTTACTTGCCTTAAAAGGAAATGAAGATTGGCGTTATATAAAGTAATTTAGCTACGAGCTGTGAGCTATAAGCTTTGAGCAGTAAGCCGTGAGCTTTGAGCTTTTTTATGGATTCTTTAATGAGAAATATTCCAAATAAAATTATTGAAAATAAAAAAAACTCAAAGCTCACTGCTCATAACTCATTGCTAAAAATCCTCCAACCATGAAAAACAATTCCCTCTCCGTAGCCTCTTTCAATCTGATTTTATACGCTGCCCAACAAAAAGGGGCAGACTATACTACTTTGTGCGAAAAAGTTGGTTTAACTCCCGAAATGCTACAAGACCCAGACGCTCGTTTGCCCATCAAAAAAGTACAAGTACTTTGGAAGGAAGCCGTAGAAATGACGGGCGATAAACATTTGGCTTTGCATCTTGGAGAATCTATCAATACGGTTGCGGTGGGAATTTTGGCTTATGTGATGATGCACTGTCCTACTTTGGATAAAGCTTTAGAGAAACTTTGTCAGTATCAAGATATTGTTTGTGATGGTTCAAAAACCACTGTTTTTATTCAAAACGATTTGGTTTATGTTACGCTTACACAAATAAGTGAGGAAATGTTGTATCCGCAATATGCTTTTGAGTCGGAACTGTCTATTTATCATGCAGCTATGAAAGGAATGATTGGCAAAGATTTACCGCTAAAATCTGTTCATTTTATTTATCCCACTTACTCCGATTCGTCTGAATATCAAAGAGTTTTTCAAACGCAAGAAGTAGTTTTTGAAAGTAATTTTACGGGAATGGTTTTTGAAAAAAAGTACTTTAATTTGCCAATTATCAATGCCAATCCCAATCTTTTTCCTTTGTTTGATAAACACGCACGGAGTATTCTGGAAGGATTAAATCAAGATAATTCGTTCAAAGAAAAAGTGAAAAAAGAAATTTTGGATGGCTTAAAAGGCGAAGAACCTTCACTTTTTAATGTTTCAAGAAGTTTGGGAATAGGTTTGCGTTCTTTACAGATGAAACTGAAAGAAGAAGGAGTTACTTTTCAGCAACTCCTTGATGATATTCGTAAGAATTTAGCTTTACAACATTTACAAGAATCACACCTAAGTACCACAGATATTGCCTATTTATTGGGCTATTCTGAACCAAGTGTTTTTTTCCGCTCTTTCAAAAAATGGACTGGATATACGCCCAATGTTTACCGTAAAAATCCTAAAATGGTAGCTTAATATTTTGATTGTTTGAAAGTAAATATCAACTAATTTTCCTACAAGTATTTAAGAAGAATGGTCAGCAATGATTTGCCATTTTCCTTTGATTTTCTTCCAAATAAGTGAAAAATGTCCGCCAATATCTCCTTTCTCTGGGCGAGCCAAATGCCATTTTCCTACAACCAAACAAGTATTTTTAGCTAAAAAATTGACATGAAGAATATCAAATTTTAGCGTTCCCATGCTGGCTTTGTCGGGATAATTTTTGCGATAACTCGCCAAAGTACCTTCGTAGCCATACTTAATACCGCCCTTTCCGATGTACATCAACGAGTCGGACTCCCAGTAGCCTTTCATAAAGTTACTTACGTCGCCATCGTTCCAAGCTTTGGTTTGTTTATCTAAAATATTCAAGATTATTTGCCTGTCTTGCTTAGACTGGGCGAACGCATTCAATGCGAAGAATGTTAATGAAAGTAACAGTAATTTTTTCATCCCTTAATTTTTGTGTAAATTTGATTTTTTATATGAAAACATATTCAAAGATAAGAATATGTAATAAACTCTCTTGAGAAGGAGTAGGAAGCTTACATGAAAATCAAAAAACTTTTTGAAAAATACCAAGATTATTACTTGGTGGACGGCTTGATGTACTTGTCGTTTGTAATCATGATAATATTGATGTTTATCTTTTTTAGCTAATATGGTTTGGTTTGTGATGAATCCGAAGTCGGGAACGACTACACCCGTGCAAAAAAATAAGATTACAAATCTGCTTGCAAAGCATAAAAATTGTAAATTATTTTTTACAGAGTATCGAGGTCATGCCACAGAAATTGCTCAACAGGCGGTTGCAGAAGGTATTGAAAGAGTAATCGCTGTGGGTGGCGATGGCACGGTAAACGAAGTAGCAAAAGGGCTGATAGGCTCGAAAACGGCTTTAGGAATAGTACCAATTGGCTCAGGAAATGGCTTGGCTCGTCACTTAAAAATACCGCTTACAATTGAAAAGGCAGTAAATTTTGTACTTTCTCAGCAAACGGGCGTTATAGATGTCTGTTTTCTTAATGAAATCCCCTTTTTCTGTACAGCAGGTGTAGGTTTTGATGCCCACGTAGCCAATGAATTTGCCCAGCAAAGTTCAAGAGGTTTGAAGACTTATGCCAAAATGTCTTTGAAATCTTTTCGTACATATAAGCCCGAATCGTATCATTTGGAATCAGCTTGTATCAACGAAGTAAAAAATGCCTTTTCGATTACTTTCGCCAATGCTACGCAGTACGGTAACAATGCCTTGATTTCGCCCAAATCAAAAATTGATGATGGTTTAATTGAAATGGTTGTATTGAAGCCTTTTCCGTTTGGAGCAGCTCCGATTATTGGTGTGCGTTTGTTCAGAGGTACTTTGCCAAATTCGAGATATATCGAAACTGAATCAGACAGTCTTTTTACCTTAAAAGCCCAAGAAAATCTTTTGGTGCATTATGATGGCGAACCCTTACAATTAGATACCAACGAATTGAAGATTACTTTAAAACCAAAAGCTTTGTTGATTATCGGTCATGTCTAAAAATAAAAAAATACCTCTTGGCGTAGTATATTCTACCAATCCTGATTTTGACTTTTCTTTTGAAGACGATGGACAAGTTGAAACCTTAGCTCCCGCTAAACAAAATCTGAAAGTACAGTTAGATAAAAAAGCTCGTGCAGGAAAGCAAGTAACGTTAATTTCAGGTTTTGTAGGTACAAATGATGATTTAGAAGCGTTGAGTAAAAAACTCAAGAATCTTTGTGGCTGTGGAGGTTCGGCAAAAGATGGAGAAATTTTGATACAAGGCGATTTCAGAGATAAAATCCTTACTTTTTTAACCACTTCTGGCTATAAAGCTAAGAAGGTTGGTGGATGAGTGATTGAAAAATTAGATTGGCTTTTGGTTTTGTTTAAAAACCAAAAGCCAACTATCGCACCGAAATTGCATATTTCTTACCAGGCAAAGACTTCAATACGCCTTGAAATTCCAAATTCAATAGTAAAGAAGATAATTTGGCAATGTGAATCTGTGATTGCCAAGCTAATTCATCAATTTCCATCACTTGGTTTTTATGTAGCAAAGCCATAATTTGACTTTCTTCTTCGGTAAAATGGCTTAAATCTAAAGCTACTTTGTTTACCTGACTTTTCTCATTTCCGAGTAAATCCCAATTCAACGTTTCCACGACATCTTGAATACTGGTGTAAATTTCCGCTTTTTTCTCCTTAATAAGCTTATTACAACCTTCTGAAAAAGATTTTCCTAACTGTCCAGGTACAGCAAAAACATCACGATGGTAATTATTGGCGTACTCTGCCGTAATCAATGCTCCGCCTTTTATTGCTGCTTCAACCACGATTGTAACATCCGCCATTCCTGCTATAATTCTATTTCTTTGTGGAAAAAATCGTGGGTCGGGCTGGGTTTCAAAAGTTTGTTCTGTAATAATTCCACCCAATTCTTGCATCTGTACCGACACATTTTTATGTTGATACGGATAAATTAAATCTATGCCACTTGCCATAACGCCTAATGTAGGAACAGTATTTTTCAAGCAAGCTTTGTGTGCTACAATATCAATTCCATAAGCCAAACCACTTATTACCAATGGGTTAAATGGTTTTATATCTTCAATAATTTCTTCGGTAACACTTTTGCCATATTCTGTGGATTGCCGAGTACCTACAATGGCGATGGTACGAGTATGATTCAAATCAGCTTTGCCTTTGTAATACAGCAAAACGGGAGCATCGTACAGTTGTTTGAGTCGATTTGGGTATTTTTTATCTGTATAAAACAGCAATTCAACTTGTTGTTTTTCAGCTTCTTGAACAATCTTTTGAGCTTTTTCAAGTACAGATTTATCTTGCAGATTCAAGGCAAGTGTTTTGCCAATATTAGGAATTTTTTGAAGTTTGGCAACAGGTGTTTGAAATACTTGTTCAGCAGAACCACAGTAACTTATTAACTGACGAATCAACACGTCCCCAATTTTGGGAATCAAGGTTAATGCGATTTGGTAGATTTTATTTTCAGAAATAGCCATTTTTGTAGAAAAGATTTTAAAGTCTTTTTATTCACTTGCCGACTTGTTTTCGGTTTCCTCGTCTGGCTCGTCTAAAGCGGTTCTGAGGGCTTTCATAAATTTTTTAATTTCTTCTAATTTATTAATTACCATTTGAGTTTCATGCTTTTTTTTCTTCTTTGCTTCTAATGCACGCTTTGCTCCTTCAATGGTATATCCTTGATTTTCAACCAAATCTACGATTTCGGTCAAATGGTTTATGTCTTCTTGTGTATATTTTCTATCGCCCGAACGGTCACGTTTTGGATTTAGTGAAGGAAATTGTTCTTCCCAAAAACGAAGTTTGGAGATATTCATATCAAACATCTGAGCCACTTCCGAAATCGAATAATATCTTTTTACTAAAGGAACACTTTCCATGCTAAAAATAAAAAATAAGGATTGAATAAACTTAACAAAGATAGAAATTTTGTTGAAAAATGATAGATTGGTTTAGCATTTGATTTTGTTTTTGAAAACAGTAAGCGTTTCCAGAGCAAAATCATTTCTTCCGAATTATATACTCAGGGCCTAAGGTTTCAATCGTAAACTCGTGTTTGGGATAGGTTCTATAATGGGAATTACTTATTTCGGTGGGATATAGCTTAAAAGTAATATATTTCAAAAAATACTTTCTGATTTGAAAACTCATTTCCAATATTTTACAAAAAAATGCTGAGGGCTTTTGATAAGCAAAGGCTTGTCTTAATGATTCTGAAATCAAAGCCGCAAAAACTGGTTTTACAGCAAACCTCAAAAAGCTTGGAAACCAATCTTCTACAATTTTTACGGTGGCATCTGCGATTACTTTATTGCTTTCGGCAAAACGAAAATACTTTTTTTCATAATGTTCGGCAAAAGATTTTAATGCTTCCATACTCTCAGGAATATCGCTTAAATTCATACGTTGAGCTACTTCCTTAAAAAATAAGAACAAAGCTAATTGTTCATCCTCAGTCATTTTTCGCCAACCGTTTGCCTCCATCCAATTGATTGGATAAAAAACAAAAGTAGAAAGTACCAACAAATAATCTTCATTAGCAATGCGATAATGTCCATGAATTTTATTCATTTGGTCAATTGCCCTTTTGCCCAGTTCGCTATCATAGCCTGCTTGCATAAATTGGGCTATCAAAATCCCCGTATCGTCATAACGTTTTTGTCCTCGCTTTACAAACTCTCCTGTTTTTTGCAAAAGTCCTGAAATACTTGGACTGGCATAAGTATGAAATAAAGCCAATTCCAACGCCCTTACCATATCAAAAGGAAATTCGTAAGCCGTTAGCAAATAGACAATTCGCTGATGTTCTGTGACAGGATTCAGAGAAGCGATTTCTTTCTGAATGGCTGGATTACGAAAAATAAAAGCCCTTTTTGTATAAGTTTTCATAGACTGATAATTAAATATGAGTCAGGATTGCCAAATTGTTGATTTCGGGTTTCGGATGTCTGCTTTCAGCTTTCCTAAACGCTTTCATAACTACTTTATCCTATTTCCGAATCAATTTAATCTTTCCTACAGTAACATTATGAGTTATGAATTTTGGTTTAGTGCTGTACCGAAGTTGGAAAGCTATTTTAGAATGGCTGATTCCATAAATTGGATAAAATAACTTTATAATTTATGAAATACATCAAAAGAAAATATTTTAAAAATCCGACATCCAAAATCCTAATACCTCAATTTTACAATTCCATTTTCGCTACTTTACTATAAAATCGCCAACTTAATAAAGAAGCAGAAGCAAATAAGGAAAGTGTAAGCCCAATCCAGATGCCGATATGTTTTAAATCATAAACAAAACCCAAAACATAACAAAGTGGTAAACCTACGCCCCAATAAGCAAAAATGGTTATTAAAGTAGGCACATTTACATCTTGTACGCCTCGAAGTATGCCCAAACTTACGGCTTGAACGCCATCAAATAATTGGAATATTCCGCCCCAAATAATCAATTGTGCCGCTAAAAAAATCACGTCTTCGTCTTTGACATAACTGGCAAAAAAATCATTAAAACTCAACATCAGTACGCCACAAATGCCCATAAAAGTTATACCAATCAGCAAAGCGACTGTACCAGCTCTGAAAATGGCTTCACGGTTTTTTGTTCCCACAGCCGAGCCAACTCTAATGCCCCCAGCGGTAGCAATGCCCGTAGCGGCCATATAAGTAAGCGAAACAAAACCTATGGCTACTTGGTGAGCAGCTTTGTGCTGAACACTTATCCAACCCATCATTACCACTGCTCCGTAGAATGCTGCAATTTCAAAAAATCCTTGAAAACCACTTGGAATACCAATTTTAAGAATGTCTTTTATTAAAGCTCCTGTTTCGCTCTGTTTCACTTTTACCTTTAAGTATTCCTTAAATGTTTTTGTACCAAAAGTATAATAAGCAATTGCCAGCATCATATATACTCTTGAGGTAAAAGTAGCATAACCCGCTCCGTTCAAACCTAAAGCAGGGAAAAAGCCAACGCCATGAATTAAACAGTGATTCAAGATAACGTTTAAAATCAGTGCAGACCAAGTAATGTTCATCGCTACTTTGGTGTGCGATAGCCCGTCCGTAAAACTTTTGATGGCAGAAAAAATAAAGGCAGGAACAGTTGAAGCCGTGATAATCCAAAGGTAGTTTTGCGTAAGTCCTTGTATTTGTGGCGGTTGTTTCAAAATCTGCATATTCAATCCAAAAGCAACTACTAACACAGAACAAAGTACTGCCATTAGTATTGCTACCCAAAGATTGGCTTTCAAAAGAAAATAACATTGAGCAAAATCGTTTTCGGCTTTGGCTTTTGCCACCATCGGCGAAACAATTTGCAAACAGATATAACCGATAATGGTAATGTTTATCAAAATTCCGTTGGCATCTGCTGCCGCTGCTAATGCCTCCACTGCCCCTTTGTCCATTCTGCCCACTTGTACGGTATCTGCCAGCCCCATCAGCATAATGCCAAGTTGACCTGCAATAATCGGAAGCGACAAATGATAAGTAGCCAGTAAATCAGGCTTATAGCTTTCAAATAACTTTTTCAAGAAGATTGTTTTTTAAGAGATTTGTTGATTTGAAGTACAAAGATGACAAGCTAATTTTGATAAAAGAAGTATTCCCAGAAGAATATTCATGGTTTCAAAAAGTCGATATTGCGTTTCAAACCTGTGTACTTGGTTCTTTTAAGAGCCGATTTTTTAAAGATTACCTGAAATACTTCTTCAGTAATTTCTTGCCAATCGGCATTTGAAAATTGAGCTAAATCTGGATGAAGATTAAATTGTGTTTCTTGATGTGGTTTTGAAAAACGATTCCACGGACAAACATCCTGACAAATATCACAGCCAAAAAACCAGTTTTCAAATTGATTTTGTACTTCTAAAGGAATGGCTTCCTTGAGTTCTATGGTATAATAACTGATACATTTTGAACCGTCCACTACATAAGGTTCAATGATGGCATCGGTCGGACAAGCGTCAATACAGCGAGTACAAGTACCGCAATAATCTTTTACAGGGCCGTCGCTTTCTAAGTCTAAATCTAAAATCAATTCGGCAATGAAAAAAAAGCTACCTTGTTTTTTATTGATAAGATTAGCATTTTTGCCAATCCAACCCAAACCACCTTTTTTTGCCCAAACTTTGTCCATTACTGGGGCAGAATCTACAAAAGCTCTGCCGTTTACTTCGCCAATTTCTGCTTGAATGGCAGACAAAAACAATTTTAATTTATCTTTTACTACAAAATGATAATCTGTTCCGTAAGCGTACTTCGATAACTTCAAATCCTCTTTACCTTCGGGCAGGCGTTCGGCAGGATAATAATTAAACAATAAAGAAACCACCGATTTGGCATCGTCGACAAGTAAACGTGGGTCGAGGCGTTTGTCGAAGTGGTTTTCCATATATTGCATTTTTCCGTGACGATTGGCTTTGAGCCAATTTTCTAATCTTGGAGCTTCTTCTTCTAAAAATCCTGCTTTTGAAATACCACAAAAATCAAAGCCCAATTCTTGAGCTTTTTGTTTGATAAATAAAGAATATTGTGCTTTGTTAATCATTTATGGAGTAATCAATACAATTTAAGCATTATTGATTTCGGATTTCAGGTGTCGGATTTCGGATTAATAAACGCTTTTTTTAGACTTATTTTAGACAAGTGTGCTTGCCTAATCATCAATCACCAGTTACCAATTTCAATTTAAGCAATTTTTACAGAAGTCATCGTCAGCGAACCTCCTACGGCTACATCATTAAAGAAAGTTGCCTCCTCATTTTTTTCTTGCATTCCCAAAATGTACAGTAAAGGATAATAATGGTCGGGCGTTGGAATTGCCAATTTAGCGGCTTGTCCTAAACTTTCATAATTTATCAAAGGTTTGTGATTACCTTCTGCGATATGTTTTTTAAAAATATGGTTGATTTCAATTGCCCAATCATAGCCATAAGAACCATTGATTCGCTGAAAATCTACCATTCTTAAATTATGCACCATGTTCCCGCTACCGATTATCAACACGCCTTTTCGTCTTAATACGGCTAATTCTTGAGCCAACTCATAATGATATTGTGGCGACTGATAATAATCGATACTCAGTTGAAGTACTGGAATATTGGCTTTTGGATAAATATGTCGGATGATTGTCCAAGTACCGTGGTCGAGTCCCCAGTCATGGTCTAAATGTACTTCTGCTTTTGTAATCAGTTTTTTAGTTTCCTCCGCAATGGCTGGACTTCCTAAAGCAGGATACTGTACATCAAAAAGAGCTTTTGGAAAACCGCCAAAATCATGGATAGTTTTGGGTTTTTCCATTGCTGTTACAAAAGTACCACGAGTAAGCCAATGAGCCGAAATACAAATGACGGCTGTCGGATTTGGTACTTCTCTACCGATTGCTTCCCATTGTTGGCTAAACTGGTTATTTTCGATGCCATTCATCGGCGAACCATGACCGATAAAAAGTAAAGGTGTTTTTTGTCCTTGTTCAGATAATTGGTCTGAAAGAGCTTTTAATGTTCCTAAAGTAGTCATGGCTAATACCCCTGCCGAGGCTTTTATGAAATCTTTTCGCTTCATTTTTTGAAAAACAGATATTTTATGCAACGAAATGATTGTTTCGTAAGTTCAAAGTGTAACTTCGTATGAAAATCAGTAAGTAATTTTACTCATTTTTCAAGAAATTTTGCCATTTTTCTATTTTTCCGAATTTTCTTTGGGAAAACAATTTTGTAGCTCACCATTATTTTTTTAAATTAGACTTATAACAACTAATAAAATATCCAAAGCCTATGAATTTTAGTTTTGACAACTACCAAACCGAAGGCTTCTTCGATGAAATGTTTGATGCACAAGGCAATGTGCGTATGGGTTATGAAGCATTTAAGGAACGGGTAGAACAGTTAAAGGTTGATGAATTTATCCGTCGCCACCAAGCAGCAGAACGCTCTTTGATGGCCATGGGGATTACGTTCAACGTTTATTCGGAGAATGAAGGAACAGAAAGAATTATGCCTGTTGATATTATTCCCCGAGTAATTGAAGCCGAAGACTGGAAAAAAACCGAAAAAGGTTTAATACAACGTATTACCGCTCTCAATATGTTTTTGGATGATATTTATCACGACCAAAAAATATTAAAAGACGGAATCGTTCCTCGTGAATTAATCGAAACTTCAAAAGACTTCCTCAGACCTTGCGTTGGTATTCGCCCACCTAAAGGAATTTATATCCATATCACGGGTACAGATTTAATTCGTGGCGACGATGGCAAGTTTATGGTTTTAGAAGATAACCTTCGTTGTCCGTCTGGAGTATCTTATATGCTTGAAAACAGAGAATTGTTAAAACGTACTTTCCCAGAAGTTTTAGGAAAAACAAGAGTACAGTCTATCTCTGATTACCCAAGCCGTTTATTGCAGATGTTACAACACATCAGCGACAGACCCAACCCAACAGTTTGCGTACTTACGCCAGGTATTTATAATTCAGCTTATTTTGAACACTCGTATTTGGCACAACAAATGGGTGTTGAATTAGTAGATGCTCGTGATTTAGTCGTACACGATGGCTACGTGAAAATGCGTACTACCAAAGGTTTCCAAATTGTTGATGTTATTTATCGTAGAATTGACGATACCTTCTTAGATCCTAAAACTTTCAATCCAGATTCATTGATTGGTATTCCGGGTATTTTTGATGTATATAAAAAAGGAAGAATTGCCTTAGCCAACGCTCCGGGAACGGGTGTTGCCGACGATAAAGTAATTTATGCTTATGTACCAAGAATCATTAAGTACTACTTAGGCGAAGACCCTATCATTCCTAACGTAGAAACTTATATTTGTGGAGAAGAAGCCGACTGTAAATATGTTTTAGAAAACATTGAAAAATTAGTAGTAAAAGAAGCCAATGAGGCTGGTGGTTATGGAATGTTGATTGGGCCGAAATCTACTAAAGCAGAACAGGATATTTTTAAAGCACGTATCAAAGCTAACCCAAGAAATTATATTGCTCAACCTACGATTTCTTTATCAAGAGTACCATGTTTGATTGATGACCACTCGGAAGGTCGCCACGTGGATTTACGCCCATATATTCTTTACGGAGATGGTGTACAAGTAATCCCGGGCGGTTTAACAAGAGTTGCCCTACGCAAAGGCTCATTAGTCGTGAACTCCTCACAAGGGGGTGGTTCAAAAGACACTTGGGTACTGTATTAATTAACCAAATTATCACTAACATTCCACCAAAGGCAAGCATCAAAGGCTTGCCTTTTTTTATGTTGATGAGGTGAAACAATTTTCAAATTTGATAATGCTAAAACATCGGGAGTGTCTATATCCAACATTTCACTCCAAACAAAAATAGCCTTGAAGAAATTCAAGGCTATTCTGTTTATTGATAGTATTTATTTACTGAGCTAAGAAATCTCCGCTTGTAATTTCTGCTAAACCTTCAGTTGAACGGTTGTACAAATATGAATACGATTCATAAGCTGTTCCGTCGATAGTAACTGTGATGGCATTACGAACAAAAACACTTTCAGCTTCATTTTCTGGATAATACTCTTCGTACTCATCCAAAATTCTAATTAATCTTACTGAATTACTTAACTTGTAAAGCTCACCTACTACTTTACTATTACTGTCTTCAGATGGTACAATACCAGGATATTCGCCAATATTATACATTTTTCCTTGATAAGTAGCCATTCCGATAAACTCAGAATTACGAGTGATCAATTTATGTAATTCGTTGCCGAAATCTTTTCTTAATGTTCCGTAAACAAACAAGAACTCTTCTTTATCAGGTTCTGGCAAAGTTGCTTCTTCTACTGCCAATACTAAGTCTTCTTGTTCAACTACTGTACCTTCGTTCAATACAACTCTTGAAATGATACCTTCAAATGGAGAAGAAACGATTGATTCCATTTTCATAGCTTCAATCACATACAATGGTGCATTTTTCTTCACTTCATCGCCCGGTTTCACCAAGATTCTACTTAAACGACCTTGTAGTGGAGCTCCAATATCACCTTTTGCCGAGGCTTTTACGTGTTGCGGACGCTCAACTTTGATATTCTTGTCTAATACTTTAATTCTACGAGCCTGTCCGTTCAATTCAAAAGTAACTGTACGAAGTCCTGATTCGTCTGGCTCTGATTTGTACAAGTATTTAACAATGATGGTTTTTCCTTCATCAATTGTAATCAAAATCTCTTCGTCAGATTTCAAACCATAGAAGAATGCTGGCGTTGGAATCAATGAAACTTCACCATAAAGTTGTTGAGCTTTGTAGTAATCTTCATATACTTTCGGATACATTTTGTATGAAAGATAATCTAATTCACCTTGCTCATTTTCTGGGAATTTCGCTTTGAATGCCTCGAAATCTTTTTCAAAATCAATCGGAGGAATAGTATCGTTCGGACGGCTTGTTAATGGTGTTTCACCTTTCAAGATAATCTCTTGCAATTGTTTCGGGAAACCTCCATGAGGCTGTCCTAAGCCACCTTTAAAGAAATCTTTTACAGATTCAGGGAATGAAAGAGTAGCACCACGAGCATACACATCTTCAGCCGTTAATGAATTGGCAGTCATAAAGATTGCCATATCCCCTACTACTTTTGACGATGGCGTTACTTTTACGATGTCGCCAAACAATTTGTTAGCTTCCACGTAATTGTGCTTCATCAATTCAAATTTATCACCTACACCCAAAGCAATGGCTTGTCCACGCAAGTTGGTGTATTGTCCACCCGGAATTTCGTTATCATATACTTCGGCAGTACCTGCTTTCAATTCAGATTCAAATGGATAGTACATCTGGCGAACATCTTCCCAATAGTTTGAGTACTGGTTCAATAAAGGCAAGTTCATAGCACATTCACGCTCATGTCCTTGCATCATTGCTACTATTGAGTTGAAGTTTGGTTGAGCCGTTAAACCAGACATCGAACCTAAAGAACAATCTACAATATCAACACCTGCTTCAATAGCTTTCAAATAAGTTGCCGCTTGAATCGAAGCTGTATCGTGTGTATGTAAGTGTACAGGAATTGAAAGTGCTTTCTTCAATTCTGTTACTAACAATTGTGCTTGGAATGGTCTGAGCAAACCAGCCATGTCTTTAATTGCTAAGATGTGAGCTCCTTCGTCTTCTAACTGACGAGCCATATCTAAGTAATACTGTAATGAATACTTTTCATTGGTAAAGACATCACCTGTATAACAAATGGAAGCTTCTGCAATGGCATTTGTACGCTCACGAACAGCTTTGATAGATACTTTCATGGCTTCAACCCAGTTCAAAGAGTCGAAAATACGGAAGACATCAATCCCTGTTGCCGCAGATTTTTCTACAAATTTTTCAATTAAATTGTCTGGATAAGCCGAATAGCCTACTGCATTTGAACCACGGAATAACATCTGTAAAAGCATATTCGGCATGGCTTCACGGAATGCTTCCAAACGTTTCCACGGCGATTCGTTCAAGAAACGCATCGCTACGTCGAAAGTAGCACCGCCCCAAACTTCCATTGAGAACAATTGAGGGAAGTTTTTAGCATAACTTTCTGCCACAGCTACCATGTCTTTAGTACGTACACGTGTTGCCAATAATGACTGGTGTCCGTCTCTGAAAGTAGTATCTGTATAAAGAATTTGCTTTTGTTCTTTGATGTACTGAGCAAATTTATCAGCCCCCATCGAATCCAACAATTGTTTATTACCTGTTGGATATTCAGCGAATGGGTCGAATGCTGGAACAACTGGAGTACGGAAAGTTCTATCGTTTTTAACTTTTACATCAGGATTACCATTTACCACTACATCACCTAAATAGCGAAGTACTTTTGTAGAGCGGTCTCTTGAAGTTTTGAAGTTAAATAATTCAGGATGTGAATCTATGAATTGTACTACGCATTTTCCTTGTTGGAAAACTGGGTGCGTAATTACATTTTTCAAGAATGGAATATTGGTTTTTACACCACGAATACGGAACTCCGTCAAGGCACGAGAAAGACGTTGTGAAGCTCCTTTCAAAGTTCTACCACGAGCAGATACTTTCACCAACATCGAGTCGAAGTATGGAGAAATTTTCACACCCGGATATGATGAACCTTCGTCCAAACGAATGCCATAACCTGCAGCATTTCGGTAGGCGATAATCGTTCCGAAATCTGGTTTGAAACCGTTAGCTGGGTCTTCTGTGGTGATACGACATTGAATTGCATAACCATTCAAAGGAATATCTTCTTGTTTAAGGATGAAGATATTACTATCAGAAAGTTTATAGTTTTGAGCAATCAAAATCTGTGTACGAACGATGTCGATACCTGTTACTTCTTCCGTAATAGTATGTTCTACTTGAATACGTGGGTTTACTTCAATAAAGTAAATATTTTCATCTTTGTCCACCAAGAATTCAACCGTACCAGCATTGTAATAATTTACAGCTTTACCGATTGCCAAAGCGTACTTATACAATTTCTGGCGAGTTTCTTCTTTCAAACCAAAAGAAGGAGCTACTTCTACTACTTTTTGGAAACGTCTTTGTACTGAACAGTCACGCTCGTAAAGGTGAACTAAATTGCCATGTTGGTCACCTAATAACTGTACTTCAATGTGTTTAGGTTGGTCGATGAATTTTTCGATAAAAATGGTATCGTCGCCAAAAGCATTTTTCGCTTCGTTTTTCGCTTCACTGAAAGCTTTTTCTAAAGCTTCTTCTTCACGCACTACACGCATACCACGTCCACCACCACCCGCAGCAGCTTTTACCATTACTGGAAAACCAATTTTGCGAGCTTCAGAAAGAGCAATGTCGAAATTGACTAAATCTTCTTTTGAATCTTCAATCATCGGTACTTGTGCAATTCTTGCAGCCACTTTTGCAGCTACTTTATCGCCCAAAGCGTCCATTGCTTCTGGTGAAGGACCAATAAATTTAATGCCTTCTTCACGGCAACGACGAGCTAAAGTAACGTTTTCAGAAAGGAAACCATAGCCTGGGTGAATCGCATCAATTTTCTTCTCCTTACAAAGTTTAATAATTCCTTCAATATCCAAATAAGGCTTTAAAGGCTCATCATCTTTTCCGATTTGGTAAGCTTCATCGGCTTTGTATCGGTGAAGAGAATAACGGTCTTCAAACGTATAAACGGCAACGGTGCGAATACCTAATTCAGAGGCAGCACGCATGATACGGATAGCAATCTCGCCACGATTGGCTACCAAGAGACTGTTGATTTTTTGGACGTAAGGCTGAGCCATATTTCAGAAATTGGTTGTCGGTTATTGGTAAATGCTTTTAGTGAAAGGGCTTTTGTTTAACAAGTTTCTGTTTTAAGCCAAATTGTTATTAAATCGTAATCTACAAAACAAAAACATATTAAATCATACAAAAATCAAAAATAAATTGGGTATTTGGTTACGAATACGCAAGAAAATTTGGTCTATATTAGAAAGATACAATTTTGTTTTGATTAGTTGCTATTTTTAAAAAATACTCTTTCTAATATTTTCTAAAAGTAAGCCAAATGCTTATTCGGTGGCTAAATTCTTCAATAAAAATTTAATTTATATCTCCTGCAACCCCATTCTTCATTGAAGCATCTAAGCAATAAATTTAACTATAAACAAATAAAAATGACCTCTCAAAAACAAAGAATCTTATTAGTTGATGCCCTTCGGGGATTTGCACTACTTGGTATCGTATTAGCCCACATTGGCGGTTGGTTTATTGCTGGTGCAATGCCCAGTGAAGTTTGGCAAAAGTATCAAAGCGATACAGCCAGTACCATCGTGAGTTTTATTGATGGTATCTTTATTTCTGGAAAATTTTTTACTTACTTCTCGTTCTTTTTTGGGGTAAGTTTCGCTATTCAATTACTACAACGTAAAGAAGATGACTCTCGTTTTCTACCGAGATTCGCTTGGCGATTGGTCATTTTGTTTATCATTGGTTTTATTCATCACCTTCACTGGAAAGGCGATATTTTGGGTATTTACGCATTTCTTGGTTTTTTCTTGTTGCTTTTTTACAAGGCAAGCGACAAAGTATTGCTGGTAGCCATTTTGATTTTCGCCCTCAATATTCCCAATTTCGTTCATGAAATAATTGCCTTTAATAAAGCTCCCGAAAAACCAAAAACCGAAAAAGAACAAAAAGCTGAATTTGAAAAAAATGAAAAAGAAAACGCCAAAAGCTATTTTACTTTGAAAAAAGGTACTTATACCGAAATCGTTGCACAAAATTTCAAAGACTTCAAGTTCAAAGTAGAGTTTCAATTGTACTCAGGTAGGATTTTCGTTACTTTTGGATTTTTCTTGTTAGGACTTTTTGTGGGTAAACGTAAATATCTGGAGGACATCGAAACCCATAAAGTACTTATCAAAAAAGTCATGTGGTGGTCGCTTGGGGTTAATTTTTTCATCATTGCCTTTTTCCTTACGGTTGAATTGGGACAACTCTGGGACAAATTCCCCAAATGGTTTGGCTTAGTGGGCAATTTCTTATTTTCAGTTCATTCTTTACTGATGACGCTCTTTTATATTTCAGGAATGGCTTTGTTGTTGCATAAAAAATCAATGGAAAAAGTAATGCTTTACTTGGCTGGCATTGGCAAAATGGTACTGAGCAATTATTTACTCCAAAGTGCCATTGGTGTCACTTTGTTTTATGGCATTGGATTTGGTTTGGCAGGCGACATCAGTCCAGCTTGGTGCTATCTGATTGGATTAGGCATTTTTACTTTGCAACTTTTTATCAGTAAGTGGTGGCTTGAGAAATTTAATTACGGCCCAATGGAATGGCTTTGGCGTTCGGCTACTTACTTGAAATGGCAAGCTTTTCTGAAAAAATCATCGCTCTGAGTCGAGCATTTCTTCTGAAATTCATCATGGGTTTGGCGAAGCAATTCGCTGAACCTTTTTTATTTCCCCTTCTTTTACGATAACTTGCAAGTCTAATTTACAGAATCAAAGAAAAAATTTCCGCAGATTCTTTTCACTACAAAAACAATGGAACAACAAAAACCAATCATAGGAATTACTTTGGGTGATTATAATGGCATCGGGCCAGAGGTCATCTTGAAAGCACTAACCAGTAATCGAATCTTAAAACTTTGTACTCCAGTTATTTATGGCTCTCAGCGTGTATTTAGTTTTTATAGAAAAGCTTTAGATTTAAAAGATTGGACACTTCACAGTATTCAAAGTGTAGAGCAAATCAATCCTAAATTAACCAATGTAATTACTTGCTGGGATGATAAACAAACCGATGTAAATCCGGGAAAAGTAACTGCCGAAGCTGGTGCTGCGGCTCTGGCTTGTTTGCAAAAAGCTACTGAAGATTTGAAAGCTGGGCATATTCACGCCATCGTAACAGCTCCGATTAATAAAGATAATATTCAGTCAGAAGAGTTTAAATTTCCGGGGCATACCGAATTTTTTACCGAGACTTTCGAGGCAAAAGATTCCTTAATGTTTTTGGTTTCGGATGTTTTGCGTGTAGGAGTAGTAACTGGACACATTCCTTTGGGACGAGTACGTAGCTCAATCACACAAGAAAGAATTACTCAGAAACTTAACCTTATGTTTACTTCTTTGAAAGAAGATTTTGGTATTCAAAAACCTAAAATTGCGGTGTTGGGGCTAAACCCTCATGCTGGCGAAAATGGCTTATTGGGTAGCGAAGAAAAAGAAGTGATTTCGCCAGTTTTAGAAGAATTTAAATCAAAAGGTAATTTAGTTTTTGGGCCATTCCCAGCAGATGGTTTCTTCGGAAATGCTCAATTCAAACATTTTGATGCCGTTTTGGCAATGTATCACGACCAAGGCTTGATTCCTTTCAAATACATTTCATTTGAAACTGGCGTAAACTTTACAGCAGGTTTGCCCATTGTGCGTACTTCGCCCGACCACGGAACGGCTTATGACATTGCAGGAAAAAATGTAGCCAAAGCTTCTTCGATGCTACAAGCTATTTTTACGGCTATTGATGTTGTAGATAACAGAAAAGAAAATGTTAATCCAGTATAAGAAAAAATAAAAAAAAACTTAATTTGGCATACTGCAAATGTGCGATTTACGAAAAAAGGCTTTTGAAATTTATCTTTCTAATTCCTTCGTTGCTCATTTTCAGTTTGCCATCGGGTTTTCACTCAATCAAAATACAGTTTTTTTTTGTTGGGTAATTTCTCTCGAAAATATCAATTATTCAATCTTTTCAACCTTAATAGAACAATGTCAATCGAACAACAATCTCGTCGTGACTTTTTGAAAAATAGCTTGTTGGCTACTGCTGGTGCGACTCTCTTAACAAACGAATTATGGGCTGGGCCAAAAAAACCATCGCCACGTCATATTGGAGTACAGTTATATTCTGTTCGTGATGCCATCAAAATAGATGCCAAAGGTACTTTAGCAAAAATTGCTAAAATGGGCTACAAAGAAGTAGAAGGTTTTGGTTATTCTGATGGTAAATTCTTTGGTTTGACACCTGCTGATTATTCAAAAACTTTGGCAGACAATGGCTTAACGATGCCTTCGGCACACGCAATGGTAACGTCTAAAGACTATGCTGGCGGACAACTTTCTGACGGTTTTAAAAAATTGGTAGAAGATGCTATCAGCGTTGGTCAAAAATATGTGATTGCTCCGTACATGGTTGACGAAGACCGTTTGCAAGGCAAAAAAATGGCTGAGATTTTCAATAAAGCTGGAGAGTATTGCAAAGCTGCTGGCGTGAAATTTGGCTACCATAACCATGATTTTGAATTTAAAAAGTATAACGGAGAACAACTTTATACAACACTTTTGAATAATACTGACAAGCATTTAGTAACATTTGAAATGGATTTGTATTGGGTAGTTGTAGGTGGTGAAAAACCAGTTGAATGGTTCAAAAAACACCAAGGAAGATTTACGCATTTCCACGTAAAAGACCACGACCCTGTGAAAAATGTAACGGTTGAAGTAGGCGAAGGCGATATTAATTTCCAAGAGATTTTCAATGCGGCTAAAATTGCTGGTACAAAATATTTTGTAGTAGAATTAGAAAACTACAAACGTACTCCAATGGAAGGCATCGAGATTGGTTTGAATAACCTCAAGAAATTGAAATTCTAATTTTCTATTAGAAATACTCAGGAAATATTAATTTTGTATGCAAAATTTGAACCTGCCACCTGTTTGGCAGGTTTTTTATTAATACCTCTTTAAAATTTGATTGAGGTTTGGAGAAAAATGAATATGAAGAAAGTTTTGATTGTTGATGATATGCACCCAAGTATCCTTCCGATGCTGGAGGAAATCGGATTTGTTCCTGATTACCAACCAAGTATTCAGCGTGAAGAAATCTTGGATATCATCAAAAATTATGAGGGTTTGCTTATCAGAAATAAAACCAAAGTTGATAAAGAGTTTTTGACTTATACTTCAAAATTAGAATTTATCGGAAGAGCTGGTGCTGGACTTGACTTGATTGATATTCCAGCAGTTGAAAAAATGAAAATTCAACTTTTTGCCGCTAACGAAGGTAATTCCGACGCCGTGGGTGAACATACTTTAGGAATGATTCTGAATTTGTTCAATAAAATCAACTGGGCGGATGCCGAAGTACGCCAGAAAGTTTGGTTGCGTGAAGCCAATCGTGGTATTGAATTGATGGGCATGACTGTGGGCATTATTGGCTACGGAAATATGGGAAAGGCGGTTGCTCAACGCCTAAAAGGTTTTGGCGTAGAAGTGCTGGCTTATGACCTTTACAAACAAGACTTTGGTTCGGAATTGGTAAAAGAAGCAACAATGGAGGAGATTTTCGAGAAAACGGATGTGCTTTCTTTACACGTTCCGCTGACAGATAAAACTCGACAATTGGTGGATGAAGCTTTTTTGGTGAAGTTTCACAAAGATATTTTCTTGGTGAATACTTCAAGAGGAGAAGTGGCTTCAATTCGAGCGGTATTGAATGCTTTGAAAACAGGAAAACTCAGAGGGGCGTGTTTGGATGTACTTGAAAATGAAAAAATGCACCAACTCAAAATCAATTCTGAACAAGAAATCATGTACAACGAATTGTTCAGCATGAAAAATGTGATATTTACGCCTCACGTAGCTGGCTGGACAAAAGAAAGTTATTTCAAAATCAATCAAGTACTTGTCAATAAAATAAAGGCGATGTATGGGATATAAATGAATTTGAAGATTTGAAAATTTGGGGATATGGGGATTTGAAAATTTGAAAATGTGGCAGAAATAATTAAATTTCTCATTTACAAGTTTCTAAATTTTCAAATCAGAAAAATATAATTTTCAAATCTTCAAATTCACACATCTTCAAATCAAAAAAATAATTTTCAAATCTTCAAATTCACGCATCTTCAAATCAAAAAAATATAATTTTCAAATCTTCAAATTCACGCATCTTCAAATCAAAAATATATAATTTTCAAATCTTCAAATTCACACATCTTCAAATCAAAAAACTATACCTTCCTCGATAAATAAACCGAATAATCCGTCAGTGACGATTCGTACTCATCGTTCATCAAAGGCGATGTCAGCATAAAATCTGCAGAGGCACGGTTACAAGCCATTGGGATATTCCAAACAACTCCCAAACGTAGTAATGCCTTAATGTCGGGGTCATGAGGTTGTGAAGCCATTGGGTCCCAAAAGAAAATAATCAAATCAACCGCCCCTTCGGCTACCAAAGCACCGATTTGTTGGTCGCCCCCCAAAGGCCCACTCAATAATTTTGTTACAGGGCGGTCAATTGCCTCCTCTACCAATCTTCCCGTAGTACCAGTAGCAAATAATTCATGTCTTGATAACACCCCACGATTATAATAAACCCAATCTATTAATTCTGCTTTTTTATTGTCGTGGGCAATGAGAGCAATTCTTTTTCTGGCTTTAAAAATTCTTGAATTAGACATTAGGAGATTGTTTTATGTTTTAAATTTTTATTTAATTAGCTATAAGCATTTAGCGGTCAGCGTTCAGATTAAAAAATATTTTTTCTAATTACTCTTATTTATATTTAGTAGTGATTAGCCTTTAAAAGTGTTAGCTCAAACAGAGTAAAGAAATCAGGCTGAAAGCCAAAAACTGATAGCTGATAGCATAGTCTTACTATCGCAATTTACCTATCAAGTTTTATTTTCACAAGTTAAGGTTTTTGGATATATTTTAATCAAATGCTTTACTTCTTTAATAAGATTTTTCAATAAAAAAACCGCCTAATTGCTACAATTAAGCGGTTTTGCTGAGGCGAAATGAGCCTGCTATGATTTTAAGAAATGAATAAAAGCATCTTCACTCAGTACAGGTATTCCCAAGCCTTTGGCAATTTGCTCTATTTCAGAATAATCAGTCTTATCAGCATTGCCAATCACCAGGTAATCTGTATTAATCGACAAAGAAGCGTCCAATACTGCGGCAATTTTCAGAAAACACTCTTTTATTTTTTCTTCGGTAAGCTGATGCAATTTACCTTTTATTACTATTCTTTTTTTATAAAAAATATGCGTAACGTCCTGAAAGTGAAATTCATATAACTCTTTTGAAATCAAATGATTATACTCGTTTATTTCTTCGTACTCATCCTCTATATGTATCTTGAAGTAGCCCGTATAATTTTCACTTTTCACGTAGCCGATGGGCGTTTTCTTTTCTTGAATTATTTGAAGCATATTTCGGTACAGGTGTTTTCCAAAATATTCTGCTAATACATGGCTTGAAGCATAATGTTTTCTAATAAAATAGGCCATCGAATCTGCCTTACATTCTATTTTTACTTCTTCAAATGGCTCTAAACGATTGCACAAATACGCAAGTGTGTTGCGTGTAATATCTCGGTGGAGTTTACTATCGTCTTCTATGTAGTTTAGAATCTTGAAGTTATCGTTAGAAACTTTTTTTGTTTTTTGTTGGGTTTGGGTTTTTACAGGTTTTGTTTCGTTCATATCACTACCCCTAATTTTTAGGAGTAATCGTTTGATAGGATTCATAGATTTATTGTTTTATTTTGGTATGTATGATTTTCAACTTTAAACTAAAGATAGTTATTGTTGAGAAATATCCTTTACTTTCAGAGGTAAGTATTTAATAATAAAATTATGAACGATTTGGCAGGTGTATTTACTGTTTACCGACTGTATTTTAAGTAATGAATATAATTTATGCAACGTTCTCTATTTGTGTAAATATTTGATTATTAGGTATGTGAAAATCTACCGCAACGGCGGACCGTTCACCAATCACTTTTTACTAATTACTACTTATTACTTTGCTTCACTTTCAAAACTGTACAAATAAGGAGCTTTGTGGGCTTTGCCAGAATACTCTTTTTCATGGCGTTTGAGAATCCCCAAGCTCAAAATTTTACGCTGAAAAGCTGTTCTATTGAGCTTTTCTCCCAAAATCGCCTCATATACTTTTTGCAAAGTAGGAATAGTAAACCTTGTCGGCAAAAGGTTCGCTCCAACTAATTTTTTATCTAAATTTTCACCCAAAGTTTTCAAGGCTCTTTGTACGATTTCTCGGTGGTCGAGCATCAAATTAGGCAATTCATCCACGGCATACCAAGTACATGAGTCCGAAAGTGTATCGGGCGTAGGTACTACTTTGTCGTAATTAATCAAGGCATAATAGGCTACCGAAATAAAGCGTTCGAGCATCCAATGGTTTTCTTCCAAACTTTTGCCGTTAGCTTCCAAAATCGTTTGCATGATTTCAGGTTTATACCGAGCCACATCTCCGAAAGTATAAAATTGCTCTAAATAAATATTATCTAAGCCTGTTCGTTCTTTTAGTCCTCTCCTAACGGCATCATTCAAGTTTTCATTCAAATCAACAAAACCACCCGGCAAGGCGTACAACCCAGTGTTATGATATTTCATAATAAGGATTTTGAGTTTCTCGCCAGAAAAACCAAAAATCACAGAATCGAAAGCAATATGTGAAAGGAAATTTCTCAAAATTATAATGTGTTTTAAATAGTTTATCTAAAAATTTCAACAAACAACTCTTTAGTGGCTAATCCAACAAATAAAGGACTTTGGCTTCTTAATTACATCATTTTTATGAATAAAACATGATTTTTTCTTTTTAAAAAGCTACTTATTGTAATTTTTTCAAAAATAAATAGGATTTTTTTAAAAAACGAATTATTATTGTCGCAAATTGCGACAATAGAATTTTACCTTTCAAAAACATGAAAAAAATCACTTACTTATTTTTGTTTTTTGCGTTTATGCAAACAGAACTGAAAGCTCAAACCAATGCCTTTTCCGTACAGGTGAAAATCGAAAATGGAGTCATTGAAGGAAATTATGATACTCATACGGGTATTCAAACTTATTTTGGTGTTCCATTTGCGAAACCACCCGTTGGCGATTTACGTTGGAAAGCTCCACAACCTTTAACTAATTGGACGGGAGTAAAAGAAACCAAGAAATTTGGTCCACGCCCAATGCAAACAATGGTTTTCGGCGATATGCAGTCACGTTCAAACGGTGTAAGCGAAGACTGTTTGTACTTAAACGTATGGACACCAGCGAAACGCAATACTAAAAACCTTCCTGTTTTGGTATATTTCTACGGAGGTGGTAATGTAGCAGGTGATGCTTCTGAGCCACGTTATGATGGCGAAGCAATGGCGAAACAAGGAATTGTGGCCGTAACGGTAAACTATCGTTTGAATATTTTTGGTTTCTTGGCTCACCCTGAACTTTCGGCGGAGTCGCCTTACAAAGCTTCTGGAAACTATGGTTTACTTGACCAACAAGCAGCTTTGGCTTGGGTACAAAAAAACATTGCGGCTTTCGGTGGCGACCCTAAAAAAGTAACCATTGCAGGCGAGTCAGCAGGCTCAATCTCAGTGAGTTATCAAATGGCTTCACCACTTTCTAAAAACTTAATTGCTGGTGCTATCGGCGAAAGTGGTGCTGGTATCAAGCCTACATTAGACCCTGTTCCTTTGGCTGAAGGAGAAAAAATCGGTGCTGAGTTTGCTAAAAATGCGGGGGTTCCTACTTTGAAACAATTGCGTGCATTATCGACCAGAGAAGTATATGAAATTTACAACGAATCAAAACGTTTTGGTTTTCCAGTAGTAATTGATGGGTATTTTTTGCCTAACACTATTACCAAAATTTTTGAAGCAAAACAACAAGCACAAGTACCTTTATTATTGGGTTGGAACTCAGCAGAAATTCCCGGCGGTGCATTTTTACAAGGCCCAGCGAATGCTGAACAATTCACAAATCGTGTGAAAAAAGAGTATCCAAACAACCACGAAGAAGTATTACAATTATACCCAACAGGTAGCACAGACAGAGACGTTGAAGTATCGGCTACGGCTTTGGCTTCTGATAGATTCATTGCTTTTAGTACTTGGAAATGGTTTGATTTACACCGTAACAATAGCTCGCAACCAGTGTATCGCTATTTGTATAGCAAATTACGTCCTGAGTTGGTTGACAAAACTTTGGCTTCTGGTTTGGCTGGTGGTACAGTGAAAAAAGATGCTAATACGCCTACTCCTCCTGCTCCAAAAGCTGTGGGTGCTCCGCACGCTTGCGAAATCGAATACTGCATGGGCAATTTACATTTGGTGAAAGACTACGCTTGGACAGCCGACGATTTCAAAGTGTCTGAAACGATGTTTAATTACTTTGCCAATTTCATCAAAACGGGTAATCCAAACGGTGGAAAACTTCCTAATTGGTCAGTAGCAAAATCAGGCGACAAAACGCCTCCAGTAATGGTGATTGATGTAGAATCAAAAGAAATCAAAGCTCCTGCTGATGCTCGTTATGAGTTTTTAGATAAAATGTATAAATAAGAATTTTTAACCTTTCAATTCATATTAACTATTTAATTAAAACATGAAAAAGCAGATTTTAAGTCTTTTACTTGCCTGCGGAATTGCAGTGGGTGCAAAGGCACAGTTAGTCACGGGTGCAAATGTTGCCGTAACCAATACCGAATCGGGCAAAGTACGTGGCTATATTCATAATGGCGTTTTTACTTACAAAGGAATCCCTTATGCTGAAGCTGAACGCTTCGAAGCTCCGCACAAACCAAAGGCTTGGTCGGGTGTGCGTAGTTCATTGGCTTATGGCCCAGTTGCTCCTTTGTTAGACCCTACTACAAGCGTACAAGACGAAAGTGAATTTGTATTTCACCACGACTGGGGCTATACAAGCGAAGATTGTTTACGCTTAAACGTTTGGTCACCAAATATTACAGATGGCAAAAAACGTCCAGTAATGTTTTGGATTCATGGTGGAGGTTTTACGGCTGGTTCTTCACAAGAATTACCTTCTTATGATGGCGAAAATTTAGCTAAAAAGGGAGACGTAATTGTCGTTTCAATCAATCACCGTTTGAATATTTTGGGCTATTTAGACCTTTCTGCTTATGGTGAAAAGTACAAGTACTCGGCAAACCTAAGCGTTTTGGACATGAGAGTAGCTTTGGAATGGGTAAAAGCAAATATTGAAAACTTTGGCGGCGACCCTAATAATGTTACCATTTTCGGACAATCAGGCGGTGGTGCAAAAGTAAATACTTTGATGTCGATGCCTTCTGCAAAAGGTTTATTCCACAAAGCAATTAACCAAAGTGGAGCGTTCAGAAGTAATATGTTGGATAAATCAACGACGCAAGCCATTACTGCTGAAGTATTAAAAGCCTTAAAACTTCAACCAAACCAAGCAGATAGTTTACAAAAAGTACCTTTTACCGCATTAAGTGCTGCTGGAAAAACAGCCTTGAAAGTAGTAGCTGATAAATTAAAAGCAGAAGGCAGACCTGTTGGAGGTTTTGGTTTAAGCTGGGGGCCAAGTGTTGATGGTGATTTATTGCCTTATCAATTATTTTCGCCAGAAGCATTTGAATTATCGAAAAATATTCCGCTTTTGATTGGTACTGTAAAAAATGAATTCATGGCTTCGTTGTTTGCTGGTTTGAGTAATGCCAACGAAACACAAGTAAAAGACTTTATCAAAAAACAATATGGCGATAAAGCTGACGCTTATTTACAAGCCGTGAAAAAAGCGTTTCCAAAAGATACCAAACCTTCTGATTTAATCGACGTTGATACTCGTTTCCGTCCGGGAGCTGTTTTCCAAGCTAATACAAAAGCATCATTGACTGGTGGAGCTGCACCAGTGTTTATGTACATGTTCTCGTGGCAATCGCCCGTGTTAGATGGTAAATACAAGGCTATTCACTGCGTAGAAATTCCTTTTGTTTTTGATAATATTGCTCGTTGCGAAGAAATGACTGGCGGTACAAAAGAAGCTTATGCTTTGGCAGATAAAGTAAGTCAGTCGTGGATTAATTTTGCTCGCTTCGGAAATCCAAGCAATCCAAAATTACCAAAATGGCAACCATACACAGTTGAAAAAGGAGCAACTATGTTTTTCGACAATACTTGCGAAATCAAGTATCATCACGATGCCGACTTATTAGAAGTAGTGAAATAGGCTCTTTAACTTCAGTGCTTTAGGCAATAATCATTAAGTAAAAAATAAAATGTACATTTTTAGCTTATTGCCTACTGCTTACAGCCTAAAGCCGAATTTTACCAGAATACTTACATACAATAAAAAAGGCAACGATTGAATTCGTTGCCTTTTTTGTTAAAAGATTTTCGCTTTTATCTATGAGCCTCAGCATTTAATGGATTCACTGCCGACGAATCTACTCTGATTCTCCCCTCTGCATCTTTCACTACCATCAAATACATTCTTTTCTTATTTAGTAATTCTTCAATACCATTCGACTTTAAAGTACTGTCAACAGTAGCGATTAATTCTTCTTCTTCCTCCTCATCTAATTTTACAAGTCCATCCCCCAGTGACAAAACTTTGATTGAAACTAATGCCGTTCCAGACCGAAGAAGCCCTAAATCTTTGGCTGCCGAGTAAGATACATCTAATACTCTTGAGCGTTTGTGTGGGCCTCTGTCGTTTACTTTTACGACGGTCGTTGAGCCATTTGCTTTGTTGGTAACTTCTAATAAAGTCCCAAACGGAAAAGTACGATGTGCGGCAGTTCGGCGATTAGCTCGATAACGCTGCCCACTTGAAGTACGTCTCCCTTCAAATTTACTGGCATAGTAAGAAATCTTTCCGTGGATTACTTTGGTCGTCGGGTTGGAAGGAGTCGTTAATGCAGTAATAGAGGCAGTTAAAAGTAGGAAAACCGTTTTTAAAATCATAAGCACAAATTTAGAAATCAATTTCAAAAGACTTTTTGGACAAAGAATTCAAAAAATTCACTTATCATATCCAATCAATATTTTGGAGAACAGATTTCGTTGAACAATCATCTAATGTTCAGATACGATACCGTGAACATAAACCTTAAAAAATTGTATTAGATGCAAGACAATCGTTTTAGGCACAAATTAATAATTACTCTTAGCCTGCAAAGTTAAACAATTTTACGGAAAAATTGCTTAAAAGCGTTGTTAAACCTACTTGAAGAACAAGATAAATTTCATTTTAAGAGCCTGATAAATAAACGAATAAGCAGCTTTTCTACTCTATCACTCAACAAATGGAAAAACTAAACTTTTTTTATTTTTCGCAAAAAAACAGGACTGAAATGCTTTTTTTTGTTTAAAAACTTCACTCTTTTTTAAGAAAAAACTGACAGCCTTCATTTTTTAGTTTTTTAACAAATAAAAGATTCTGGACATTATTTGATAAAAATATTTCAGAATAAGCTTGAAAAAAATCTCTCTAATCTTTCAAAAAGATAGCTTTTTAGCAATTTTCAGGCTTTTCTTAGTTGTTTTTCGGAAAACAGTAGCGTCAAAAATCGTGCTACCAAACAACATAAAAGAGGCTTCGCACTTGCAAAGCCTCTTTTAAATTACATCAACATTAATATTTATAAAGCTCCTGCTTTAATTTCATCTACAACCGTAGGGTCTAATAAAGTAGAAGTATCACCTAAATTTCCAGTTTCACCTTCGGCTACTTTTCTTAAAATTCTTCTCATAATTTTTCCAGAACGAGTTTTAGGCAAGCCACTCACAAACTGAATTTTATCAGGTTTAGCAATTGGCCCGATTACACGAGTAACCGTTGCTAAAATATCTCTGCGAGTAAGGTCTGAGTCATGCCCTGGCGATTTTTCACAAATGACATACGCATAAATGCCTTGCCCTTTGATGTCGTGAGGATAACCCACAACTGCCGATTCTACTACGCCCAAGTGCATATTGATGGCATTTTCAACCTCGGCAGTACCGATTCTGTGTCCAGAAACGTTAATTACGTCATCCACACGTCCTGTAATTCTATAATAACCGTCTTCATCACGCATACAACCGTCGCCAGTGAAGTACAAGTTTTTATAAGTAGAGAAGTAAGTTTGGATACAACGTTCGTGGTCGCCATAAGTAGTACGAATAATACCCGGCCAAGGGAATTTGATACACAAATTACCCGAAACATCATTTCCTACAATCTCTTCGCCTTTTTCATCTACTAAAATTGGCTGAACGCCCGGCAATGGTAAAGTAGCGTAAGATGGTTTTGTTTTGGTGATTCCTGCAATAGGTGAAATCAAAATACCACCTGTTTCAGTTTGCCACCAAGTATCTACAATCGGACAGTTTCCTTTTCCGATATTTTCGTTGTACCAATTCCAAGCTTCTTCGTTGATTGGCTCGCCTACTGAACCTAATACTTTCAATGAGCTTAAATCTTTGCCTTCTACATACTGATTACCAAAGCCCATCAATGAACGAATAGCCGTTGGTGCAGTATAAAGAATGTCAACTTTGTGTTTTTCAATCACATCCCAGAAACGTCCAGCATCAGGGTAAGTCGGGATTCCTTCAAACATTAATGAAGTAGCACCATAGCAAAGTGGGCCGTAAACTATATACGAATGACCCGTAATCCAACCTATATCAGCCGTACAGAAATGTACTTGACCGGGCTGGTACTGGAATACATTGGCAAAAGTATAAGTAGCATAAACCATGTAGCCACCGCAAGTATGCACTACGCCTTTTGGTTTACCCGTTGAACCAGAAGTATATAAAATAAATAGCATATCTTCTGCGTCCATTTCTTCGGCTGGACATTCAGAAGAAACTGTTTTTACTTCGTTCTCCCACCAAACATCACGACCTTTCAACATCGAAACTGGTGTGCGAGTACGAGTAGAAACGATTACTTTTTGAACTGACGGACACTGAATTAAAGCGTCATCAACCGTTGATTTCAAGGCGATTTCTTTGTTACCTCTGAAAGAGCCATCAGAAGTAATAACGATATTACACTGGGCATCGTTGATACGGTCGGCGATAGATTGTGCCGAAAAACCGCCAAAAACAACCGAGTGAATCGCTCCGATTCTGGCACAAGCCAATACGGCAATTGCCAATTCAGGAATCATTGGCATATAAATACAGATTCTGTCGCCTTTTTTAGCACCATGTTTTTTCAACACATTCGCAAACTGACAAACTCTTTGATGCAACATCTTGTAGGTCAACGTTACTGATTCTTCATGAGGGTCGTTTGATTCCCAAATGATAGCAGGCTGGTCGCCACGAGTGGCTAAATGACGGTCGAGAGCATTCTCGGTAATGTTCATTTTTCCTCCCGAAAACCATTTTGTTGAACCCTTAGAAAAATCCCATTCTAAAGTTTTTTTCCAGGGCTTACGCCATTGAAAGTTCTGTGCAATTTCCGCCCAAAATCCTTCAGGGTCTTCTACTGAGTGCGTATAGGCTGCTTGGTAGTCATCAAAAGAGCTTATTTGTAAATTCATTGTTGCTTTGAAAATTGAAATTTGTGATGGTTATGAATTGCTTCAGAATTTAATATTTTCTACCGTAAAAGTACAAGAGATTTTTCTTATTTGGATGCACATTTCAAGGTTTTAGGCTAATTTAGTATATCTATCTTTACTAAATAAAGTATATTTTTTCATAGATACTTTAAATTTTAGCTTTGAAAAGCCTCCAGATTCAGATTTTGGGCTTTTCAGAGATATACATCAAGTAATTTATTTCCGAAATTCTATCCAGAAACTAATCCCAAAGCCAAAGCATTGATTTTGGCAACTAAGGTTCGAGTAGAAAAAGGTTTAGATACATAGAGGTCTGCACCCAAAGCATATCCTTTTTCGATGTCCATTTCTTTGTTTTTTGCACTCAAAAAAACAATTTTAATATGCTGAAACCTGAAACTTTCTTTTATCATGCGGCATACTTCGTAGCCATCTACTCGTGGCATCATAATATCTAAAAGGATAATTGCAGGTACTTCTTTTTCTATGATATCTAAAGCCTCAGAGCCATCTCGGGCAATGAATACTTGGTAGCCTTCTTTTTTCATTAGAAATTCTAATGACATTAATATGCTGGGTTCGTCATCAACGATTAATACTTTGATAGCTGTTTTCATTTTTCAAGGATGGATAATTTCGAGTTATCATTATTCAAGTATGAGAGCAAATTAGATTTAAAATTCTTAGCTATCAGCTTTTAGCAATCAGCAGTCAGATTATTACTAATAAAGATTCTTCTTACAAAAATCTTATTGACATTCCAAAAACTCAATCAATACTTTTAGCTCAAAGCCGAAATCCGATAACTGATAGCAATTTTTACTCTCTTAGTATATGGTTTATAAAATGGTTTCTTGTTTAGTAAAAAAGATAATTCAAGAAAAACTTTATTTTAATAAATTACTGGTAATCAGGTAACTGAAAACAAATCACTCCTTAAACTACCGAAATCATAAAGGTAAATTTAGAGCCTTTGCCAACTTCGCTTTCAACCCAAATTTCGCCTTGATGCAATGCGATGATTTTCTTTGAAATCGCCAAGCCTAAACCGCTTCCTTTTGGCTTTTTGATGGTTTGGTCTTCGGCTTGAAAAAATTTATCAAAAATCAATCTTTGAAAATTCTTATCAATTCCTGCTCCATTATCTTGTACACTGGTATAAATACAGCCTTCTACATAATGGGTTGCCAAAACGATTTCGCCTTTTTGAGGTTCACAGAATTTGATGGCGTTTGATAATAAATTTACGACTACTTGTATTAGTTTATCTCTATCCGCCATAAATCTCGGAGCAAAACGGTCTGGCAAAAACACTACTTTTATTTCTTTTTCTTTGGCTTGTTGGTAAAGTGCATCAATCGAATCTTTCACGATTTCTTGCATATCTACTTCTTCTAAAATAAGTTTTTGCTTGCCTGATTCGTATTTTTCTAAGTCTAATACTTGGTTGATTAATCTACTGAGTCGGTCAGATTCTTTCACGACTGTTCCCAAAAAATACTCTCTTTCCGTTACATCCATGTCTGGATTATCATACACAATTTCAGATAAAGCTCGAATAGAAGTCAATGGCGTTCTGATTTCGTGGGCAACGGTCGATAAAAAATCGTCTTTGAGTTTATCCGTTTTTTTCAAAATCTCGTTGGCTTCTTTCAGTTCAGAAGTAGCTTTTTCCAATGCCACTGATTTTCTTTTTAGCTCTTTGTTGGCAGAAAGTAAACTTTGCGATGATTTCAAAATACTGATTACTTCTTCGGTAGAAATTTTTTCTTCTTTTGATACCGAAGAAATCATAATCCGAGCCGACGCCGAACCGATGATTCCTGCCAATAGTTTTTCTACATAACTTACTACTTGCGGGTCGGCTTTTTCTGAATTCAGTTTAATATTATGTTTTTGAGTATATAATCTCAGTACTTTTTCGGCTTTTCTTTCTCCCAAAAAATTACTTAATAATAATTGAATGTCATTCAAATAAGCTGTGCCTCGCCAAATGGAAGCACTTTCTACATGATTGGAGTATTCATAAATATCTACAAAAATTACGGCTTGGCTATGTTCGATAGACGAAGGAGTACTTTTGATAGAAAAATATAAATAACATAAAGTGTTAAACAATAAACTCCAGAACAAACCATGCGAAATACTGTCCATACCTTTTAAACCAAACAAAGCAAAAGGTTTTAGGATAGACCAACCAAAAAGCCCATGATCCATAATAGACTGTGGGAAAAAGCCTGCTCCTACAATAGAAGGCAACATTAAGGTATAAAACCAAAATAATGAACCAACCAATAAACCAATTAAAGCACCTTTTTGTGTTCCACCTTTCCAGAAAATTCCGCCAATAATGGCTGGCGTAAATTGTGCAACTGCCGAAAACGACACCATCCCGTTTGACACCAGTGAATAATGCCCAGCAATGGTTTTGTAATAGATATACGATAAAAGAATAATCAAGACGATAGAAGTACGTCTGATAATCTTTACTAAACCACTGATGTTTCCGCCGAATTTATCTTGAAGCTTACTATTTTTCAAGATAGTTGGTATCACTAAGTTATTGGAAATCATTACACTAAGTGCAATAGTTTCAACAATAATCATACTGGTAGCTGCCGAAAACCCACCGATATATGTAAAAAGCGTGAGTAATTTTTCGTTGAATCTCAACGGTATTGCCAGTACGTATTCGTCAGAATTGACGGTATTGTAGGGAAACAAAATATGTCCACCCATGGCAATTGGAATCACAAAAATATTAATGACAATCAGGTACAGAGGAAACAGCCAAATGGCAGTATTGAGGTGTTTTTCGTTTACGTTTTCGACCACCGCCAATTGAAACTGGCGAGGTAAAAACATAATTGCCATTACCGAAAGTAGCGTATGCCAAAGCCAAGTAGATGATTCAGTAGTTGAATTGAAAATGAATGATTTACTAAGCTCAGGAATGTGTGATGCTTTGGAAAAAATGTCTGAAAAACCATTAAAAATATAGTAAGTAACAAAAATACCTACCGTTACAAAAGCCACTAATTTGATAATAGATTCAACAGCGATAGTCGCCACCATGCCTTCGTGGCGTTCGGTAGAATCAATTTTGCGTGTTCCGAAAATAATAGTGAAAATCGAAAGAGCGATGACAAAGTAAAATGACAAATCATTCAAGAAAAATTTGTCCAAGTTTTCATTTGGCGACGAACGCATGGCTATCATAAAACTATTAGAAATAGCCTTTATCTGAATAGCGATATAAGGTAAAATGCCCAAAATACACATGAGGGTTACTAAAACTCCCAATGTGGCATTTTTCCCGTATCTTGAAGAGATGAAATCTGCAATAGAAGTGATTCTTTGAGCTTTGCAAATTCTGATAATTTTCCGAAGTACAATCCACCAAATCGGCATCATAATACTTGGGCCGATGAAGACGGCTAAAAATTCAATTCCATTAGTAACTACTCGCCCGACAGAACCGTAGAAAGTCCAAGCGGTACAATAAACTGCCAAAGAAAGGGCGTAGATGTATGGGTTTGTTACTAAACTTTTACCTTTTTCCGATTGTTTCTCTGCCCAATATGCTACTCCAAATAAGAATGATAAATAAAGTAGAGAAGCAAGTATCAGTATTGAGCTATTCATCTTTTTCTGCTTGTTGTTCTTCTTTTTTTACACTCCAATATAAAAACCCAATAAAAACTGCCCACACCGTAAACACATAAAAAAACAAAGCTGGTATTCCATTTATGGTACTATTTTTATTGAAAATAGATAAAATAGGGAAATTGAGGAGTACCATAAAAATAACACTCGAAATTAGGTATTTTATTTCCTTATGATTTTGTTTCATGATAGTGATTCATCTCTGCCCTCAGAGGCAGTAATTCTATCACAATTTACCTGAAAAATTTAATTATTCTCAGAATAGGCAAAAGATACTTGCTAAACAATTATAGATTTAAAAAAATGTATGCTTGGAGTACCGCAAAAAGCCTAATCACAAGCATACATTATCCAACACCAAATCCCTAAAACTTAAACTATAGATTTAACCCTCACACGAATTATTTGTTTTTGCGTTTGTATTGAAAATTTCCGCCTTTTTCTTTACCCTGTACAGCAACAAATAATTCGTATAAGTAAGTAATCATGCAGCATTATAAACTCAAAACTCAGCATCGCTACGGCGAACCGTTCTCAATTCTGCACTCATACTTATAAGTGGCTTAGTTGTCGTACTCTCCACTAAGTGAATACTTACCAAAAATTAGTAATCCTCCCGTAATGATAGGCGTAAGCACTATCATGATAATGATTCCAAATACCAAATCTTCTTGTTTACCTGAGGCGAATTTTGGAATACCTAATTCGAAGATTCCGAAGTAAGCTGTTGCAAGACCTAAAAGAATCCACACAATGCCTAATATTTTTTTAATTCCGTTCATTTCTGTATATCGTTTAAAATGAGTTCTTTATGAAATTTTCTAAATAATTTTTGAAGATTAGTCTCTGATACTTCTATCTTCTTTGATGTACAATAAACCAATTACAAAACATACGCCTGCAATCAAGATTGGGTAGTTCAAACCTTCTAAGTATGGCTGAGTATTGATAATTGCTTCGCCTGCTTTTTCGGCTGCATCGTTAGCGTCTTTTGCTTTTGTTACCAAGTAAGTAGCGATTGCTGGCATCAAACCACCGAATACACCATTACCAATGTGGTATGGAAGTGACATTGATGTGTAGCGAATTTTCACTGGGAACATTTCTACTAAGAAGGCTGCAATTGGACCATAAGCCATTGTTACAAATAACAACTGAATAAATACTAACCAAATCAAAGTCCATTCGTCTGAACTGTTCAGTTTCACCGTTTTAGTTACTTCTGGTTTTGCTTGGTCGGCTTCTGCTTTACCAGCTACAATTGTTTGTTTTTTAACTTCTTTATAAGTAGCACCGTCTGTATATACTTTCTTGGTAGTAGTCGTAATCAAAGAATCTGAAGTTGAAGCAGGAGCTAAATCACGTTTTACTTCTACCGTAGTTTGTGCTACGATTTCTTCTTTGTTTTTCAAGTTCGCTGTTTGGTACATTTTTTCGTAAATCGGACGATAAGCCAATACCGCTAACAACATACCTGCCAACATGATTGGCTTACGCCCTACTCTATCTGACAACCAACCAAAAAATACAAACAAAGGAGTACCAAGCATCAAAGCGATAATCAATAAAGTGTTCGCTTGGTCGAAATCAAGGTTCATGATTTTCAACAAGAAAGTCTGAGCATAAAACTGACCTGTGTACCAAACCACACCTTGTCCCATGGTAGCACCAAATAATGCTAACAATACAAATTTGAAGTTCAATTTATTTCCGAAAGATTCTTTCAAAGGATTAGTAGAAGTTTTTCCTTCTGCTTTAGCTTTGGCAAATAATGGCGATTCAGACATATTCTTACGAATCAATACCGAAACATAAACCATGATTAATGAAGCTAAGAAAGGTAAACGCCATCCCCAATCTTCCCAAGATTCTTTGGTCATTGAGTTTTTAGTAATCAAGATAACGCCCAAAGAGATAAACAAACCAGCAGTAGCCGTAATCTGAATCCATGAAGTCCAGAAACCTCTTGCATTTGCTGGCGAGTGTTCTGCCACATAAGTAGCTGCACCACCGTATTCACCACCTAAAGCAAGTCCTTGTAAAAGTCTGAGTATCAATACTAATAAAGGAGCAAAGAAACCAATCGTTTCATATTTTGGTACTAAACCGATGGCAAAAGTAGCTCCACCCATCAATACCAAGGTAACCATGAAAGTATATTTTCTACCAATCAAGTCGCCCAAACGACCAAAGAATAATGCCCCAAAAGGACGAACTACGAAACCAGCCGCAAAAGTGGCCAAAGTAGAAAGGAATGCCGCAGTAGGATTATCTTTTGGAAAAAACTGCGTTGAGATGATGGTTGCTAAGCTACCAAAAATGTAAAAATCGTACCATTCAATGAGTGTTCCTACTGAAGAAGCCCCGATAATGGCCGCTAATCCTTTAGTAGAAGTTTTGTGAGTATTTGACATTTGTTATAAGGGTTTATTTTTTGATTGAGTGATTCATTTGTTATTCGCTGTTAGCTATCAGCTTTGAGCCTTGAGCTTTCAGCTTTGAGTTTTCAGCTTTGAGTTTTTTTGTATTCAGCTATTCTCTGTAATTTTACTATTTAAAACTTTTCACAGCTCACAGCTCACAGCTCACAGCTCACAGCTCACAGCTCACAGCTCACAGCTCACAGCTTAAAAGTTATACACCATTACTGCTGAAATTCTGCTATTTGTTGCGTCGAAAGGTCTTGCTAAACTACCTGTTCCTGCTTTGAACGAAATATTTGTTGGCAACGAACCGTCTGCATTTGGCACAGTAGCGTCGATGTCAGCCCATTTCATTAATGATAATTCGTATTCAAAGGCAAACTTCATTTTTCCAGAATAAATATCTACTCTTGGCGAGATTCTCAATAAGTTATCGAATGTACGAGAAGTAGCAGTGCTTATTCCCCTTCCTTGGAAGGCTAATGTTCCTGATTTTACGCTACTTGCTAAAATTGGGTTCGATAAACCTAAGTTTTGTAAATAACCGATGAAAATAGCAGGCTGTACTTTCTTAGAAGTAGTAGAGATAATTTCACCCCACATATTCAATTGGCTTTGTGCTTCGTATTTCCATTGACCAGTAGTTGCGTCTCTGTATTCTGCAAATCCACCCATTCCTACGTATTGTGTATAGCTTTTGCCATAAGTAGTATGGAATTTCACGGTAGCTTTATCTGTCGTTAATTTAGCAAATGCTAATAAATTCAAAGTGAATAGGCTTGTAGAGATGTTTTTCTGAACATTTCCTGCACCAGTTCCACCCCAAACGCCTGTTGAAGAATTATAAGTATCTGTAATTCTTGGCGTTAAAGTATTGCCTTCTAAACCTACCGTTGCTAAAAATTTCTTGTTTTCAAAACCCAATTGTGTAGCAAAAGCTGGAGTAGTTGAAAACTTCTGAGCATCTACGCCCGTTCCTGCTCCGAAAGTACCAGCAGGGCTAAAGCCTGCTAAATTGTAGCCGTACATCATTCCCATTAAAGAAAACTCTTTGCCCATTTTGTGCGTCAAACGTACTTGAGGAACAAATGAGAACGGATTGAAAGGAATACCTGTACTAAAGTTGGCTGTTCCGGGGAAACATTTAGGAATAAAATTCGGATTCCAATATTGACCAATCATCAACTGATCTTTGGTCCAATCTAAAGCTACATAAGCATGACGCAAACGAAGTAAGTTTTCTGTTCCACCGCCCGAAGTACCAGATGCTCCGTTGGTAATTCCGAAGAAGTCGGTTTCTAAAGTACCCGAAGCTTTTGCTCCGAAAGCAGTGATACCCCCTATTTTTACTCCCAGACGAGTCACAATTGCTGAATAACCTAATTGTGGAATAGCGTTGGCGTCGTCATTGGCATTGGGTGTAAGGCTTGTTCCTGTTCTGGTTGGTAAATTGGTAGCATCCAGAGGATAGACATCCAACACACCATCTCTTAAATCTAAATTTCTACGAGAATTGTAGTAAACATCGTTTCTCAAGAATCCATACACAGTAACTTTTTGTTCCGCTGGAGGAGTGGCGGCTGGTGTTTGTTGAGCGGAAAGCTGGTTTTTGCCCAGCATTCCGAGCAACAAACAAAGTAATATTCTCTTCATGGCACTAAATGGTTTTTTGTGGTTTTGTTTTGTCTTGTTTTGTCCTATTTTGTACTTTAACGTGTTTTTTTTGTATAAGTACAGGTCAAAGGTCATAAAAAAAACTATACTGTCAATAGCAATGGTATAGCCACGCTATTTAAGTATAGTTTTTAAAATTTCGATATTACAAGATTTCAACAAAAGCTACTCATTTTTGCCAAAAAACTCTATAAATTATCATAAGATAATTTTAATGCTTTAGCCTCTCCCACTTAATCAACATAAACTTATCGCCTAATTCTGTCACAATCATTCCTGAATCTCTCAAATTCTCTCTATCAGCATAAAATGCAGCTAACTCCTTATGATTCATTATTTTATAAGTAGGATAATAATCTGAATTTTTAGGAATTTTGATTTGATATTTCTTCACCCAGTTCATCACCGACACGTGCGAAACGCCCAAAAGTCGCTCGATTTCACGGTAGCTAACTCCCTCAATGTACAATTGTAAGGCCTTGATAACATAATAGGCAGAAATGCCTTTTCCGAGCTTTTCAACTGTAAAATTATAATTACAATCCTTACATTTAAAACGTTGTTTTTCTTTGATAACGCCGCTTTTTGTGACATTCTGAGAGTCGCAGCGAGGACAATTTGGATTTTTCATAGAAATTATGCGATATAGTATATTTAGCAAATATATATCAATTAAGCAACAATACAATAATTTTAGTAAACATTTTTTTTCGATGGAAAAAGCTACAAAAATAGCTATTACTCAAAATATTATTCTGTAATTTTAAAAATATCGAAATTTTATTCTTTAAGTACAATAATTTCGCAATTCATTGTACAAATCAAAGAAAAAATTGACTACTTGGCGAAAATTTTCAGAATGATTTACCTTAAAAATCTCTTTATGAGTATTTTAAGAAATTTACAGGTTCAATTTTAAAATAGCTTCCTTAATTTTTTCTCTCGCTTGGCGTTTTTGCAAGACATAAGGCGGCTTCATTCTGTCGGCACAGTCAACCGCTCCGCAACGCTCGCAGGTTTCATTTACTTTTCTGTGAATCAAAGATGAATCAGGCAAGAAATTGGCGATACTTTTCAGATTATCGTCAATCGCAAAACCTAAAGTAACACTACTGTTCATCTTCAAATTCGGTGGTGAAGGTTTTGCCAAACAAATCACCAAGTAATTATTGCCTGTGTCGATATATTCTGAAATCTGTGCTTTACACAAAACCTCTTCTGGATTGTAGCCATTTTCTTTTTGGCTTTTTTCCAAATCTTTCAACACCGTCAGCGACATCCATCTTCTACAATAATGCTCGTTCAAAGCCGTTCCGTGGGGCGTATGCAATTTTGCCAAGTGCATTTCTTTGGTGAGATAAAACAAATCGTCGCCCACTTGATTGTTGAAACGTAAAAAGAAAAGGTTATTAATTTTAAAATGGCTCGTCATCAAGTTCGACAAGCGGTGCATAAATACTTCAGGCGTAACATTGAACAAACGCATAATACTTAGCAACATATTTTCGTCCCATTTCGGCGAAGCGAAGAAATAGGTAAGTCTGTCCACCAAAATATTTTTGTTAATCAAAATTGCCCCAGCGAAGTACGAAGCCTTGAAGTTATTAAGTACTTGTTCGAAAGAATCTACTTCAATTACCGACGAGATGTACGAACGTTTTTTTAGTTGCAAGAATTGGTAGCCAATCTCACGACCATAAGTAAAGGTTTTCTGTTCGGTACTTAAATCTTTATTGATTAATAATTTGGAAGTTTTTGGGTCATAAACCGAACGAATCGTTACCAAATCGGGATATTCTTCTTTTGAAAATTCCTCAATATGATAGCCATAGAAATTCTCTAAGATTTCAGCCAATAACTTTTCGTTGGGCGAAGTCGTAGGCGTTATCTCGAAAAGTCTTCTAAATTGCTGTGCAGATTGTTCTAAATCTTCAAAGTAATTATCATACATTTCTTGATATGAACGCAATACCGAAAAGTAAAACTGCTCCACACGCATATCATAATTACGACTAATTTCGATAATCGTACTAATAAACGCACTGATTTTAGCAGGAGCTTCGGACATCAATTCGATGAAGTCGGAAGGTTCTACGCCAAAGATTTCTAAGGGTAATTCTGTTAAAATATTTGAGTTTAGCAATTCAGCAATGGGTTCTAATTGCTTGCTGAGCTTGAGCGACACCAATGAATCATAGTCAATTTCGAGTGCTTCCGACAAAGCCATGATTTTCTCGGTTTTGGGATATTTTTTCCCTTTTTCTATTTCATTTAAGTAGGAAATAGAAAGATTTGATTTTTCGGCTACTTCACTCAACGAAAGTTTTTTATCCAAACGTAATTGTCGGATTTTTAGCCCAAATATTATTTTTACTTTATCACTGTTTACGCTCATAGCTATATAATTTTTACAAAACTAATAATATTTATTAAAACAAATAATAAAATTTAAAATTTAGCGAAATTTCGCTCAAAAATATACAAAAGAGAAGCTTATCCTTTTATACCTATAAAGACAAGTTTTCACGCCATTTAATTAGACTTTATCAAAAATAAATATAAATTTTCAAATAAAAATCCATGTATTTTTATTTTAGCGAAATTTCGCTTGTTTTATATTTTTCGCTTTACTAAGTTTGTCAAAGAAATAACAACAAGACAAATCTTCTTTTCTATTATTCTTCTTGTTTAAAATACATAAAGAATATAGTTAAAAAATTATCAATCATAACAAAGCAAAAAAAAGCCATGATGAAGCCAGTCACAGGAGTAGAGATACTCAAAGAAATTACTTTAGCTCAAGCGGAAATCCTTAGTGAAGATGCCTTGATTTTTATAAGAGACTTACACAGAGTTTTCAACAAACAGCGTAAAACACTTTTGGCAAAACGTGAAAGTCTTCAAGAAGAAATAAACAATGGAAAGAAATTAGATTTCTTGGAAAGTACAGCAGCGATACGCTCGTCGGATTGGTCGGTCGCTCCTATTCCAGCGGATTTGCAAGACAGACGTACCGAAATTACAGGCCCAGTTGACCGCAGAATGGTAATCAATGCCTTGAACTCTGGTGCAAAAGTATTTATGGCGGATTTTGAAGATGCCAATACGCCGTCTTGGAATAATGTCTTAGACGGACAAATCAATTTGCACGATGCCATCAGAAAACAAATTGATTTCACCGCAGAAAATGGGAAATTTTATAGTTTGAAAGAAAAAGTAGCCGTTTTGAAAGTACGTCCAAGAGGTTGGCACATGGAAGAAAACCATGTTTTGATTGATGGCGAACCGATGTCAGCTTCCCTTTTTGACTTTGGTTTATTCTTTTTTCATAATGCTTGGGAATTGGTAAAACGTGGAAGTGGCCCATACTTTTATCTTCCAAAAATGGAAAGCCACCTCGAAGCAAGACTTTGGAACGAGGTATTTATTTTCGCACAAGAAGCCATAGAAATGCCACAAGGGACAATTAAAGTAACCGTTTTGATTGAAACCATTACGGCGGCTTTTGAAATGGACGAAATTTTATACGAACTCCGCCAACACATTGCAGGCTTGAATGCTGGGCGTTGGGATTATATTTTCTCGTGTATCAAAAAATTCCATCGTTTTTCAGACTGCATCCTGCCCGACCGTTCGCAAGTAACGATGTCAGTACCATTTATGCGAGCTTATGCTAAACTTTTGGTAAAAACTTGTCATAGAAGAAAAGCACATGCGATGGGCGGAATGTCGGCGTATATTCCAAGCCGTAAGGACGAAAACATCAATAAACTTGCTTTCGAGAAAGTAAATGCCGATAAAGAATTAGAAGCAAAAACGGGTTTTGATGGTACTTGGGTGGCACATCCAGACTTAGTACCTGTGGCATTGATTCCGTTCAATAAAGCTTTAGGAGACAAACCGAATCAAAAACATATTTTACTTGAAAACGAAGTAATTCAGGCGTCAGAATTGACCAATTTCAACATTCCTGACGCTTCAATTACTGAAGCAGGTATCAGAATGAACATACAAGTAGGCATTTTGTACATTGAATCTTGGTTGAGAGGCATCGGTGCAGCAGCTATTCATAACCTTATGGAAGATGCTGCCACTGCCGAAATTTCGAGAGCTCAACTTTGGCAGTGGATTCACCATAAAGCAAAAACCTATTATGGCGTAACGATTGATATTTCGATGTTTAAGTTTTTATTGGCTGACGAAATCCAAAAGATTAAACACATGGTAGGCGATGATAATTATTTCAACGGAAAATTCTTCGATGCTATTAACCTTTTCGATAAACTTGTTACGCAAGAAAATTTTGATTTATTCCTAACCACAGAGGCATATACAACGCTTTTGACAACAGAAGAAGTAGAAACAGTGTGAGTGAATTATGAGTTTTGAATTATGAATTATGAGATAGTTAGGCGAAAATTAGCTATTTAGGATTTGGGCTTTCTGATTTCGGAAATTTTAGAAAAAGTCTTCATTAGAGGTTATCTCTAATAAAAAAGCATTTGATAAAGCCGAAATCCGACACCTGAAAGCCGAAATCAATGACCTTCATATTCCTTCGGACATTACAAATTCATCATTCAAAACTCATAGCTATTATAAATTCTTATAACAAAACAAAACCATGAAAATTTCACAAGAAGACAGAATCCAACAGTTGATAACTGATTGGACAACCAATCCACGCTGGAAAGGCGTAGAAAGACCTTACACAGCTACTGAAGTAGCACGTTTAGCAGGTTCGTATCAGTTTGATTACAGTATCGCTCGCATGGGTGCTGAACGTCTTTGGAACTTGTTACATACAGACGAATGGGTAGCAGGCTTGGGTGCTTTGACGGGAAATCAGGCTGTGCAAGAAGTACAAGCAGGGATGAAAGCCATTTACTTGAGCGGCTGGCAAGTGGCAGCAGATGCCAACCTTTCGGGCAATATGTACCCAGACCAAAGTTTATATCCTGCCGATAGCGTGCCAAACGTGGTAAAAAGAATCAACAACGCTTTGTTGCGTGCAGACCAAATTCAGTCGGTAAGTGGCGAAGGAGATATACATTGGATGGTACCCATCGTAGCGGATGCAGAAGCTGGTTTTGGTGGGAACTTGAATGCCTTTGAATTGATGAAATGGATGATTGAAGCAGGAGCTTCGGGCGTACACTTTGAAGACCAATTATCCTCTGCCAAAAAATGTGGACACTTGGGCGGTAAAGTATTAGTACCTACGCAAGAAGCTATCAATAAATTAATTGCCGCACGTTTGGCAGCAGACGTTTGTGGCGTACCTACTTTGGTGATTGCTCGTACAGATGCAGAAGCAGCCAATTTGATTACTTCTGATGTAGATGACCGAGACAAACCTTTTGTAGAGTATGAAAAAGGTAGAACTTCAGAAGGTTTCTATCATGTAAAAAATGGTTTACAACAAGGTATCGACAGAGGATTGAGCTACGCACCTTATGCCGACTTGATTTGGATGGAAACGGGAAATCCAGATTTAGAAATGGCTCGTGCTTTTGCCGAAGGTATTCATGCTAAATTTCCGGGTAAAATGTTGGCATACAACTGCTCGCCTTCGTTCAACTGGGCGAAATTTATGGATGAAAAACAAATGGAAACTTTCCGTGAAGAATTAGCAGCCATGGGTTATAAATTCCAGTTTATTACTTTGGCTGGTTTCCATGCCCTTAATACGGCTATGTTCGAGCTTTCATCTGACTACGTAGCTCGTGGAATGGCTGGTTTCTCGCAATTACAACAAAGAGAATTTGCTTTACAAAGCAAAGGTTTCAAAGCTATAAAACATCAAGCTTTTGTAGGAACAGGTTATTTTGATGCTATCCAAAATACTGTTACCAATGGCTTAAGTTCAACTGGAGCATTAAAAGGCTCGACAGAGGAAGAACAATTTCATTAATTGATTGATTAGTCTTGGGGATGAAAAAAAGCCTGTCCACTTTGTGTGACAGGCTTTTTGTAGTTATTATTTATTCATAATACTCAGAACAAATGCTTCACTAACTCCAACGGTCTGGGCAATTTGAGAGGAAGTTAATATACCTAAATTTATTAGATTTTTTACCGTCTCAAATTTCACCTCATCTTGTGCTTCTTTAATTTTTCTATTTTCAGCTTTTACAGCTTCAGCATTTCTGGCTATCAAAATCTCAAATGACGCTCTTTCATCAGGAGTCATCTTTCGTCTATCCAACTCATCAATCGCTACTTTTAGCCATTCTTCGTCCCAAAATGTTGGAAATTGAGCTGGCGTTGTCACTGTATGTATCTTTTTCATAGTATAAATTAGCTTTTCTAAATCACTCTTAACATTCAACTCTTCTAAAGAAAACTTTTCTAATTCTATCGTTATAAACGTCATTTGTTCGTCAAAAAGTTCTCCGTTTTCGCATCGTAAATTAGCTATACTATGGTAAAAAGGATAAGGTAAAATATTATTTGCCAAAATGGCAATACAATAAATTTTTGAAAGTCCTCCATAATCAAATTTACCTTTTTTAACCATGGCATTAAATTTATGAAGAACATAAAACTTCATTCTTTGAACAAAGTTGGGAGCTTCTCCATATTGCATTTCGACAATAAATTGATTACCATTTTCATCTGTACATGCTAAATCAAAAATACCACCACGAGCATCTTGTGTGATACCTTCAAAAGTATTTTTATCGAATTGAACATCCGTTATTGGCACATCAGACTTAATTAAAGCTTGTAAACCTTTACGTAAAAAAAGCGTATTACCTTCGTTGCCAAAAGTTGCCTTAAATCCGTAATCTGAGATGATTGGAATAAATAGTTGCTCTTCTGTATAAAGTAAATCCATAGTTGAATTTACACAAAAAACATTAAACTACCAAAGTTTAAAATAGGCTATTTAATATAACCATTTTGATTTTCTTTCAATTCTTGTAAGCTCATACTCGAATATTCCAATATTTAAAAGCTCAAAAACCTGTCAATTACTCCTATTTCATGGTATTATTTAAAGAAATCAGTGTAAATATATAATTTAGCGAATTTTCGCTTGTTTGTAATTTTACGCAAATATATCTTTGTGTATGATAATTATCAAAAACAAAACAAATTGATTATTGGTCTTTTAAAATGATATATTATGAAACACGACATTCTTACGTCTGACTTTAGCACAACTGCAAAACCAACAGTTAATCATCCAATTTTAAGCCTCCACACCGACATTCACCTCAACCTTAGAGTATCAACACTCATCGAGGAAGCTCTGAAAAATGGTGAAGGTACACTTACGGATACAGGTGCTTTTATGTGCGACACTGGTAAATTCACGGGACGTTCGCCGAAAGATAAGTTTTCGGTATATGACGATAAAACCGCTGAAACAGTAGCTTGGGGAGAAATCAATCAGGCTTTTGAGGCTGATAAATTTGAAGCTCTTTACCAAAAGATGTTGACTTTCGTTGCCAACAAAAAACTCTACGCTCGTTACGTTTATGCTTGTGCTGCACCCGAACACCGAACCAATATTTTAGTTGTCAATACTTTAGCTTGGCATAACCTATTCTGTAATCACTTGTTTCTTCGCCCAGATGAAAGCGAAATGGAAAACTTTGAACCTGAATGGTTGATTTTAAATGTGCCAGAATTTGAAGCTAACCCTGCCATAGATGGTACTCGTCAAGGCAATTTTACAATTATTGATTTCACGAGAAAAATCATTTTAATCGGTGGAACGGCTTATGCAGGTGAAATGAAAAAAGGAATTTTTACAGTACTGAATTATATTTTGCCCGAAGAGAAAAAAGTACTTTCAATGCACTGTTCTGCCAATATTGGCAAAGATGGCGATACAGCTTTATTCTTCGGTTTGTCGGGTACAGGTAAAACAACGCTTTCCGCCGACCCATACAGAAAACTCATCGGCGACGACGAGCATGGCTGGGACGATAAACAAGTCTTTAATTTTGAAGGTGGTTGTTATGCCAAAGTAATCAACCTTAGTCAAGAACAAGAACCTGAAATTTTTGGAGCTATTCGCTACGGTGCTATTTTAGAAAATACTCGTTTTATCGAAGGCACTACCAGTGTTGATTATACCAACCAAAGTGTTACCGAAAATACTCGTACTGCTTATCCAATTAATTATATTCCGAATGTAGCTGTGCCGTCGGTTGGTAATGCTCCAAAAAACATTTTCTTCCTTACGGCAGATGCTTTCGGGGTTTTACCTCCAATTTCAAAATTGAGTACAGAACAAGCCATGTACTACTTTGTGGCTGGTTATACTTCAAAATTGGCAGGAACAGAAATGGGCGTTAAAGAACCACAAGCTACTTTCTCGGCTTGTTTTGGTGCAGCATTTTTACCATTACATCCGCTAAAATATGCTGATTTATTAGGCGAAAAAATCAAAGCTGGCGATGTAAAAGTATGGTTGATTAATACAGGCTGGTCGGGCGGTGGCTATGGCGTCGGTTCAAGAATGAAACTTTCTTATACTCGTGCTATGATTCACGCAGCTTTGAAGGGTGATTTTGAAAGAATTAATTTCATCAAACACGAGGTTTTCGGTTTAGAAATGCCAGAAAGTTGCCCAAATGTTCCGCAAGAATTATTAAATCCAAAAAATACTTGGGCAGACAAAGAAGCTTATGACACAAAGGCTAAAAATTTAGCCATATCATTTGAAGAAAACTATCTTAGAATTAGTGGTAAATAGCTTCTTAGCTGTGAGCTACCAGCTTTGAGCTATGAGCCTTGAGCCATGAGATTTTTGATTTTTAATTTTAAAAAAAGACCAAAAAAGCTCAAAGCTCATAACTCACAGCTTAATACTCAAAGCTCATAGCTCACGGCTGATAGCTTACAAAAACTATGACCAACAACCTTAATCTCGCTTTACCTGTTGGCACAACGCTCGACAGGTTTATCAATCGCCAGCAAGAAGCTTTTCCTTATGCCAAAGGAGAACTTTCTCAGTTGTTGAGGGACATTGCTTTGGCTTCAAAAATCATCAATCGTGAAATTAATCGGGCAGGATTAATCGACATTACGGGTGCTTTAGGAACTGAAAATGTTCAAGGTGAATCACAGCAAAAATTAGATATGATTGCCAATATTCGCTTTATCAGGGCTTTGATTAATGGCGGAGAAGTGGTGGGCATAGTCTCGGAAGAAGATGACGAAATTATCCAAACGGGTAATCTGAACGCAAAGTACGTGGTAGCGATGGACCCTTTAGACGGCTCGTCGAATATTGATGTAAACGTTTCTATCGGAACAATTTTTTCAATTTATCGCAGAATCAGCCCTATCGGAACGCCAGCCATCGAAGCCGATTTTTTACAAGGCGGACGTAAACAAGTAGCGGCGGGGTACATCCTTTATGGTTCTTCGACCATCATGGTTTATACCACAGGCAAAGGCGTAAACGGTTTTACTTATGAAAATTCTCTGGGCGAGTATTTCCTTTCACATCCTGATATGAAAATGCCAGAAGATGGGAAAATTTATTCGGTCAACGATGCTTATTATGATGAATTTCAGAATCCTATCAAAGATTTTATCAATAAAATGCGTCAAGAATCAGGCTGTATGGCACGTTATATTGGTTCGTTGGTGGGAGATTTCCATAGAAATTTATTAAAAGGTGGCATTTACATTTACCCGCCAACACGCAAAGCAAAAGATGGGAAACTACGTTTACTTTACGAATGTTACCCATTGGCTTTCGTGATTGAGCAAGCAGGTGGCGTATCCTCAGACGGAACTCAAAGTATTTTAGATATTCAACCAAAAACACTTCATCAACGAAATATTGCCTATTTAGGCTCTCAGAAATTAGTAAATACTTTACAAAACAATTTAGAAAGCTTCCACGCCAGCATGATGGAACAACTTATGAATGTAACGTAGTGAAAACAAAGCATATATTTCATAGAGTACAGAAATTGACTCTATGAAATATATAAAATGTCAGTAGAAAAGCCTATTTTTATGAATAGTATCAAACAGCTATTAACATGGCATTACATTATATAACTGATAGCGACGGAAAACACACGGCTGTGGTAATTCCGATTGAAGAATGGCATAAAATATCGGCACAACTCAATGATTTGAAATTAAATGAACTCACGAAAAAGAAGCCATCAGACTTTGTAGGATGTATAACGAAAGAGACAGCACAAAAAATGATTGATGATATTGAAAGTAGTAGAGAACAATGGGAACGCAATATTTAATTGACACCAATGTCATATTGGAATACCTTTCGGGTTCACTCCCTTCTGATGCTCATCTTTTTTTGGAAAGTGCATTAAACAACGACTTTAATGTATCTGTAATTAATCGTATTGAAATACTTGGACATGAATCTGCCACAAAAGAACTGAAAGAATTCATGGATTTAGCTACTACACATTCAATTTCTCAAGAAATTGAAGAGCAAACGATTAATATTAGAAAACAAAAGAAAATAAAACTTCCTGATGCCATCATTGCTGCAACCGCCATTGCACTAAATCTTACTCTTGTTTCTCGTAACATGAAAGATTTTCAGAATATACAAAATCTCCATTGTGTAAATCCTTATCAACTTTGAGATATGTACGATTTGAAAACTGATTTTACCTAATTGGCAAGGACAAAACAGGATACCCCTACAAACGAAAAAGAGATTATTTTGCAGACTCTTGTGAATCAAGCTGACATCAAAACAATCTTCCTTTTATGAAAAATATGCTTAGAGTACTCCTCCTTTTCTGTTTCGCTGGCATTAACCATTTTTATAGTATTGCTCAAGGCAAAAATGTAGAAGTCTGGCTGACAAGTCCCGACAAATCTGCTTTGTTGCAAAAACAAGCCAAAACTTTCTCTTTTGAAAAAATTGATAACCTCCTCCCCACAATTTTTGTGGACGAGACCAAATCTTTTCAAAAAATGGATGGTTTTGGCTTTACGCTTACGGGCGGAAGTGCTACGTTAATCAACCAAATGGGCATTGCCGAAAAAAATGCTTTGCTAAAAGAACTCTTCACGACCAATGCCAACAATATTGGCGTAAGCTATCTCAGAATCAGCATTGGAGCTTCTGATTTAGACGACCATGTTTTTTCATATAATGATTTAAAACAAGGAGAAAGCGACCCGAAACTTAGCCAATTTTCATTAGCTCCCGATAAAAAAGACCTTATTCCTGTATTAAAACTAATTTTGGCAATCAATCCTGAAATCAAAATTTTAGGTTCGCCGTGGTCGCCACCAACTTGGATGAAAAGTAATGATAATTCAAAAGGTGGAAGTTTGAAACCAGAATATTATGGCGTTTATGCCCAATATTTAGCCAAGTACATCCAAGAAATGAAAAAAGAAGGTATCAAGATTGATGCCATCACGGTGCAGAACGAACCACTTCATCCCGGAAACAATCCAAGCTTATTGATGTTGCCCGAAGAACAATTACTCTTTGTAAAAAAATATTTAGGGCCAACATTCAAAGCTGGCAAGATTGCGACAAAAATCTTGATTTATGACCACAATGCCGACCGACCAGATTATCCTATCTCAATTTTGAATGACCCCGAAGCCAGAAAATATATTGACGGCTCGGCTTTTCATTTGTATGGCGGAAGTATTGAAGCTCTTTCGGATGTTCATAATGCTCATCCAGACAAAAATGTCTATTTCACTGAACAATGGATTGGAAGTCCAGGAAACTTTGCAGGAGATTTTGCTTGGCACATTAAAAATTTAATCATTGGTGCTTCTCGCAATTGGGCAAAAACAGTATTGGAATGGAATTTGGCTGCCGACCCACAACAAAATCCGCATACCGAAGGTGGTTGTACGCAATGCTTGGGAGCAATTACGATTGATGGCAACAAGATTACTCGTAATCCTGCCTATTATATTGTAGCACAGGCTTCAAAATTTGTTCGTCCCAATGCGGTAAGAATTGCCTCGAACGTAACGATGACTTTACCGAATGTTGCTTTTAAAACCCTTTCAGGCAAAAAAGTTTTAATCGTTCAAAACGAAAGTAACAAAGCTCAATCTTTTAATATTTCATTCCAAGGTAAAAAAATCACCCAAACGCTTGAAGCTGGCGTAGTGGCTACTTATGTTTGGTGATTTTTAGAATAGATTTTAGCATTGAAGATTAATAATGACGATAGATCAAGTGTTTGTTTTTCAAGGAAAAGCAAACACTTTTTTTTACAATGCTATTCAATATTATAAAATTTAAAATCCAACAATAACATTCCTCATTGTTGCTTTGTTTAATTTTAACGAAATTGGCATCATCATAGAAAAAACAAAAATTCTATTCAACAATCATTAAGAAATCGTCACCAGTATTATGACACATATTAATATTGCTGCCCTACGTGAAAATTACACAAAAGGGAGTTTGGATGTAGAAGATGTAAACGCTTCTCCACTCGAACAATTCAAAAAATGGTTTCATGAAGCCATTGAAAGTAAATTACCAGAACCCAACGCCATGTTGGTTTCTACGGTTTCAGCCGACGGAAAGCCGTCTGCGAGAGTAGTTTTGTTGAAAGGAATCGACGAAGGTTTTACTTTTTATACCAATTATCTCAGTAGAAAAGGTGCTGAATTAGCCGAAAACCCTCATGCTTGTATTACTTTTTTTTGGGTAGAATTAGAGCGACAAGTACGTATTGAAGGCAAAATGGAAAAAGTTTCAGCCGAAGAATCTGACGCATATTTTCAAGTTCGTCCTCTGGGAAGCCAAATTGGGGCTTGGGTTTCTAACCAAAGTATGGTGATTGAAAGCCGAGAAGTATTAGAAGAAAGAGAAAAACATTTGAAGGAAAAATTTGGGAATGAACCCATTCCAAGACCTCCACATTGGGGCGGCTATCGTTTGATTCCTGAATATGTAGAATTTTGGCAAGGTCGCCCATCAAGATTACACGACCGCATCGCCTATACAAAATTAGAAGAGCATACTTGGAAAATCGAAAGATTATCGCCTTAAAGAGTAGTGATGAATTGCGAGTGTGGAGTTTTGAGTCCAAATAATTACAATCTGTGAATAAAATAAAAGCGTTAGCGAATCATTAATTTATTTGTGATTGGCTAACGCTTTTATTTTACAATTATTTACAATTGAAACAATCTTTCTAAATGATGATATTCTATACCAAAGTACTCTTTTGTGGCTTTTAGCTTTGCCAAAATTTCTTCTTTTTTAGATACTGCATTCGGATTTTTAATTCCTACAACTAATACATTTTTAGGCGTATGAGCATCTGATATAAATTGAAACACTTTAGTTTTATAGCCGAAGTATTCCAAAATCATCGCTCTTATTCCGTCCGTTACCATTTCTGCTTGTCGCTCTAAAAAGATGCCGTACTTCGTCAAGAAATCTAATTCGTTGGATGCTTTATGTTTTTCAATTTCTCTTCTGATTTGTTTATGACAACAAGGTGCAACTACAATCAAATCGGCATTGGCGGTGATTCCTTTGTAAATGGCATCATCGGTGGCAGTGTCGCAAGCGTGCAGAGCAATTAAAATATTAGTACCTGTACTGTCATAATCTTCAATTGTTCCTTCTACAAAATTGAGTGTTGAAAAACCTGTATTTTGGGCAATGTTATTACAAAGTGCCACCATGTCTGGGCGGAATTCAACGCCTGTTACTGTTGCTTCAACTTTTAAGACATTTATCAAATAATCGTACAAAGCAAAAGTTAAATAGCCTTTGCCAGAACCCATATCGGCTACTTTTAACTGATTTTGCGTAGGAATATCTTTGATTAAAGTACTCAAGATTTCAACATAATGATTAATCTGACGATACTTATCTTGTGCATTTTTATAGACATTTCCTGCTTCATCGGTAATCTTTAATTCATGCAAATACGGTTTTTCCTGTGGCTTTATCAAGCGATTTTTCACTTTGTCATGTTCCAAAGAAATGGCTTTTGGATTACTTGAATCAGTTTTACGTAAAACGGTTTTTTGATTTAACTTTTCAATAATCAAATCAAATTTGTTTGTAAAAAGCGTTGCAATATTAAAACCTTCTTGCAATGCTTTTTCGACATCTTTGATACCTTCCGACAGTGAAAAATTCTTTACAATATCACGAGTTTTGTAGCGATAAGTAAAACTGAGTTTTTCTTCTTTTTTGATTAAAACTCTTTTGATATAAATATTCTTGAGTTGTTCTTCTGTGCCTTTATAATTGCCCAAAGAGATTTTTACAAAGGAATTATCTTGCAGACTTTCAGAGAAAGTCTTGATAAAAGTCGCTAAGTGTTCTTGTTGATTCATGGTAATGCTAAATATGAGTTATAAATTATGATATGTGTAAAACTTAAAACATTAACTAACAAGACTTTAAAGTACATTGTGACATTATGTTCCAACAAATGGACAATCTTATAAAAAACACAGAGAACCTCAGAGAATACAAGAGTTTCACAGAGAAACATTGTAACAAATACTCTGTGAAACTCCATAAACCTCTGTTAAACTCTGTGTATGAAAATTGTCAAGTAATTAGCTTTGCTTGTTTTAACATCAACTATATATCTGACTCAGCGATTTCATAAGTTTTTGGCATTTTTAATTCTTTGGCATAATAAGCAGTAGCGTATTTGTGGAGATATTCTAATAAAGTATTCATATCTGCATGAAAATCAAATTGAATATCTGGGTGCATTTTCACCACTTTTTTTAACAGAAAATCTGTTCTTTTCACTACATAAAGTGCCAAAGTATCTGACTTTGAAGAGTATTTTTCAATCCATTTCAATTGTTTTTCAAAGCACTCTTTCAGTAATTTCAAGGTCAATTCTACTTCTCCGTATTTGTCCTTGGTTACTTTTACATGGCGAGTAATTTCTGCATTGGTATAACGCATATCCATCATCAAATAGCCCGAAGAGTAATTGGTAGTATCGTATAATTTATCAATCAATACTTTTATCTCGTCTCTTCTCGACTCCATCGTTAGGCTTTCTTCCACCAAAGTAAAAGTCAATTGTTGAATCAAAATATCATCTTTACCGATGAGTCTCAACAATAATTTATCTTTCTCTTTCTGAGGCATCGCCACAATCGCCTGCTGTAATTCTTTTTCTATTTTTGCCATGCTCAATGCAAAACTGGATGCTAATGATTTATCTTATCTTTGTAACAAAGTTACGGATAAATGAGTTTTTAAAGTATCATTCTCAAATTACTTGTGCAGCCACTCAGTTTTATGAAGTATAAAGGACTCTTTTTTGCCATCAGTATTATTTCACTTTGGGGCATTTCGCTTGCCTACTTGTTGAATTATCCGATAGATTTTTATAATCCTTTGGTCTATGTTTTTATGTTGTTGCAAATGCAACTTTATACAGGCGTTTTTATTACTGCACATGATGCTATTCATGGCGTTGTTGCTCCGCATAATAAAAAACTCAACTATGCCATTGGTTTTTTGTGTGCTACACTTTTTGCTTATAATAATTATGAAAAATTATCAAAGAAACATCACTTACATCATAAAAACGTAGTAACTGACGATGACCCAGATTATTATAATGGAAACTTTTTTAGATGGTATTTAAAATTTGCGTTGGAGTACGTTACCTTCTGGCAGATTTTGTTGATGGCAATTACTTATAATCTATTGAAATTAGTTTTTCCGATGGAAAACCTGATTGTCTTTTGGGAAGTGCCAGCGATTTTGAGTACGCTACAACTTTTTTATTTTGGTACTTATCTTCCGCACCGTGGCGAACATGAGGCAAATGATATTTATAAATCTCGAAGTCAGAAACTCAATCATTTTATGGCTTTTATTTCATGTTACTTCTTTGGTTATCATCACGAACATCACGCTTATCCCTACTTGCCTTGGTGGAAATTGGCTGAGGCGAAGGAAAAGGAGGAATTGAAACATAGGTAGTGATTAGACAAGTTGATTGGTATTATAATTAGTATTTCATTTATCAAATTACATAAATCAAGTAAGTTTATGCGAATCAAAACACTAATTCACAATTGACAATTCACAATTTCATATTGATATTTAAGTACCCAACAATTGCATAAAAAAACTCCCTTATTCAATGATGAACAAGGGAGTTTTTTTATTGATTTCAGTAATAAAGCAAATTATGAATTTGCTTTAATCATCTGTTTATTAAACATTTCTTCGTACTTCGCTGCTTCTGGTAGTTTGGCATTTTTTACTCCTTCAACGATAATTTGCATTTCGTAAAGATTGGTCTGTACCTCACGAGAATCACTATTTCTACGGTCGTTTAAGTAATAATCCAAAGCTTTGCTATTTCTATTCATAATGGTATCAGCCATTTGTAAACCTGTTTTCTTATCGCCAGCGGCAAGGTACAAGGCAACAAAATTAGCTGAAAGCTGGTCGTAAGGAATGGTTTTATCTGGCATTACTTTCAAGCAATAATCCAAAGCTGCTTTTGCTTTCGCAAATTTACCTTCACGAACCAATTGGTCTGCCAAACGCAAGAAAGCCAAACGAGCCGTTACCACTGGTACTTCTAAATAGAAATCTGAATGATAATAAGTATTGGCGTTGTCTAAATCTCTCCAGAACATTTTCTTGGTAAGATTGTCAAACATAATGTCGCTATTGACAAAACCATCTTTTGCTTCAGGAATTTTGAATGGCATTAGTCTGTACGCATAACCTTCTAATTGCATGTATTCTTTCAAGTTCAAATAGCTTGCCGAAGGAAGCGTAGAAGCAAAATACACTGGACGTTTCCAACCTGTTGCAGCATTCTGAGCGATAATGTCAAACTGAATCAATTCTGGTTTCATCACACCGCTTTTTCCTGCCGACCATGCCATTTGTGGCGTAACCAGTGATTCGTACTCTTTTGGTACAAAACCTGCTTTTTTCACCGCTTCAACATCAATTGGTAAGAAAAGATTTTCCGTTGGCAAAGTATTAATCATCGAACCATCCGTTAAAGGTACTTTAATCGCTGGATTATCGTCTCTGATTAATTTCAAGTATTCAATTAAATTGATTCCAGATTTTACATTCGGATTTTCATAAAACATAATTTGCTCGTTCAATCCTTCCAAGAAACGGTCTTTTGGTAAAGAAATTGGAAGTGCTTGCGACTGATATGTTTTACGTTTCATTTGGTCGATATACCAATCTGTTCCTAAAAGAGAAAGGTTACAAACACGCACGTCTGTACGATAACCTTCTACTTCTTGTACATACCACAATGGGAAAGTATCGTTATCGCCACCTGTAAATAAAATCGCATTCGGAGCACAAGAATTTAACATATTCTTGGCGAAATCTACTTGATGATAACGGTGATTACGGTCGTGGTCATCCCAGTTTTGTTGAATCATAATCACAGGAACAACCGCAGTAATGGCTGTGGCAACTGTACCCGTAACCATTGGATTTTTCAATGCTTTTCCAAGCCACTCCGCAATTTGAATTACTCCAAGACCAATCCAGATAGCAAAGAAGTAGAATGAACCTACATAAATATAGTCACGTTCACGAGGTTCAACTGGTGGCGAGTTGAGGAATACAACCAATGCCAAACCTGTCAGCAAGAACATCAAAGTGGTTACTAAGAAATCATTTTCGTTTTTACGAACTAAAAGAACAAAACCAAACAAGCCCAAAATCAATGGCAACCAGAAGTAATTGTTGCGAGCTTTATTGTTTGCCAAAAGTTCAGGTAATTCTCCTTTACGACTATAATCAATTACGCCTGCATTTTGAATATCACTTTCACGACCAACAAAATTCCAGAGTAAATATCTCATGTACATGTGACCCATCTGGTGCGTAAACATAAACTTGAGGTTATCGCCAAAACTTGGTTTTTCGCCCGCAGCCAAACCTAACATTTCTTCATAAAGCTGAATATGCTGTGGCGAGCTACTGTAAACACGTGGCAACAACATTTGTCCATCTTTTGAATAAATCAATTTTTGTTTGTGGTCATATACTTCATATTTACCATCTTTCATTTTGTAAACAGGAGCACCCTGCTCTACATTTTCAACAGTAGCAGTATAGATTGGGCCATACAATAATGAACGTTCGCCGTATTGTTCACGCTTCAAATATTTTACGTAATTTAAAATATTACTTGGGTCGTTTTCATTGATTGGCGTATTGAAAGTAGAGCGAACAAAAGCCAAATTGTACGACAAGTAACCAATTAAAACAAATACAAGCGATAATAACGATACGTTTAAGGTTACTTTTTCTTTTTTGATTGAATGTAAAATTCCCCAAACGATTGCTCCAACCAAAATAATCAAGAATATCGTAGCTCCTACGCCATAAGGTAAGCCAAAGCCATTTGTGAAGATTAATTCAAACTGAAATGCCATTGAAGGAATCCCCGGAATAATAGCCGAGTTAATTACTCCCAGAATCACCAAACCAATAAACAAAGCAATAAAACCACCTTTATAAGTAGGTTTGGGATATTTTTTGAAATAGTATAATAATGCCAACGCAGGAACAGTCACCAAGTTCAATAAGTGAACACCGATTGAAAGCCCAACGATATAAGCAATTAAAATCAACCAACGGTTTGCTGACGCTTCATCCTCGATAAGCTCCCATTTGAAAGCTGCCCATACTACCAAAGCAGTAAAGAAAGAAGACATGGCATATACTTCGGCTTCTACTGCCGAGAACCAAAAAGTATCAGAGAAAGCATAAGCCAAAGAACCCACAACACCTGCCCCTAACAAAGTAATGGCTTCTCCTTTTGAAAGTTCTTCAAATTTCTTGTTATACACTTTACGTCCGATAAGTACGATAGTCCAGTGCATAAACAGGATTGTTAAAGCACTCGAAAGTACCGACATCATGTTTACCCAATAAGCTACCTGAGTAGTATCAGAACCTGCCAATAAAGAGAACATTCTTCCTAATAAAAGAAATAGAGGAGCACCTGGAGGGTGTGGAACTTGCAGTTTAAAAGCACAAGCGATGAACTCGCCACAATCCCAAAAAGAAGCAGTACGTTCAACGGTTGCGGTGAAAACAAAAAGTGAAATAGCAAAAACGGCCCAGCCTATTAAGTCGTTTATTCGTTTAAAATTGTTCATTGAGGGTACGTTATCAGTTATTGACTATGAACGAAGATGTATCAAACATTCATAACTCTTACAAAAAAGACAAATTTGAAATCAAAAATACTAAATTAGATTGGCTTACTGAGTCGGAAGCTGTTAAAATGTGTTAATTCAGCCACGAAGTAAGGGGTTTTTAAAATAAAAAGACCTGTTTGTGTTACAGGTCTTTTTAGGATGAATGCCCAAATCATTTCCTTTTGTTATAAACCTTCAAACTGACGTAAGAATCTTACATCGTTTTCGGTGAATAATCGTAAATCTTTGATTTGATATTTCAACATCGTGATTCTTTCAATTCCCATTCCGAAGGCGAAACCTGTGTATTCTTGTGAATCAATACCGCATTGTTCAAGTACATTGGGGTCAACCATTCCAGAACCAGCAATTTCTACCCAACCCGAATATTTACAAACATTACAGCCTTTGCCTTTACAGATTAAACAAGTAATGTCGATTTCGGCAGAAGGTTCTGTAAATGGGAAATACGAAGGACGATAACGTACTTTAGTGTCTTGTCCAAACATCTCTTTGGCAAAGTAATAAAGCGTATCTTTCAAATCTTTGAAGCCTACATTTTTATCTACATACAAGCCTTCTACTTGGTGAAACAAACAGTGAGCTCTGGCAGAAATGGCTTCATTACGATACACTCGCCCCGGCATGATAGAACGCAACGGCGGTTTCTGATTTTGCATCAAACGAATCTGAACGTTTGAAGTATGCGTTCTCAACAAAATATCGTCAGCTACGTTTCCGCCTTTTTTCTCGATAAAGAAAGTATCTTGCATTTCACGAGCAGGGTGATTTTCTGCGAAATTCAAAGCCGTGAAATTATAAAAATCAGATTCAATTTCTGGGCCATCCGATACATTGAAACCCATTTTAGCAAAGATTTCAATAATTCTGGCACGCACCAAAGTCAATGGATGAATACTTCCATTTTCAAAAGGAACATTCGGTAAAGTGAGGTCAAATTCAATAGCCACAGCTTTATCCGAAGAAGCCTCCATCAAAGTCTGAAACTCATTAAATTTTTGCTGTGCTGCATCTTTCAAAGTATTCAATGCTTGTCCAACCGCACGGCGTTCTTCTTGGGCAACGTTTTTTAGTCCGTCAAAAAGTTCCCCAATCACGCCCTTGCGTCCAACATAAGCAATACGGAAGGCTTCAAGTTGTTCCTTAGTGGAAATTTGAAAATCAGCAATCTGCTGATGAATGTTGTTAATCTTATCTTGCATTTATCGGTATTGAATTCAGTGAGCCAATAATCATTGATTAATTTGGCATCTTGAAGAACATTTCTTGTGATGGTTTTCTTGAAGATGCACAAAATTACACTATTCACTATAAAGGGCAAAAAAAAAGGCAAATTTAGAGATTTGCCTTTTTTTTATCTTGAAGGGAATTAGCTTATATTTTAATTTTAAAGCAAAAGAAGTTGTAGTCAAGCTTGCGAAAGTACTTATTTGAGTCTGCCATTTTTTTACTTATATTTGATTAATAATAAGCCATCATATCTATGACACAAATCGTATTAGAAATAGAAAATGAAAATGATTTGGTATCAATATTGGCAATTGCTCAACAATTGAATATTAAACATTTTACCTTGAAGGACTCAGAAGCATTGACAAACTCAGAGCATAATCATCGTAAAGCTGGACTGGCTAAATTTAAAGGTATTCTAAATACAAACAATAGTTATTATCCACCCAAATCTGAATTCTACGAACAATGAGAGTTTTTGTTGACAGTAGTGTTTTAATTGAGTTTGAAAATGGAAGAAACCAAGACCTTTTATCCATTTTACTTGATAATTCTACCATTGAATTATGACCAACTTAAAAATTCATACAAAAAATAAACAATAGCTTTAAAACTATTCTATCACCAATCTGGCGTTACTCCTCCTCTCACTCTTGAATTAAGAGAAATCCTTATACCGATTTGTGTATTTTTTACATGATTGAAATTCTTGTCGGGATAACCAACACTGTTGTAAGCAAATACGGCTTCTACTCTTAGAATTCTTAGAATGCCATCTACACCATAGCCAAATTCTACATTGTGTATATTATTGTTGGCAGTGTAAAGGTAATTGGCAAAAAGTTCCTCACGAATCCCCAAATTTCTGACTCCCATCAATTGCGTTAGAGCAAACTTTCGCAAACCTACCATCGTCATAATGTCTATGTATGAACCATTGGTAGAAAAATAAAATGGGTCAATCAACTTTTTACTTACTCCCCAAACATAATTATCATAAAAACCAACCAAACGGTGCGTCGTGAGGGCATCGCCAATAGAAATCATATTATTGTTTCCGTTGAAGTGCTTATAATCTGCAAAAGTCATTTTATTGGCACTTAAAAATGTTCCGACTTGTGCGATATAATTGAAATTGGTATTGATACTCAAAGGGAAATTGTGTGTAATGCCCAATTCGATGGTATGAAAATCCATTTCGCTACCAAAAAGCTTTGGAATTGCTCCACGGTATTTAAAAGTAATCAGTGGCGACGAAGAAAAATCTACGTAACGGATATTATTACGATACTGTTTTTTTAAAGTAGGACGGTAATTGATTTGAAAACTTGCTAAAAAAGCGTCGTTGATATTAAAATTGCTCTTCCCCATTTCTTGATTCTGTGGGAAATTGGGCAAGTAAGCATCGCCTCCAAAATTAATCCAGTAATAATTTGTTGTGTTTTCTAAAGGATAACGCCTCGCCCATTCCAAAGAGGTTTTAATCCCCAGTGTATTTGAAAAACGGTCACTGAAAGAAATATTGATAAAATCTTTTTCGTAGATTTTCACAAAGTTTTTCTTCAATAAAAGGGTTGACAGCGAGTTCAAATCAAGAGCCACAGGCGTATCTACGTTGTACTGTGAAATGAATTCACCACCCGAAACACTTATTTCTTCTTTTTGGGTTTTCCAGCGTACTTTCAACATCCCCATTGAGCGATTTTGCGTAACTGAATAACGCCAAGTTGGGTCTATTTCCCACCAATCATAACGATTGCGACGATAGCGAAACAAAGCCCCAGTATTATACACGAAACCTTCAACCGTATTGAAATTAAAATCTAACACAGGTGATTTATAATAGATTTCGTAAGGATAAAATCCTTTTTTGGTCTTTCCCCAAAAGTACGAGCGACTAAAAAGTACGCTACCAATACCAAATTTCTGATTTGCTTGGCGATAAGTAGAAAACTCGTCGGGTTGGGTTGGCAATGAGTTTTTATTCAAATAACTAATAGGCAAATCAGGCGTAAAAGATTCAAATTGAGTAGCTTGCTTCAATTGATACCAAAAATCATTGGTCTGAAATTCTGCATTTTCTGAAATATCTACTTTGTCATAACGCCTCAAACCCGAAGCAATGTTGGCATCACTCCACTGACTTTTTAGGTTTGTACCCAATGCAGACATTACTTGTTTGAATTGTTGTACTTCAAAATTTCGCTCTTGAACGTTTACAATTTCTTTAAAACTTTTCTCGTCTGGACGAGCTAAATCGGGAAAATTCTTTGCTTCGATGGCTTGGTAATTCCAAACTTTGGCGGCATAAGTATAAGTACCTTCAAAGCCCATCAAACTGCCCGAAGCCGATATTTTGTACTGTACCGGAAACCATTCAGCCCCAAAAGGTTGATAATGAATCATAATTTGGTAGGATACATTATAATTCTTTACCTTCAAATCAACACTTTGTAAAGCAAAATCACCTGCTGTAATTGAGATTGTACCACTAAATACTTTTTCATCATTATCGTTTTTAGGAATTACCCGAATTCGATAAATTTTTACGCCTGCTTCCGTCAAAGAATCTATTAATTGAAATTGATAATATTGAAAAGCTTTGGGCGAAAGTGGCGAAATGGCATCTGTTCCTAAAACATTTTTATAAAAATTAGGATTAACATATTTATCAGGGCGGGGTTCTACGTGATAATTATTCCGAATAGCTTCAAGCTTAAAAGAATAAGTGTTATCATTGCTAACCGAAAATTTAGCATACGATTCTGACTGATAAGGAAGATTTTCTTCAACGCCTTCTTCTGAAAGAATGGCTTTCCATAAGCCCGGAATTCGAGTCCACTTGCCTGTGTTTTGTATAAATACTTCTGCCTGATAATTGGCATAAGCTTTATCATGAGCAGGTGCAAGCTTAATGGCTTGTTCGATGATTGCGTTTACTGATGTAACAGGGGAATCTTTTGAAATCTTGGAAGTAGCATATAAATCCTGAAAGCAATTAGCAAATACAAATAAAATTATCGACGAGAGTTTTTGGAACATATTAATTGTTTTGTTTCTATATCAGCATAAGTTTCAAATGTATAGGAATGGAGATTTGTTAGTTTTTTTTTAAATATTGATAAATTTAATATGACCAATATTATGCCTATTTTAAATTCTGAGCAAACAACAAGGTCGCAAATTTACGAACAAACTTTGGTACAATGATTTGCGAACGAACAATTCTTAAGCCATATCTATCCTTTCCTAAGACCTTTTATCACATTATTTAGAATATTTCTAAACTAACAAGAAAAAATAGTTGTTATAACAATTAATTTTGAGCTATCAAGTTAAAAAGGAAACATTACATACAAACATATATTTCACTCAAACAAAGCGACTATGCAATCCACTCAGTTAAGCCTTATTGTTAAGAAACTAACAGAGTTTTACGGAACACGTTTTGACAACTTTGCTTACAAATCACCTTTATCTGGCTCGAAAACCTATTCGTCAGATGAAATGGATGCTTTTGTAAATGCACTGATTCAAGCTGCCCGTAAACAAGATTTACTAATGGTTGAAAATTATGCTACCGAGCAAGATTTTCAAGAACTTATCAGAAAAAACAATCATCCTTTAATTTTCTTTAACGAAAGAAACGGTAAAGTAAATACAGTTTTGGCTGGAAGAACCTTAAAAGATGACAAAGCTTTCTTTTATGAGTTCGCCGACGACCAAGAAGAGCAAGAAATAGATGAAAATCAATTTTTTAAACCAAGCAAAATCTTCGACAATGCGGATAAAAATAAAGATGGAAAAGTACGTTTTCTGAAAGTGTATCCGCTTGAAAATATTCATGATGTTCCTTCGCACGACCACCTTACGCCACTTCAACGTTTGTTTAGAATGCTAAGTGCCGAGAGTAAAGACATCGGTTATATTTACATTTACGCCATCGTAATCGGGATTATTAGCTTAACACTGCCACTTGGTATTCAGGCTATTATCGGTTTGGTTTCGGGTGGTTTAGCATTTAGTTCGGTTTATGTATTGATTACGGTCGTGATTTTAGGCGTTACGATTTCTGGGATTTTGCAGATTTATCAGCAAACTTTAGTCGAAATCCTTCAACGAAGGGTATTCGCCAAAGCCGCTTTTGAATTTACTTATCGTATTCCAAGAGTAAAATCTGAAGCCCTTTTAAATGCCTACGCTCCAGAATTAATGAACCGCTTTTTTGATATTCTGAATGTACAAAAAGCACTTCCAAAAGTACTTATCGACATCACGGCGGCATTAATTCAGATTCTTTTTGGAATCATTCTGCTTTCGCTTTATCACCCATACTTCATCGCTTTTGGTTTTCTTACAATTACTATCGTTACGATTGTGGTGGTTTTAAATGCCTCAAAAGGAATGGAAACCAGTTTGGCTGAGTCGAAATACAAGTATAAAGTAGCTCAGTGGTTAGAAGACATCGCCCGTACTTTATATGCTTTCAAATCGGCTGGTTCTACCAATTTGCCCATGCAGAAAATGGATTATTTGGTAGATAATTACTTGAAGTATCGTAAAAAACACTTCAAAGTACTCATGATTTTGTATGGAAATGCCTTATTTTTCAAAGCCTTTATTACTGGGATTTTGTTGGTTTTGGGTACTTCTTTGGTAATTGACAGACAAATTTCTTTAGGACAATTTGTAGCTTCTGAAATCATTATCGTATTGGTTGTCAATTCAGTAGAAAAATTAATTTCTGGTACTGATACCGTTTTTGATTTACTAACGGCTGTTGAAAAAATGGGACACGTTACGGATTTACCACTCGAACGCTCAACAGGATTGAATATTGATTTCCACGAAAACAATAAAGATTTAGACATCGAGTTGAAAAATGTTAGCTATCGTTATCCCGACGGCGAAAAGTATGTTTTGAAGAACCTCAACTTAAAGATAAATCCTAAAGAAAGTATTTGTATCACGGGTACGAATGGCTCAGGAAAAGAAACTTTATTGAAAATTCTTTCAGCGATTTTCACCGATTTTGAAGGAGCAATTACTTATAACGGTATTTCTATTCGTGATGTAAAGTTAGATTCAATTCGGGATGCCATTGAAAGAAACTTGGCATTGGATGCCATTTTCGATGGGTCGCTTTTAGAAAACATTGCGATGGGTCGCTCAAGTGTGAAGTTTAGCGATATTCAATGGGCTTTGGATAATCTGAACCTCAACGATTTTATTGCCGAATTACCCGAAGGACTCAGCACGCCAATGATTGCAGGCGGAAAGCGTTTTTCTGAAAGCTTTATTGCCAAAATTTCTGTGGCAAGATGTGTGGTAGAAAAACCAAAATTGTTGATGATTACCGACATCTACCGTGAACTTCACAAAGCTGAAAGATTAAAAACGATTGCTTTCTTGACCGATAAAGCCAATCCGTGGTCATTACTTACGATTTCAAACGACCCAATGGTAATGGCGGCTTGCGACAGAGTAATCGTTTTGAACGAAGGCGAAATTGTATTACAAGGCACGTACCAAGAATTAATCAAAGACATTCACTTTCAAGAAGCAATAGACTAAAGATATGTTGAATTTATCAAAACAAAGTACCAGTAAGCAAATCAACGAGCAGTTTGAATTATACTCGCTCAATACTTTGCATACGCCACGCTCGGCTGTGATTTTAAAGCGTTGGCTAATGGTTATCGGAATAATTTTAATTGCTGTACTCTTTTTACCCTGGCAACAAAACGTAACGGGAAAAGGTGATATTTCGGCTTTTACACCCAAAGACCGCCCGCAAAATATACAAAATATTATTTCGGGAAGAATAGAAAAATGGATGGTAAAAGAAGGAGATTTAGTACAAGCTGGCGATACTTTATTAGTAATTTCTGAAACGAAAGACGATTACTTCGACCCCAACTTGCCTTCTCGATTGAAAGAACAATTGAGTGCTAAACAGGACGGACTAACGAGCTATCGTCTAAAAATCGAAGCTTTAGACCAACAAATCGCAGCTTTGGAACAAAATCAGAAATTTAGTTTGCAGAAAGCCCGCAACAAAGTAAAGCAAGGCTTTTTGAAAGTAACTTCTGATAGCACGGATGCCCTTGCCGAACAAGTACAGTTTAATATCGCCCAGACTCGTTACGACCGAGGCGAAGACCAATATAAGAATGGCGGTTTGGTTTCATTAAGCGAATTGGAATCTCGAAGATTAAAATTGCAAGAAACAAGGGCCAAATTGGTTTCAACACAAAACAAATTAGCGATTTCACGTCAGGAATTAATCAATGCACAAATTGAATTAAATTCCATCAATGCCGAGTACGCTGAAAAAATCTCAAAAGCACAGTCCGACAGAAGTTCGGCACTTTCGGCTTTAGCCGCTGGACAATACGAATTGTCGCAATTGAACAACAAAATCACTAATGTTGGCATTCGTAGAAATCAGTACTTCATCAAAGCTCCGCAAGAAGGTTATGTAGTGCGTTCATTAAAAGCAGGGATTGGTGAAATGATTAAAGAAGGTGAATCTATTTGTACGCTTCAACCTTTTGCTCCTGAAATGGCGGTAGAATTATACGTAAAAGCCATGGACGTTCCATTAATTACCGAAGGCAGAGAAGTACGTTTGCAATTTGAAGGTTGGCCTTCCTTAGTATTTTCGGGTTGGCCTTCGGCTACGGTGGGTACTTTTGGCGGTATCGTAAAAGTAATCGACCGCATCGACAACAGTAAAGGCGAATACCGTTTACTGATTGTACCAAAAATTCATAAAGGCGAACAAGAGTGGCCAAAACAATTGAGAATGGGCTCGGGCGTAGTAGGCTGGGTAATGTTGAACGATGTACCTGTTTGGTACGAAATCTGGCGACAACTGAACGCCTTCCCTCCTACTTTGAAACAAGAACCAGAAGCAGCTCTAAAAACCGAAAAAGCAAAATAAAAATGAAGCACACTATCAATATTAGCGTTTGCAACAGCTCTATTTTGCCAAAAAAAGCTTTTCAAACGTTAGGACTTTACGTCTTATTTTTCATACTGAGCATTGTAAATAGCAATGCTCAGGTAACTTTTGGTTATGAAGATTTTAAGAGTTTAGTCTTGAAAAATCACCCAACTGTCAAGCAAGCCAATTTGTACTTGTCGGATGCTGATGCCGAAATCATGCAGGCTAAAGGTGCTTTCGACCCAAAATTGTCTTCAAATTTTGATAGAAAAGCCTTTAAAGGCGATGAGTACTACAATCGTTGGATTAATGCCTTAAAAGTTCCTACTTGGTCGGGCGTAGATTTTAAAGTAGGTTACGAACAAAATAACGGTAAAAAACTGTTGCCAGAAGAATCTTCACAATTGTTCGTGGCAGGTTTAAGCGTTCCGATTGCCCAAGGTTTGGTAATTGATGCTCGTAGAAATACGTTGAAACAAGCCAATTTAGCCAAAAATATTGCTCAAGCCGAACGCCAAAAGCTTATCAACAAAACCATTTTATACGCTGCCAAAAGCTATTGGGAATGGTGGTTTAGTTATCAGCAATTGCAGTACATTCGTGAAGGTTATGAATTGGCAAACCAAAGATTTATCGCTACTCGTGAGCGTTCAAGAATTGGTGAACAAGCAACGATAGATTCGGTAGAAGCCAAAATTACTTTACAAGACCGTGAAGTGGCGATGGAACAAGCCAAAGTAGATTTACAAAATGCAAGATTGGCACTGTCTAATTACTTGTGGGACGATAAAGAAAATCCTTTGGAATTGCCCGAAGATGCTTTTCCGCCTTTGTCGGCTGTGAGAAAAGTGGACGAAACTACGCTTCAAAGTTTGATTGCACAGGCAAAAACGCAACATCCTGAAATTCAAAAATATGACTTAAAAATTCAGCAATTGGTCATAGAAGAGAAATTTAGAAAAGAAATGTTGAAGCCTACTTTAAATGCCAACATCAACTTTATTGCGGATAGCTTTAGCTCGAAGCCGGGTTCTGCTTATGAAAATTCATTTTCGACCAATAATCATAAACTTGGTTTTGAATTTTCGATGCCACTTTTTTTACGAAAAGAAAGAGGGAAATTACAACAAATCAGAATTAAGCAACAAAGTACTGGTTTTGAACTTACGCTGGCTCGTCGTGAAATTATGAACGATGTGTATTCGGCTTATAACGATGTGAAAAATTTTGAGCGTCAGCTAAAAATTCAGCAAGATGCCGCTCAAAATCAGGCGTTGCTCACAAAAGCCGAACAAAGAAAATTTGAAATTGGCGAGAGTACACTTTTTCTAATCAATTCAAGAGAAAGTAAATTGATTGATATGAAAATTAAAGTAGAATCCTTGAAAAGTAAATACGAAAAAGCCTTAGCCAATTTGGCTTATACGGCGGGTTTAACAGAATTATTATAAAGATTTTTGCAGAAAAGGCTTGGGATGTCAATTTGCTTTTCACGTAAAATTTTGTTATCTTTTCAAAATTATATAATAGGATTTATTGATACTGAGCATGAAAAGGATGCTTAGAACCAACAAGTTGCGGACAAAATTTATAATAGAAACAAAATTTTAAACAAATTCAAATTGACATTTCAAGATTTTAACTTTGACGAAAAACTATTAGAAGGTTTAGCGTCGATGGGGTACACCAAACCAACTGCCATACAAGAACAAGCCATTCCGCTGATTCTTCAAAATAAAGATTTAATTGCCTGTGCTCAGACTGGTACAGGAAAAACGGCGGCTTTTTTGTTGCCGATTTTGCATAAAATCATCAACACGCCCGACAAACAAAGGCATCTCAACACGCTCATTATTTCGCCAACTCGTGAATTAGCCACACAAATCGACCAGCAAGTAGAGGGTTTGGGCTATTTTACAGGCATCAGTTCCATTTCAATTTATGGTGGTGGCGACGGTGCAGCATGGAATCAGCAACGCAAAGCTTTGGAAGATGGAGCGGAAATCATCATTGCAACGCCCGGACGACTTATCGCTTTGTTGCAAATGGGCAAAATTAATTTTGCTCATTTAAAACACTTGATTCTGGACGAAGCCGACAGAATGTTGGACATGGGTTTTTATGATGACATTCTGAAAATCATTAAATACTTGCCCGCCGAACGCCAAACGATACTTTTCTCGGCTACGATGCCCCCGAAAATTCGTTTATTGGCAAATACCATCGCCAAAAATCCTGAGCAAGTAAATATTTCGATTTCAAAACCTTCTGAGGGAATTCTTCAACAAGCTTACTTGGTTTTTGATGCACAAAAACTAAAATTACTGACGAGTATTTTAGCCGATGAAAAGTACAGTAGCGTCATTATTTTTGCATCAACCAAAGAAAACGTTAAGAAATTAGACAAAGAATTGAAGCAAGTGGGGCTAAAAGCCAAAGCTTTTCACTCTGATTTAGAACAAAAAGAAAGAGAGGAAATCTTACGAGAATTTAAAAGTAAATCGTTGCCGATTCTGATTGGAACAGACATACTTTCGAGAGGAATTGATGTTGAAGGTATCAATTTGGTAGTCAATTTCAATACCCCACACGACCCAGAAGATTACATTCACCGCATCGGACGAACGGCACGTGCTGCCACAACGGGCGTAGCCATTACTTTTATCAACGACAAAGACCAACGTAAATTTGCGGCTATTGAGGCACTTATCGGCAAAGAAATTCCTAAATTACCTTTACCCGAAGGCTTAGGCGAAGGCCCAGCTTATCAGCCCAATAGAAGAGTTGGTCCTGATAGTTTCAAGAAAAAACCTTTTAAGAAAAAGAAAAAAGTAGCCTCAAAACAAGAATAAATACGGCATATTATTTTTTGAGCAAAAACCTGTCCCTTAATTTTGTGGCTTAAATTCACAAGCATATCGAATCGTCAGCCACATACTTTCTTTCACAAGAAGAAAAAAACTTTATCAGAACACATCTCAACGACGATGTGAATCAACTATTACTACAAGCCAAACGCTTTCCAACACTTCAAATTCCGTACTTGGTAGCACAAATTCAGGCAAGACAAAAAGCTAAAAACAAATTGCCTGAATGGACGGAAAATATCGAAGTATTTTTCCCGAAAATGCTCTCTTTGGAACAATCTTCTTCTGAAATTACAGCAAAATTCAAAGCTGAATTAATCAAAGGCGAAAGTATTTTAGACCTCACGGGCGGCATGGGAATTGACCTTTCGTACTTGAGCAAAAGTTTTCAAAATGCTTTTTATGCCGAACAAAACCCCGATTTAGCCAAAATCACGCAATATAATTATCAAGTATTGGGCATTCAGAATGTCCAATTTTTTACTGGAAATTCTGAGTCTTGGTTGCAAGAAAATGAGCGAAAATTTTCTTGGATTTACCTTGACCCACATCGCCGAGACGACACTGGCAATAAAGTAGTAAAACTACAAGATTGTGAACCTAATATATTAAAAATCAAAGATTTGATTTTTGAAAAGAGTGATAACATTTTATTAAAAGTATCGCCCATGTTGGATATTGACTTGGCGATTTTAGAGTTGAAAAACGTCATCAAGGTCTATATCGTAGCCGTAGAAAATGAAGTAAAAGAAATCCTATTTCAACTTCAAAAAAACTATGAGGGCGAAGCCACTATCACTGCTGTAAATTTCCCCAAGTCAAGCAATACTACTGACATCAATGAATTGGAAAAACAGATTTTTTCTTTCCGAAAGTCAGAAGAAAAAACGGCTATTATCCAATTTAGCGAAGCCCAAGCATTTTTGTACGAACCCAATGCCGCTATCTTAAAATCAGGAGCTTTCAGAATGACAACTCAACACTTTGGTTTACAAAAAATCGCTCCGCATAGTCATCTTTATACCTCCGCCGAATTAGTCGAAGATTTTCAAGGAAGAAGTTTCCAAGTACAAGGTGTTTGTAAATTAGATAAAAAAGAAATCAGCCGATACCTTAGTGGCAACAAAGCCAATATTACCATTCGTAATTTTCCGCTAACGGTAAAGCAAATCAGGGAAAAACTCAAAATCAACGAAGGCGGAGAACATTACCTTTTTGCTACGACTGATGCAAAAAATCAAAAGATTGTCATTATTTGCAAAAAAGTAACACGAGTTTCCAACTCGTAAAGTGTGGACGAGTTGGAAACCTAACAGAAGTAACACGAGTTTCCAACTCGTAAAGTGTGGACGAGTGGAAACCTAACAGAAGTAACACGAGTTTCCAACTCGTAAAGCGTGGACGAGTTGGAAACTCGTCCTACGGTCAAAGACTAAGCTCTCCACTGAAAAGACTTATCGTCAATGGCTCGCATTGTGCAAAGTATGCCGTTCAGATGGTCGTACTCGTGTTGGAGTAATTCCGACAAAGCATCTTCCATGTGCCAAGATTGTTCCTGCCAATGCTCGTTTAAGTAATTTATCGTGAGCGATTTATGGCGTTTTACTTTTACCAAAAGGTTGGGGAAACTCATACAATCGTCCCAAAGTTCAAACATTTCTTCACTAAGGTTTTCAAAAACAGGATTGATAAAAACCACAGGTTTATCAATATTCATGTAAATTACTCTTTTCATAATGCCCAGTTGCGGAGCAGCGATGGCTCTGCCAAAATTGTACTTCGCCCTGATTTCCTCCATTACATTATGCAAATCCGCTACCCATTCTTTTACTAAAGGTAATTCTTCTTTGAATACAGGCTCGCAAGTTTCGTACAAGCGAGGGTCGCCGAGTAACAATAAATCATTCAGATGTTTCATATCTTTGGGTTTGATTGACGAACAGATGTTTACAAGCTATGCAATTATTAGAAACCATACAAATCAAAGACGGAAAATTTCAGCATATCGAATACCACAACCAACGATTTAATGCTTCCAGAAAAGCTTTATTTCAAATAGAAGAGGCTGTGAACTTGGAAGCAATAATCCAAATTCCTGCGAATTTTTGTGAAGGAATTGTACGTTGTAGAGTACTTTACGAAAGCGAAATTCAAGAAATCACTTTTGCTCCTTATACTTTTAAAAATATTACAAAGCTAAAAGTAGTAACTGTTCCCATTATTGATTACTCGTATAAATATGCTGATAGACAAGTATTTGGCGATTTACTTCAACAAAACCCCGAAGCCGATGAAGTAATTATTCTACAAAATGGTTTGATAACAGATTGCACCATTGCCTGTTTGGCTTTTTATGATGGAAACCAATGGTTTGTGCCGTCAACGCCACTGCTGAAAGGCACTCGCCGACAACAATTATTAGACAAAGGATTAGTAAAAGAAAGAATCATCCAAGCAAGCGACCTCGCATTTTTTCAGAAAGTATGTTTAATCAATACTTTTAGGGATTTGGATATTACCGTGGCGGTGGATTGTGAGGGGATTTTGTTTTGAGTGAGGGGAGAAATTTTATTTGTAGTACTTGTTTTATTTTCTTGTATAAACTTTACTCAGACTAGCGAATTAGCAATTCTATCTTTCCTTTAATGAAATGTAACATTATAAAGAATCTATATAAACTTTTCATTAAAGTTTAATGGTAGAATGAAAAGCTACATATATATAATTGTATGAAGTACCAAATTAAATATGGAGTAGTCATACTCTATATTTAATTAATGTAATCGATACTTTCATTAGAATCGTTTAAATAAAAATTAACAAAAAAAACAATGAGTACACAACAATTTTCAGACCTCAATGAGGTAAAAAAACATTTAAAAGATATAGTAAAATACATGGAGAGTACAGTAGATCTTGAAATTGCTGCAAGGTATATTGTTCCATTATGTTTAATTGACTATTTATCAAAGCTATATGATAAAAGTAATAGCAGTGGTAGTGATAAATATAAAAATTTTATTAATGAAATAATGGCAGAAGTTAATCCTAAATATAAAACATTTAGATATACTATAAATTATGATACCGATGAAAAGAATAATTTGCCCACTCAGATGTATCATGTTTTAAGGTGTGGGTTTGTTCATTCATTCTCACTTATTCCTGATAATAAGGCAAAAGGGAAAGGTGGTAGAGACCGTTCAATAATACTTGGCTTTAAGGAAGATAATAATTTAAATCATCTTGATAATTTCTCTTGTGAAGGTGTTCGAGATGCTTGTCTATTTATCTTAGATGATTTTATTTCAGATTTAGATAAATCTATTGATATTCTTTTTGAGAAAGTGAATAATGACGAAAATCTAAAAAAACATATTTTAAAACTGGTCAGTGACTATCCGTATATTGGAGCTATCAATTAATATAAAATTTTACCAAAATCACCCAAACCCAAACTGATCATAGCATCGGCTACGACCTAAAATGGTAAAGGGCGTCACGCTCGCAGTAAGGTTTAGAAATAAATATTTATATTCAAGCGTGATGTTCTTTTTTCTTTGGAGTCGTAGCGGACGCTACTACCAATAACAGAATTATTCTATTCTCCAAACCAATAATTATTATCAATTTCACAAACATTACTTTTAATTACACCCGCTGTTAATACAAATTTTCGTCCTTCATTTGATAAATATTCAAATGAATTCGAAATAGGCTTTCCTCCTTTGATAGTTTTATTTACCGAGTAAATAACTTCTGGAACTAAGGGCAATCTATCGTATGAGAATTCCCATTTGTTTCTATTATATGTTCCTTGTATAATTAATACTTGGTCCAATTTCAAATCCTTTGAGGTCTTCTGTAATACTAATAGCAAACATTTATTTCTATTGGTGTTAAAAAATACTGCATCATCGATCAATGTAGTTTCTATATAGGATGGGTCATTAAGCTTCCTTTTGCTGTCCGAGTTAACTATATTAGGTAAATTAATCATGGCTGTACTCATCACTTCATTATACTTTTTTTCGTTCTTGAGTTTTGTTAATAATAGCTGATAACATTCCAATTTATTATTTTCGTTATTACAAGCATTGCAAAAAAGAACTAAAAGGATATATAGGTATTTCATAACTTTTAAATTTATTGCTGGGTACATAAAGATAAAATATCAATACGGTTATTTACAGACATATACTATTCATTTTTTAAGAATCAACCAAAAATGAAAGATAAAATGAAAAGATTCTTACTGTTGTATTACTGCTTGTTAATCTTTGGATGTAATAAGTCAGAAGTTCAAACCATAGATTTAAAAAATATGGTACAGAAAGAAATTATCCATATTGCCGAATTAAAATTGATTGAATCATATCCAAATTTTCAAAATTGTGAAGGTGATACCATAAATGCTAATTTATACTTGTGTTACTTTGATGACGAGAGAGATACAGTTTTAGTCTTTGAACCATGTAAAAATGAATTATTTTATTTTTCGAATGTTCAACCAACAATAATTCATGAAGATGACATACTTTCTACTAAGAATGGTTTTGTTAGCGTTAGAATACCAAACATAAATTTAAAGAATAAAAAATACGTGATAGGGAATCTATCATATCTAAGTGAATGAAAACTCTTCTAATTATTTGTACTCTTCTTTGTTTAGGTTATAATCAACTAAACATCGACACAGAAATCGTTCATATCAAAGGGCAAACTAAAAGAGATTATGCTAAAGTTTTATACCCTTTATTAGAAAAGTTTTATAAAGAAAAAAGACTAACTGATGATGAGATTATCAAAATCATTCCGACAAGTGAAGAAGAATTTGGAGAGTATTATTCCCCCGCTCGGCGTAGTGTTTCACTACGTCGTTGTGAACTGCAATGTTACATTGCAAAAATGCAACGTATTTTAAAATTTGTCGAATTGCAAAACTTTATTAAAGAAAATCTATTTCAATTAGGCTTACCCCTTGGTGTAATGAAACAAACGTCAAGTGGGGGGAATCCTTACTCCAAACAAATATAATAGTTCGTACTTCGTCCGCCTCCTGTTTGAACCAAGATATTTTTTTGTACTAAATCTGGTAAAACTGAATCCATTTGTCAAATTGCCAATTATACATAATGCCGATTAAAATGTGTATTCGGCTCATTGATGAAATTAACTGTTTCCTTTATTTTGTTTAACTTACTTCATTGATTCATCGCAAACTGATGGTAGATACTAATTGGTATTCTCAGCGTAGATTCTTTGAAGACATTGCAGAGCTATATTTATCCTTGTCATGTCAAAAACTATACGTTTTATCACAATAATATTGTATTTTATAAAGACAAAACTAAAGAAAAAGAATTTTGGTAATAGACTTAATAGTACTTTTGCAAATCTTTAAGCTAAATTCAGAGTAAAGGCCTAAGTAAAATCTATTTAATTAAATATGTTTTTACTACTAATTAGAAAATGGAAAATTGTTTATTCTTTAAAATACTCTCTCAAAAAACGTTATTTTACTTCATCACAATTTTGCTATTTATTGGCTATTCAAGGCATTTATCTTTCTCACAAACTTCATTTAACGAAAGTAGTTTTCGTAAAATGACTCCTGCTGAACGTTATCATTTTGTTCATTTATATCAATTTTGGAAAATAGAAGATGTAAAGCAATTATCTGATATCATCACAAAAATGGAAAACATCGCCCAGAGCGAGAATGATTATCATACAGAACTGGCTTTAAAATATTATACCTATCTTGTATCTGGTAAGAAAGGTTTTAGAGTATCAAAAGGTGTGAATTTCAATGATGTTTTAACTGAAATGCAAAGGCTGGCAAGCGAACATGGGTATAAGGTAGAACAAATAGTAGCCTCATGTTATTTAATAAACAGTTTGTATTTGGGTAAAAAATTATCGAATGAACAGTATTATGTTGAAGTACAAAATAACTTTGAACAGCTAAAAAGTATTGGTTTTGAAAAGTTTAGGGAGTATAATATTACAGCGATACTTTTCAACTTTGGTAAATCTCTATGGGATTTAGGAGATTTTGACAAGGCGTACGAATATCTCCATATAGCTGAACAATTTATAGAACCAACTACTGAAGGAGGTTTTCATTATACACAAGTATTAAGTTATCTACAAACCTATTGGAAAGATAAAAAGGACTATAATAAATCCATAGCGTATGCCAAAAGAATATTAAAGTATCATCAAAACTTTCATACCGATAATCCGGAGCGTCAACACTGGAATTATTTTTGGCTCAATTTTGCCTCGATTGACATTGCTTCTCTGCTTATAGAACAAGGTAAATTTGATGAAAGTGAAATTTATGCAAGTAAAGGATATAGACTTATCAAAACACAGCTTTCAGTAGATACTACTGTTTCGCAACAAGCTGAGTTTGATGCTTTGTTGGTACTTATTCCAATTAAATTAAAATTGGGAAAAATAAATGAAGTTAATTTACTCTTGGAACGAGCCGTATCAATCAAAAATAATCTAAGGCCAAAAGGTCTGTTAGATTATTTTAAGCCTCTCAGACTGTACAAATACTTAGCAGAATATCACGAAAAACAAGGTAGTTTTGCTAATGCACTACGCTATACACATCTTGCACAAACACTTCAAGACAGTCTTTATCGACGTAATGATACCCAAAAGCTATCTCAAATAAAACTTCGATACGAAATGGAGAAGTATGTTGGGCATTTAAAAATGGTAGAAAATGAAAAACAATTACAAAAATACCTCCGTAACGCAGTACTTGCCATACTATTATTGGTTATTGCTTTTGCTTATGTAAATCTACGTCGCTTACATCAACAACACCGTCAAAAAGAAATAGAATTACAAACAGCCCAAAATGAACTAAACTCTCTTACCAATCATTTCCGTAAAATGTCTGAATTAATGGAAAATCTCAGACAAGAAAATGAAAAGCTGTCTGCCAATGATAGCCAGAGCGAATACTTACAACAACTCATTACATCCACTATCCTCACAGATGAAGGCTGGACAAACTTCAAAATTATATTTGAAAAAGTATATCCCGGCTATATTCAAATCCAAAAAGAAAAAACCCCAGAACTCACTAATGCAGAAACACGCTTGTTGATGCTCGAAAAACTTGGTCTAAGTACTCAAGAAATGGCAAATATGATTGGCGTAAATAAAAATACCATTCATCAAACCCGGCTACGACTCCGCCGAAAAACAAATGACAGAGCATAGATAGTTAATACAAAACGCTATATACCAGAAAGTTATATTTTGTCATCTTTTTGTCATGCCTTTTTTTTGTATAAAACTATTTATTAATATAATCTTTGTCCTATCAAATCAAGACCTACTACAATTTCTATCCAAGTAAAAAAGTAAAATGAATAAATAAAAATATTCAAGTAGTAGCCGTTTGAATATATCACAAAGTCCTTTACTCATCATTTCAATAAACTGAATACAACTATGATAGATTAGGATTATAAACACTTATTCTTTATTATTAATCTCTAACACATCATTAAGCTCTACATGGCTCATCACAATATTCTTTGTAAGAGTTTATGTAGGGCTTTGTATTTAAAGCAAAGATTAAGTTTATGAACACTCATATAAATCAAAAGTTTTTCAAGATTTTATTGATTCAATACCCTCCATATCCTAAATCGTTTGAAACTACCCGTACATCATTTTGAAAATTCAATATCGGTATTATTAATACCTAAAAGTGGAGTAAGTAATAAAAACTAAAACAAAATAATTTCATGAAAAGAAAATTTACTATTAATCTATTTCTCTTTTGTGTAGGTTTGATAAGTAGCATCAACATCGTTGTTGCTCAAGACTCAACACAGAGAAGCATTTCTCAAAAGTCAACATCTTCTAAATTAGGGCTTGCTCTAAATCTGGGAACAACCCCAGGCGTTACGCTTGCTTATGGTCTTAGTCCTCAATTGGCTCTTAGATTAGGTTACAGTTATTTTAAATACGACTTAAATACCAGTGCAAAAGCTTCAAATGAAGAAGTTAAACTTGGTGGAAGTGCTAATATGTCGGTTTTAGGGCTTTCAGCCGAGTTCTTTCCCTTCAAGAAAAGTAGTTTTAAAATATTTGGTGGTGCGTCTTATATTGATAAAGGAGATTTATCGGTAGTGGTTACTCCAAAGGGTACTTATACTTTTGGTAGCAAAACATTTACTCCTGATGAAATTGGAAATGTTACCCTTACAGTAGATTATGGTAAGTCTATCGCTCCATTTGCAGGTATTGGATTGGGGCGAACCATTCCTAAAAGTAGAATTGGTTTTGGCTTTGAATTGGGTTCATACTATATGAATACGCCTAAAGTTAGCCTAACAGGAAAAGAACGTTTAAGTAGCATGAGCGAACAACAATCAAAAGTACAGGAAAACATGAAAGATTGGCATTATTGGCCAATTATGAATTTAAGAATTGCTTTCAGATTAGATTAAACAAATTATTATTAACACATTCTTCTTTAGAACATGAAAACTAAACTCATATCTCTCATTCGTCCTATGTTATTTTTAGTATTAGGACTCTCATTGGTACTTGCTTGTCAAAAAATAAACCCTTTAGATGATGTTGGATTAGTCGTAAACTCAGATATTTATACCTCCCCAGTATTAATTCGATTTGTTAATGCTAAAACTACTGCTACAAATCAACCCACTAATTTTTCTGTAAAAATTAGCGGAAAAGATGCAGCATTAGTTGTTATGAGTGAAGGTAGTAAGGATTTTAAAGCCACGAATGGTTTGATTACTTTAGCATTAGATACAAAAGCGATACCGACACCAGCAAATCCCATTTCTTTTACAGTATCTGCCGAAATTTCAGGGTTTACACCTGTCTCACAGCAGATTACGATTACGAGTGCAGATGCTATGGAATTCCAAGTACAAGCAGTAGAGTATGCTAATCCTGCTGAAGGAACTTCTGCATTAGTGAAACAATCTTCTTTAACCAACAATACAACTCCTGAAATATCTATTGTTACGCCAAAAACGTCAACAATGACAGAATCTTCAAATGTTTCATTAACATCTGGTACACAATTGTTAGATGCTTCTGGAAATGTTTTGACTGGTAATCAACTTGAGTCGAGAATTGTACACTACGGAACAAACACAGAAAACTCTGTATTATCATTCCCCGGCGGTTTTGCAGCTCCGAATGTCATTGGAGAAAATGGTAATGCCATCAATGGAGGAGTTGTCTTTCAAACAGCAGGCTTTTTGAATGTTGATATGTTCGTAGGTGGAAAAGAAGTTAAAAGCTTCTCAAAACCGGTAGATGTAAAAATGGATTTAAACAGTGGATTGATTAATCCGACAACTGGAGGCACTGTTAAAGCAGGCGAAACTATTCCTGTTTGGAGCTTAAACGAAGAAACAGGTCAGTGGAAATATGAAAGTTTAGCAACTGTTACCTCTGGTTCAGATGGTAAATTGAAAGCTGATTTTAAAGTAACGCACTTGTCTGCTTGGAATGTTGACTGGTGGTCGGCAACTTGTAATACGCCTCTTACTATGACCATAAAAATGCCCAACCCTAATGCCAGAAAGGTTTATTGGGTTGAAATTTTAGATGCTCGTGGTCAATATTTAAGTGGTCTTTATTATAATACAAGCTGGAGTGCTGGAGTAGAATTATATGATGGTTTTATTACAACTATTCCACGTGTTCCAAATACAAACGTAAGAATAGTTGTCTTCAATGGCAGAGGATATGATAAAGTAACAGAAACTGAACTCTTTAATCCATGTAATAAAGGTTCTATTACAGTTACTGTTGCACCTCCTGTAATTCCAGAAAAAATCAATGTAAATTTTGTAATGGATGCTAAGTGTAGCAACAAAAATGTTACGATTAAATACTCAGGCTATGTTTCTCTTTATAAACAAAGTGAGAATATTAGTAAAGCGATTAATGCCTACGTGAAGGAGGGAACAACAACTGTTGTATTAGAAAATAATGTTCCTTATGTAGTGGAAGTTCCTTACGATGGAAAAGTTTATACTACTACATTTACTCCAAGTAAAGGCACTACTACTTTCCCTGCTGAAAAGAGTATTACTGCAACTTCAACTTATAATACTTCGACCAATACATTGAAAGTTAATGGAAAAATTACTATAAGTAATTGTAAGTAGAATTTAGTAAAAATTGTCCAATCAAAGGTATTCTTCCCAAAAACCTTCAACCCAAAAATCGGTATTAATCAGTTCTGATATCGATTTTTGGGTTTGCAATTATCTTGAATTATTGTAAAAAACCAATTTTAATTCCCTAAAATAGAAAAAATCAAACAAGCAATCTAAGAAAAAGATACTTCTATAAACTCAACATTACAATACAATTCCATACTTTTCAAAATTCAAAAAATCATTTCAATCAATTTAAGTGATAATTTACTGATTTGGGCGTTGGCAGTCTGAGGTTTGTTATCTAATTTTACGCAGATTTTGAAGACAGAATCGTTTCGGCGATTCTCAACCTCACAACGATAAAAATAACCAATGAGAGAAATACAATTCAGAGAGGCACTTCGTGAAGCATTAAACGAAGAAATGCGTAGAGACCAGTCAGTGCTTTTGATGGGCGAAGAAGTAGCCGAATACAATGGTGCTTACAAAGTATCACAAGGTATGTTGGATGAATTTGGTCCAGACCGTGTTATTGATACACCTATCGCAGAATTAGGTTTTGCGGGTATTGCTGTTGGTGCAGCCGCTAATGGTTTGCGTCCAATAGTTGAGTTTATGACTTTTAACTTCTCGTTGGTAGCCATCGACCAAGTAATCAACTCGGCTGCCAAAATGATGTCAATGTCTGGTGGACAGTACTCTTGTCCAATCGTTTTCCGTGGCCCAACTGGAAACGCAGGTCAATTGTCGTCACAGCACTCTTCAAACTTTGAAAACTGGTATGCCAATACTCCTGGTTTGAAAGTTGTAGTTCCTTCAAATCCTGCTGATGCAAAAGGTTTATTAAAATCTTCAATCCGTGATAATGACCCTGTTATTTTCATGGAATCTGAATTGATGTATGGCGATAAAGGTCTTGTACCAGATGGCGAATACCTAACACCAATCGGAAAAGCACATATCGTAAAAGAAGGTACAGACGTTACAATCGTTACTTTTGGTAAAATGCTTTCAAGAGTAGTAATGCCAGCAGTAGCAGAGTTGACTAAAATGGGAATCAATGCTGAGGTAATTGATTTAAGAACGGTTAGACCAATTGATTACGAAACAGTGATTAATTCAGTGAAGAAAACAAACCGTTGCGTAGTAGTAGAAGAAGCAAACCCAATTGCTGCATTATCATCAGAAATCGCTTACAACGTTCAGCGTTGGGCTTTTGATTTCATGGATGCACCAGTAATTCGTGTAAACTCATTAGATTTACCACTTCCTTATGCACCAACTTTGTTAGAAGCCATTCTTCCAAGCGTTGCTCGTACTATTGAAGCAGTGAAATCTGTTACTTACAAGAAATAGTTTATTCTTGATGCTCAAGAGTAATCTCTTTAATATAAAAAAATCGTCAGTTTATCTTTATGATAGGCTGACGATTTTTTGTTTCTTGAAGTGATAAGTTTTGAATTTTAGCATGAATACTCATTTTCAAACCTTGAAGTAAGTACACCAAATCATGAAGTACCAACACCATAGCGACAGGCTAATGTTGAGCTTGTGTATTTGTGTTCTACAATTGATTGATTTCGCTTTCAGAAAGTCCTGTAAGCTTTATTATGTCTGCTGTCGAAAGCCCCATTTGCTTGGCAGCTTTCGCAACCTCTACACTTCTTTCTATCTTTCCTTCTGACTTTCCCTCATCAAAAGCAGTATCTATAACACCTTTCAAATCTCGGTAAGTTTTCAAACTATTTTCGTAACTATCCAAATCTGCTTGTCCATAATTTGCCAATTCTGCCTTCTCAAAAGCTTGAGTAAATACTTCATCACTAAATATTGTTGGGATTGTTTGAAAGTCTTCCAAATGTTTGATGAAATACAACCATTTATCCAAACGGGTTTCTAAGTCAGATTCGCTCAGATTGAAATTTGGCATTTCAAGATAAATGTAAGTCAGTTTCTCGTAAAATACCTTGCCATTTTGGTTTTTAAGTTTGATGCTGTGAACAAATTCACTTCGTTCATGTTCACTCTCATAGTCCCCAAACTTAAAATCTAAAATCCCAACACAATAAACAGCTTTCAAATTATAGTTCCACTCCCCTTTTTCTGCTTGTTCACGAATTGGAAAAGTCGAATAATAAATAGTCCTTTCCTTGAAATAGTTTTGTTTGGCTTTCTGAAGTTCTACAATAAACTTCTCACCATTTTCATTTTCGCAATAGATGTCATAAATCGCTTTTCGGTCGGAATCGGTTTGTCCTAATTGTTCGGTATTTTTAAAATTAAGGTCAATAATTTTGTTGGTTTGAGGTAAAAGAGCATTCAAGAAGTCAATAAGCAAAGGCTTACTGGCTTCTTCACCAAAGATTTTTTTAAATCCAAAGTCTGTAAAGGGATTTATATATTTTGCTCTCATCGTACTTAGCTAATACATTTAGACAAATTTAAACAAATTTTGTCTATGTCAGGTTTCACAGTCCAATTTTGTATGGTCGCTAATTGCATTACGCACAACGTAAAAAGCTTGGCGATATGGTGAGTATTGTTTTGATATGTATAAACTTAAAACGTTTCACCAACTTCAACCATCTACAATTGTATAAATACATAAAAGTGCTAATCACTTCTCACATAAACAATTATTGCTCCTCGCTATCAGCTTTACTATTTTTTGTCCAATAAAAGTAAAATGGTAAACCTGTTGCCATTAACCCTAATCCACTAAGTGCTTCTTCTGGTTTTTCAATTAATGTATTTACGATTAATACAATACAAAAAAGTACAAAAATAGCTGGCACAATTGGATAGCCTATTACTTTGTAGGGGCGATGTGCATCGGGCATTTTTTTACGCAAAACAAAAACCCCAAAAGCGGTTGCACCATAAAAAATAAAGGCTGCAAAAATCAACATATCTGTCAACTGGTCGAATGTTCCCGACATCACTAACAGGGAAGTCCAAATAGCTTGAATAAACAAGGCTCTTGAAGGCGTATTATACTTGGGATGAATATAATCTACGCTTTTGAAAAAGAGTTTATCATTTGCCATCGCATAAAACAACCTCGAAGCCAACAACAGTGTAGTACTTGCACAATTGAAAGTGGTTACTAAAATCAACCCAGAAATCAGTATTCCTCCCCAAGAACCTAAAAAGTGATTAACCACTGCAACGGCTGCAATCCCATTTTTAGATTCGTAAATTTGAATAAATTCATCAATTGGTAAAATATACAAATACACAAAGTTCATCGACATATACAATGCCATGATAATTAGCGTACCAATGATGAGTGCTAAAGGTAAATTTTTCTGTGGGTTTTTCATTTCACCACCAATAAAACCAACGCTCGCCCAACCTTCATAACCCCAAAAAGCACTCAAACAAGCCAATGCCAATGCTTTGAAAAGCGTAGCACCCGACATCTCATCAGCATTATATCTTACACTATTGGTTGTAATATTTTCTAAGCTTCCGACACTTGATAATAAACCCAAAACGATAATTAGCAACATCACCGTAATCATCAGGGTTGTTAGTACTCTACTCAAATTCTCGCCCAGTTTTAATCCTTTATAATTGAAATACGTCAAGAAAATAATTAAAGAAATGGCAACTATCTTAACACTGAGGTTATCGAAAGGATGTAAACCTATAAAGGAGATTTCGGATAAAGAAGCAGCAGTGGTCGGAAAAGGAAATACGCTATTTAAAGATTGTGAAAAAACATAAGCAATAGAAGCGATTGAAGCGGTACGAATAACAGCAAAATTTGTCCAACCGAATAAAAAGGCAAAAAAACGATTGTAGATTTTACGAAAGTAAACAAATTCTCCACCAGAATCTGCCAACATACTGGCTACTTCGGCATTAGAAAGCGTTCCCGCCAAGCTGATTAATCCGGCTACCAACCAAGCAATCAATACTAAAGATGGCGATTGTAACTCTGCTGACATGGGTGCTACTTTTTTGAAAACACCTGTACCAATCACAGAACTAATGATAAGTACAGTGGCAGACGTTAGTCCAATAGAACGAACTAATTTTCCTTGATTCGGAGGAGTGGGAGTCATATTATGTGGTTTTTAGGATGAATATTTTATACAAATTAATCAACTATGCCAAGAATAGCAAAAAAACTCGCCAAACTCAACACTCAGAAATCTGTAATATAAAAAAAATGCTTGGGAATAATAATGTTTCACTGACCTGAGTCAGGACAGACACTCAGCTTAACACTTATTTTCTTTAATTAACAATAATTTTAATAACTTTGTCTATATTTCAACCGCTTAGTCCGTCAACAATGAAAAAACTATTACCTTACTTATTCCTCATATTTAGCTTACCTTCCTTTGCTCAAAAGATAAACGAATCGTTTCAATATCATATCAAACCTACTCACTCTAAAATTAGAATTGATGGTATTTTGGATGATGAAGCTTGGAAAAATACAGAAACTGGAAAAGACTTTTGGATGATGACACCAATGGATACTTCCTTGAGCCATGTACCAACTGAAGTAAAATTAACTTACGACGATAACTTTTTGTACGTAAGTGCCATTTGCTACGAACAAGTAAAAAACAAAGGTTTTGTGGTAGAATCTTTGAAAAGAGATTTTAGCTTTGGTAATAATGACAACCTTTGGCTGATTTTAGAGCCTTTCAATGATTTAACCAATGGTTTTGTTTTTGGTGTAAATGCCGCAGGAGCACAATTTGATGGTATCATTTCGGAAGGTACAAACTTGAATGCCAATTGGGACAATAAATGGCATTCTGAAACTAAATATCATGGCGACCACTGGACTTTCGAGGCTGCTATTCCATTCAAAACTTTACGCTACAAAGCTGGAGAAACCCGTTGGGGCATAAATTTTAGTAGATTAGATTTAAAATCTGGAGAAAAATCTACTTGGGCAAAAATTCCACGACAATACTTTAGCATTACCTTGGCATATACAGGCGTGCTGATTTGGGATACTCCCCCTCCTACTCCCAAAAACAACATTTCGGTAATTCCCTATACTTTGGGGGGAATGAGCAAAAACTTTCAAGATGGCTCGGCTACTACTTTCCGAAAAGATTTTGGCTTAGATGCCAAGATTGCCGTTTCGTCTGCGTTGAATTTAGATTTAACAATCAATCCCGACTTTTCGCAAGTTGATGTCGATAAACAAGTAACCAACCTTAGCCGTTTTGAATTGTTTTTTCCAGAAAGAAGACAGTTTTTCTTAGAAAATGCCGACCTCTTCAATAATTTTGGTTTGAGTAGCATTCGTCCATTTTTCTCAAGAAGAATCGGTTTGGGTGTTCCGATTGACTACGGTGCAAGGCTGAGTGGTAAAATCAACAACAACCTTAGAATCGGTGCGATGAATATCCAAACAGGAATAAATTCAGCAGAAAACCGTCCTGCTCAAAATTTTTCGGCTTTGGTACTTCAACAAAAAGTATTCAAACGCTCGAATATTGGCTTGATGATGCTGAATAAGCAATCCTTAAATTATGATGCCAATATCAACAAAGACTTTTCAGATTACAACCGCAACATTGGTTTAGAGTACAATTTAGCTTCTTCAAGTAATTTATGGTTGGGGAAAGCCATGTACTTAAAATCATATAGCCCGAATGTCAAAAATGATGATTATGTAAGTGCCTTCAATGTTTTTTACAATGGTTTAACATTTAACGGCTCAGTTCAATACGAATACGTGGGTAAAAATTATAATCCAGAAATCGGTTATGTGCCTCGAACGGGTTATCATAAAGTAAACATTCCGATTCAGTATAATATTTATACCCAAACGCCAAGTAGCAAAATCCAATATCATGCCCCAGCGATTGCTTCTTATGCTTACTGGAACACCGATAAAGTAATGACGGATTTACAAAATCAGTTTTATTATATCGTTGCTTTAAAAGATAGAAGTAGCTTTTATGCTTTTTACGAAACTAATTATATTCGCTTACCTTTTGCCTTCGACCCGACTAATGAAGGCAACAAATATTTACTGGCTGAAGGAAGCGAGCATAGATTCAATACATTCAATGTAAATTATCTTTCTACGCCACGAAAAAGATATACTTTTGGTTTTACGGGTACTTATGGTGGCTATTATGGCAATGGCAAGTTACTCAGTCTTTCGGGAGATGTGGGCTACCGTTTTCAGCCTTACGTAAGTTTATCGGCAAACATAAATTATGTGAGTATCGAAGATGTGAAAGTACCTGTGAAAGACCAAGCTGACCAAATACTAAAATCAAAATTCTGGTTAGTAAGTCCGAAAATTGATATTACTTTTACCAACCGATTGTTCTGGACTACTTTTATTCAGTACAACGAACAAGTACAAAACGTAAATATCAATAGCCGTGTACAATGGCGTTACAAACCTGCTTCGGATATATTTTTGGTTTATACCGATAATTACATTCCGGGAAACCTAAATATCAAAAACCGAGCGATTGTATTGAAGCTTACTTATTGGTGGAATTTGTGATATCAGCTATGAGCCTTGAGCTGTGAGCTTTTTAAATTGCTTATTTATCAAAAAATAAAAAGCTCGTAGCTCATAGCTCACGGCTCACAGCTAAAAAGCTAAAATATGAAACCCAAAATAACCATAGAATACTGCCCAAAATGCAACTGGCTGATGCGTTCGGCTTGGATGGCACAGGAATTACTGACGACTTTTGTTGAGGAATTAGGAGAAGTAAGTTTACGCCCAAGCGAAGTATCGGGGCGATTTCAAGTGTTTTTAGAAAATGACCTTATTTTTGATAGAAAAAGAGAAGGTCATTTTCCAGAAGCAAAAGAACTCAAACAAATTGTAAGAGACAGAGTTTGTCCTGAAAAAAGTTTAGGACATTCTGATAAAAAATCTACTTAAAAAAAGTAACGGCAATAGCAAAAGAAATAACCGATGCTACAAAACCAAACATAAATACCGTATAAGAAAAACGAAGAAATTTGTATTTTTCGCCCAATACTTTACCTAAATAATAAATATCACGGGTCATGCTGGCGTAGAGGAAATCAGAATCATTCATCATTTCTTTCATTCCCCATTCATAATCGTTCAATTCCATTTGGTGGAAATTGCCAAAAAACAACAAATTGGCACTTTTCTGCTCAATATCTTCTCGTGAAAATTTACCAGAAGTAACATTCGGACGAACCGCCAGAATAGCAAAAATCGTAGCAATCAAGCAAACCGTTGTTAATAAAGCCGTAGGAATGATTAGATTTGGCCAATCTTCCAGTTTTCTTACCAACACACTTAGCACCAAAGAAATAATAATTGAATTGACGGAAATCATTATGTTTGCTTTGTTATCAGCCATTGCCGACAACTGTAAATGATTTGCCGAAGTAGTTCTAAACATGGTTTCTATACCACGCTCAGGTTTTTTTATTTTTTCTTCTTTTCTTAATTTTTTCTCCGACTTTGTTTCCTGTAATTCCTCAAATTTTAATGAAATATTTTCTGTTGAAACATTGTCTAAATTCATTTGCTGAAATTCAGCCAATTTAGTAATTCCCTTTTTTAAATTTTCTTGTTTCAAAGGTTCAAAATGTTCACGGGCATATTCGGTATAATATTGATGATTTTGAATTAAATCAACAGTTGATTCCCACCATTTTTTCTCGTCAATCGCTTTCAAAATAGAACATAATTCTACTCGAAGAGCCTCGGAATAATTCATAAAATCAGGCGAAGCCAAATGCGACAAATCGGCATCACACAAAATCATTTCTTTTTTATTTTGTGGATTTTGTGGCATTTTGGTTGCTTCTATACAACCTAAAACTTTTTCAATACGTTTTTCTGGAACTTCCAGCCCCAACAAAAACGTTTTCGCCATAAGTTTACTTCTTTCCTCGTGGTTGATACAACCTTCTTGATAGCCAATATCGTGTAGCCAAGCAGCAATTAGTATGGTTTCAAGAGATTTATCCGAAAGGTCAGATGCTTTACCAATTTCCTCCGCTTTCTTTACCACATGATGAGTATGCTGTGCATTGTGATAAATCAATTCAACAGGTAATTTCTTTAAAATTCCTTCGGCATATTCTTGTACCTTTATCAGCAATTCAGTTTGCATAATCAACTTGTAATTAATTAAAATATGATGATTTCTTTCAAAACTCTACTTCTACTTACTTTTGTTCCATTAGCTTTTACTTCTTGTAATTCAGAGAAAAAGCATCACGAAAAAAAACTCAGTGAAGAAACCATGGACGCATATTCTGTGAGATATGATTTGGAAAATCCAAGTCAAAAAATTAAGCTCCCTAACAGTCTTCAAGAAATTTCGGGCTTGTCATTCTATAAAACTAATCAATTAGCCTGCATTAATGACGAACAAGGCAAAGTATTTATTTTTGATTTAGATAAAAAAGAAATCAGCGAAAAAATTCCCTTTGGCAAAACAGGCGACTACGAAGGCATAGAAGTAGTTGGAAATGAGGTATTTGTACTGAAAAGTAACGGTATGATAAAGGGCTTTAAAATTGGTGAAGCTTTTGAAAGACAAATCGACTGTACTAATCCTGATGTACTTGAATACGAAGGACTTAGCTACGACCCCACTACCGATAATTTACTTTTAGCTGCCAAAGTTCGCATTAAAGACAAAGACGATAAAAAAACGATTTACGCTTATAGTTTCAAAAATCAAGTATTGTCAAAATACATTTCAATTCCAGAAGAAGCAGTAAAAACAAAAATTGGAGGAAAACTTTTTCGTCCTTCGGGCATAGCCATTCATCCGCTTACTCAAGAGATTTTTATCGTCGCTTCGCAAGGAAAAAAACTGTTGATTTTATCAAAAGATGGCGAAAAAGAAGTCTTAATTGATTTGAACTCTTCGCTATTCAGACAACCCGAAGGCATTTGCTTTACGCCAAACGGTAATCTTTATATTTCTTCAGAAGGCGACGGCGGCGATGGCTATATTTTAGCTTTTGATTATAAGAAGTGATTGAGTGAGTTGGTGAATTGTGAATTAGTGAGTTGTGAATTAGGGCTGTACGAAAGATTATAAAAACTATTGTTTTCGGATTTCAGCTTAACAAAACGTTTTTGGAGGAAATATTTATCCGAAATCAGAAATCCCAAATTGCCTTAAAACTTTCGTACACAATTAAGTTGTGAATGAGAAATGAACTAATAATTAATTCACTAATTCACAACTCACTAACTCACAATTAAAATAAGTATTACTAAACCATATAAAGCTATTAATTCTCTAAAATATGAAACAGATTTTACAAAAGTACATATTCAAAAGTATAGCAATATTTGCTTTTATATTGTTGAATGTGACGATTAGCTTTGCACAAAACAAAGCTAATTATTCTATTTTCTTGATTGGTGATGCAGGCGAACCGCCTAAAACGGGCAAAAACCAAGTACTCACGCCACTGAAAAGACAGATGCAAGAAGCAGGAAAAAACTCTTCGGTAATTTTTCTTGGCGATAATGTATATCCAAAAGGTTTGAGTAACCTCGACGAACCTACTCGTAAAGTGGACGAAGAACGTTTGGCAGACCAATTGAGTATTCTGAAAAACTACGATGGAAAGCCTTTTATCATTCCCGGTAATCACGATTGGCAGCAAGGCGGAAAAAAAGGTTGGGAGTACATTAAAAATCAAGAAAAATTTGTTTCAGAGTTTTTACAAAGAGAAGACGTTTTTTATCCTAAAGGAGGCTGTCCGACACCCCACGAAGTAATCTTGAACGAGCAAATTACGGCTGTAATTTTAGATACGCAGTGGTGGCTTCATCCGTGGCAAAAACCAGAAGCTACTTCTGAATGTGAAGTAAAATCACTGGAAGAAATGCTGGTGAGTGTAAATGATATTTTAGATAGAAACCGTCATAAAAAAGTATTAATTGTTGGGCATCACCCGATGTACTCACATGGTTCGCATGGCGGATATTTTACTTTACAAGACCATCTTTTGCCCTTTCATGAATTAGGCGTAAATATTCCTTTGCCTGCCGTAGGTTCAATTTATCCCTTATACAGAACGCTGATTGGCAATATACAAGACATCCCGCACCCTAAGTATAAACAGATGCGTGATGGTTTGGTAGGTATTTTCAAACAATACAAAAATGTAATTTATGCCAACGGACACGAACATAATTTGCAATTGATTCAGCGAGACTCTATCAATTATATTACTTCGGGGGCAGGTTCAAAAAATACGCCCGTGAAAAAGGGTAAAGATTCAAAATTTGCCAGTTCACAAGTAGGTTTTGCTCGTTTAGATTTTTATGATAATCAAACTACCATCACTTTTTTTGCTGGTGATGGCGAAAATGGTAAAGAGCTTTACCGTAGTGAAATCACCTTGAATACACATGAAATTGACCCAAAAGACATTGAAACGGCGAAAATCAAAACGGAAGGAATCGTACCAAATCCACACTACAAGGGAAGTAAATTAAAAAATTGGTTATTGGGTAAAAATTATCGTGATGTTTGGACAACCGCCATCAAACCCAAAACACTTGATTTTGAACAAGAACAAGGAGGCTTAAAAGTAATACAAAGAGGTGGTGGCTATCAAACGCTTTCATTGCGTTATCAGAATAAAAAAGGCGAACAATTTGTAACTCGCTCGGTAGAAAAGTATCCAGAAAGAGCCGTTCCCGAAGCCATTCGTAGCCGATTTACAACTGATATTGTTTCAGACCAAATTTCGGCATCGCATCCCTATGCGGCTTTGGTTGCCTCGCACTTGGCAGAAGCCGCAGGCGTTTTGCATACCAATCCTTCTTTGGTGATTATTCCAGAAAGCAATGTTTTAGGCAACTATAAAAGACTATTTACTAACCAATTAGCTCTTTTTGAAGAACGTCCAGAAGGAAATTTTGCAGGTTCAAAAAAAATCCAGAATACACAAAAAGTAATTGAAAAATTAGCAGAAGATAACCACAACACCATTGACGAAAAAGAAGTAATTAGGGCAAGATTATTGGATATGCTGATTGGCGACTGGGACCGCCACGAAGACCAATGGCGTTGGGCTGGCTACGAAAACGGAAAAGACAAAGGTTTGACATTCAGACCGATTCCTCGTGACCGTGACCAAGCTTTTTTTGTGAATGAAGGACTTTTGCCAAGTATTATTTCGAGAAAATGGATTTTACCCAAAATTCAAGGTTTCAATTACAAAATCCGTGATGTAGCAGGTTTGGCTTTTAATGCCCGTTACTTCGACCGCTCGTTTTTAACTCAATCTTCTGAAAACGACTGGCTTTCGATGGCAAAGGAATTGCAAGCACGAATGAGCGATGCGGTGATAGATTCAGCCGTTACGCATTTCCCAAATTTTCCTGCACATTCTGAAATTATTGCCAAAAAACTTAAACAACGCCGAGATGATTTACCACTTTATACCAAAGAATTATATGAGTTTTTGAGCAAAGAAGTAGATATTTTAGGAAGTGACAAAGATGAGTATTTTTGGGTAAACCGATTGGAAAATGGCGTAACGAAAGTGACCGTTTTTGACCAAAAGAAACACGGAGAAATTGGTAGAATAATTTATGAAAGAACTTTTGACCCCAAATTAACGAAGGAAATTAGGATTTGGGGATTAGACGGCGAAGACAATTTCAGGGTTTTTGGGGCTGCTAACAGAGGTATTAAAGTACGCTTGATAGGCGGAAAAGGAAAAGATGTTTTCAGTGATTCATCTTCTGTGGCTGGCTTTGGCAAAAAAACACTGATTTATGATAAAAAAGAAAATACAGTACTGAATCTTGGCAACGAAAGTAAAGACCTGACCAGTAAAAAGAAAAATGTAAACGACTACAATCGTGAGGCTTTTAAATATGACAGACTCGCTCCCTTGGCTTCTTTCAACTACAACGTTGATGATGGTATTTTTGTAGGAACTGGTTTTCAGTGGACACGTCAGGGTTTCAGAAAAGAGCCTTTTGCTTCGCAACACAGTATTTCTGGAAATTATGCTTTTGGCACAAATTCTTATAATATTTTTTACAAAGGCGAATTTATGGACGTAATTGGCAAAACAGATTTTGAATTAAAAGCTAATTTACAACAAGGCGGTTTGGTCGATAACTTCTTCGGACTCAGCAATGAATCGGTTTACAAAAAAGAAAAGGGCATTGATTATTACAGGATTCAATACGAAAACGAGGAAATTACGGCACTTTTTAAAAGTAGATTCAATAAGCTGACCTTGTATTATGGAGCTATCAAAAACGAATGGCACATTAAAGAAAATCCAAAACGTTTTATCAATGATTTTGCTCCGCATGGCAATGAAATCTATGAAGACAAATTTTACATTGGTCTAAAAACAGGTTTTGTACTCGATAACCGTGATAATATCATCTTCCCGACCAGAGGTATTTTATGGAATTTTGATGCTACTTTACAAAGAGGAGCGAATGACCTTACCAAAAATGATTATGCCAATTTAAAAACTGATTTATCGTTTTATTATACTTTCAAGTTACCAGCCGTTGTGAGTTTAGCCACACGCTTTGGCGGCGGCATGAACCTTGCCGACTATGAACTGTATCAAGCAAATACTTTAGGCGGTTTAACCAATTTAAGAGGTCTAAGACGTACTCGTTTTTCAGGGAAATCGTCATTTTATAACAACACCGAAGTACGGATAAAAGTACTCAATATCAAATCATATTTATTCCCAGCTTATGCAGGCGTTTTGGCATTTAATGATATTGGTAGAGTATGGAATCCTAAAGAAAATTCTGAAAAGTGGCATCATGGCTACGGTGCAGGCGTTTGGCTTGCCCCTTTCAACATGGTTGTGATTACGGGAATGTATGGAATTTCAGAAGAAGATAATTTATTTTCTGTAAAAGCAGGATTGTTTTTCTAAAATTACTCATGCACGCTTTAGGCTGTAAGCAGTAGGCAGTAGGCAAAATGGCTATTAAATTTTCAAAAACTGTACTTTATTTTTAGCTTAATCCTTATCCTTGAGTGGTTAAAATTAAATTAATTTTAACCACTTACTTTACTAATAAAATCTATTCAAGAAAGCCTTATTTTTTTCAAATTACTGAAAATCAAAACCTTAAAATACTAATTACCAATCACTCTCTTTTACGCTAATTTCCACAAAAACATTTCATTCGCCATTCCTTTTAGTTTTACAGAACCAACTTGGACGGTATCAATCGGAATCGCTGTGATTTCATCCATTACTTCCTGACTAATCAACAATTGAGATTGATACTTCTTATTCAATTGCTCAATTCTCGAAGCCTGAATCACCACATTTCCAGTAATATTATACTGCTGACGAGCATCAGTACCAATATTTCCCACCACGGCATCGCCCGTATGAATACCAATGCCGATACCCGTTTGTGGAATAAGTGCGGCTTCATTCATTCCTTGAATTTTTTCAATGATACTCAAAGCCGCCTTCACAGCATTGTCAGAAGGATTTTCTAAATGAATGGGAGCTCCAAAAGTAACCATACAGCCATCACCCAAAAACTGATTTACGATACCATTATACTCGTTTACAGTATTGGCAACTACTTCAAAAAAAGCATTTTGATAAGTCATTACATCTTCTGCCGAATGCGTATCGGCATACACCGTAAAATTGCGAATATCCAAAAACATAATACTTACTTTTTCGTGTTTGGCTTTCAAAATTCCATTTTGTTCCAGCATCAATTGTGCTACCTCTGGCGAAACTTGTTGCCCAAACATTTCTACAATATGTTCTTGGGTTTCCATTCTTTCGATAGAAAGCTGAATACTTTTCCGAATTTGTATAGCTACATAACCAGCGGCCAATCCACCAAAAAACAGAAAAAGTCCTTTCAATAAGTAAGGGAATAATTGCTTGGTATAAATATCATGCTCTGAAACAATTGTTCCAGTTTCGATAAAATGATAACTAAGAATAAAGTACTCGACACCCGCCAAAACGCCTGTCCACAACGAAATAGCAAAACTCAGCCTCAGCGTTGAAAGAATGATAAAAATAAAATAAATGTAAATTAAAGGCGAAAGTACTGCGAGAATCGGATGGTTGTACTCTTGCCCAGCCATGTACGTCACTAAAGTAAGTAATGAAATTTCTAAAGTAGCATTACCGAATTTTGCCAGTATGGGTACTTGATTCATCACTTTTAAGAGGTACTTCATCGTAAGCCAAAAAGTTAGCTCATAGAAAGTCATAAAAGCTAAGTATATAAAAACTATTTGAGGCACATTTTCATGTCCATTCAAATAATTCAACTGATAAACAGTTTTAGCAAACAAACCATAGCCTACAAGGCTACTAAAAAAAAACAGAAAGAGAACCCCAGCTCTTTGTCGTTCTCGCCGAACATTTTCTTGCTCAAATTGTGCATCAAAATAGGTTAATACAGGGTTATTAAAAGTAAGAGATTTCTTCATTTACTCGGATAAAATATTGATATGTGTTAAAATAACAAAAAGAGAAGAAAATAACTCCATTTTAGTAAAACTTTATAAAAACTTATACGTTTACTTTGCTGAAGTAATCTATTAAAAATTAAACTTTTTCTTAACAACATGAAAAAACTACTTTTATTTAGCTTTTTTGCCTTAGTGGCTTTTGTGAGCAACGCTCAACACGACATGAACAGCGACAAAGCTAAAATGCCCTCACCCCCTGCCGTAACTGTTGCCAAAATTGGTGGAACTACTTTAGAAATTAAATACTCTCAACCAGGCGTAAAAGGTAGAAATGTATGGGCTGGCAGCTTAGCACCTTATGGTAAAGTTTGGAGAACAGGAGCAAACGAAGCTACCACTTTTGAAGTATCAAAAGACGTAACAGTACAAGGAAAAACCTTGAAAGCTGGCAAATATGGCTTTTTCACAATTCCTGGTGAAAAAGAATGGGTAATTATTTTTAATAAAGTAGCTAAACAATGGGGTGCTTACGACTACAAAGAATCGGAAGACGTACTCAGAGTAACTGCTCCAGCACAAGCCCATGATATGACAGAACGTTTCACTATTTCAGCTACTGATAAAGGTGAAGTAACTTTATTGTGGGACAAAGTTGCCGTTCCATTCACTGTAAAGTAAATTCTTATTTTTTAGTAAAAGGTCGTTTATCGAAAGATAAGCGACTTTTTTGTGAAAAAACTCCCCAAAATCGTAGGTATTTTTCAAATTGTACAACTTTAATAGCGTAGAGGCGGAAACTAAATGAATGATATTTTAAATATTTTTCATAATTTAGGCGAAATCTGATACTTGATAGAGTGAAAAACTCGTGTAGAAAATCAAGAAATATCACAAAAAAACACGCTTAATTAATAATTGATAATTGATAATTGTTTCCTGTTACTTATCTTTACCACATTAATCAATCATTAACCTTAATATGAAGAAAGTCCTGATTGCCGAAGATAGCTCAGTTATCCAGAACCTTGCTAAAAAGATTTTAGAGTTTCAGAATTTTGAAATTCATTCTGTTAAGAATGGACAACAAGTATTAGATGCTCTTGAAAAAGAAGATTTTGACATCATCTTACTCGACATCAATATGCCCGTTATGGACGGTATGGAATGTGCCAAAGCGGTTCGTGGTTTGAAAGATGAAGCTAAAGCAAAAATACCGATGATTGCCATTACTGGTAATGCTCGCAACTATTCAATGGAAGATTTCAAAGAAGCTGGTTTTGATGATATGTTAGCGAAACCGCTTAATTTTGACGCACTGGTTGCTCAAGTAAAATCTCTTACCGAATAGGTTTCTAAAGATGAGTTATGAATTATCAAGAATTAAAGAAGAACATATTTTCATAATTCATAATTCATAACTCATAATTCATCACTTTATGAGAATCACCTTCTTAGGCACTGGAACATCTCAGGGCGTACCTGTAATTGCTTGCGGATGTGAAGTGTGTCGTTCTCTTGACTTCCGAGACAAACGTCTCAGAGTTTCTATCCATATCGAAATCGAAGGCAAAAGTTTTGTAATTGATACTGGCCCAGATTTTCGTCAGCAAATGCTTCGTGAACGCATCCAAAATTTAGATGCAGTTATCTTCACTCACGAACACAAAGACCATACAGCAGGCTTAGACGATGTACGTGCATACAACTTTTCGCAGAAAAAGGATATGCCTATTTATGCTCGCCCAACAGTTTTAGAACAAATTCAGCAAGAATTTGCTTATGCTTTTGCCGAAATTAAATATCCCGGTACGCCACAAATTACGCTCAACGAAATTTATCACTCGCCATTTGTTGTAGAAGGCATCACTTTTAATCCTATTGAAGTGTTGCATTACAAACTTCCTGTATATGGTTTTCGAGTTGGCGACTTCACGTATATTACTGATGTAAATTATATTTCTGACCAAGCTTTAGAAAAAGTAAAAGGCTCGAAAGTGTTAGTAATTGGAGCATTGAGAAAAGAAAAACACATTTCTCATTTTACTTTAGACGAAGCCATAGAAGTATTCAAGAAAGTACAGCCAGAACAAGGATTCATTACGCACATCAGTCATCAAATGGGCTTGCATCGTGAAGTAGAAGAAGAACTTCCTCCCTTTGTTCGTTTAGCCTACGACGGTCTCAGTATTACTTGTTAAATCAGCAAAGCATCTACTTGGTGTGCATGAACAATTTGTTCGCACGGCGACCAAGAAAAAATCGTAAATCTACCGTCTTGCGAGGCCACCAAAGCGATACAATCCTTTTGGTCAAAAACAAATTGTGCTGCTGACAAATGCCTTGTTCCACCATTTTGGGCTGGATGAATCACTACTGGTTCATTTCCAAAAACGGGTTCAGTCACTAAAACTTTTTCGACAGATTTCCCTAAAGGCAAACGACTAATCTTTGCACCAAAAGCCAATACTTCAAATTGGTCATTGATAATAGTTGCTCCATCAACGGCGGTCAAACCAGCCAAACCATTGATTACCTGATTGAGCCTTCCTTGCCAAATTTCTTGTTGCTGACCAACCAACACTTCTTTCTGTAAAATAGAAAGCCCAGAATAAACAGGGTTTATTTTGTATAAAATTGGTGAAATGATTGACTCTCGCCAACGCTCGCTTTTGGCAGGTACAATCAATAAAGTACCTCCACGCTGATGCTGACGCATAGCAACCGCCAATTGTACGAGTACGTTTAATGAGTCGTTCCAAGAAGTAGTAGAAGCAATTCCAATCATTGAACCTAACAAAGCTGGGCAATCGGGCAAAGCACCGCTATTTTCATCAATAATTTTGATTTGGTCGCCTTTCAGAACGGCAACGTTGATGAATTTTCCGAAACCGTCTGTTCTACGATGTTTGATTACTAAAAGTCCGGGTTCTACTACTTCTAATACAAAACATAAACTTGGAATACTGGTAGTTGTTCCCCATAAATAGAGTTCACCATTTTCTTCCCAAACGCCAAGGTGAATCCCTGAATGCTCTACGGCAGGAGCAAGTTTGGTAAGAATATCCGAAGTAAAAGCTAATCTTTCTTGAAAAACAAAAGGTTGTTCAGATTGCTCTGGAGCAAGAAAGGCAATAGAAATTCTGGGCGAACGACCTTCTTCTCTACGAAGACTTGCCCAAAATGCTACATCGACCATTGCTTCAATTACTTGGGCATTGGGCAAATAAGCGAAAGCTTTTCCATCAAAATTAATTGCTTTTTGATGATGAAAAATAAAGTGATTTTCAACAATTTCGGCCACCGTTGTAGCGGCTTGGTATGTAGTGGCAGTGGAAGTCATATCAAATTTCATTATGCTTTTAATCTATTTTTAGTAAGAGGCATACTTATTCAACTCCGAAAAGTCTTCATAGGTTCAAGCACATCAAAAGATTCGATTTTAATTTTTCCTCAAAAAACAGCTTCAAAAAATTAGTAAAAATTACTTATAATACCCTATTTTAAATAAATTTTTAAAATATTTGAAATTTTTTCGTCTAAGTTTTGAAAATATTAATGTAGGAACGCTTTATTTTACTACATATTTTCAAATACGGATTTTCATTCCTTACCTTTCCAAAATTTATGAGCCTAACACAACCAACGAATACAAATGATCCAGCTGTGGAACTTGATGAATTAGATTTTGCCATCTTGGGACAGTTGCAAGAAGATGGTCGGCGTTCTTTTACCGACATGGCTGAAAACTTAAAAACTTCTGCCAGCACCATTCGTAGCCGAGCCAGTAAATTAATTGAAGACAAAACTATCCAGATTGTAGGACGTGTAAATACAGCAAGAGTGGGCTTTCATGCTTATGTTCATGTAAAAATTTCTGTGCGTCCTGCCAATATGATTGAATCAGTAGCGGCTCAATTACAGGAATTCAGAGAAGTAAGTTTTTTAGCTATTACATCAGGTGATTTTGATATTCAAGTAGATGTGATGTGCCGTGACAATAATCACTTATTGGAGGTTATCAATCAACGTATTCCAAGTATTGAAGGCGTGTATCAAACCAAAACAGATATGTATATAAAAATCCTAAAGTACTCGCAACCAGACTTAGGATTGCTGAATCATACGAAATAATCTTCGCTACTTTCATAAAAAAGGCTTTTAAGAAATTGATTCTTAAAAGCCTTTTTTATGAAAGTTAAATACTAAACTTGATTAGCCTTTATAAAACACCCATTTGCCGATTTCTTTCCAAGTTGGCTTTTTGCCATACATCAAAATTCCTACACGATATACTTTGCCTGCAAACCAAGTTGTACCAAAAAATCCTAATACCAAAAGAGCAAACGACAGGGCAATTTCCCAGTTTGGTACACCAAATGGCAAACGAACCATCATATCAATCGGTGAAGTTAAAGGGAAAATAGATGCCCAAAACGCAATTGAGCTATCTGGTTTTTGGATAATTACTTGTGCTAAAATGAAAGATAAAATGATGGGAATAGTTACTGGAAACATAAATTGCTGTGCTTCCGTAGCATTCTCGACTGCCGAGCCAATGGCTGCAAAAAGCGAACTGTACAACAAGTATCCGCCCAAATAGAACAAGAAGAAACAAATAACAATTTTGGCTAAAGAAATATTTTCAACCGTTTGGGCTACGCTTGAAAGTGGGTTACTATCTTTTACGCTGTCTTGGTATTTTTTGATTTCATCTTTGCCTGCACCAGATTTTTGTAAGGTTTCTATCTTCTCTTGAATTTTGCCAGACATAATACTTGTGGTAGCACTTGAAGCCGCAAAAGTAAGCGTTCCCCACAATAAAAACTGTGTAAGACCCACCAAACCAACACCAATGATTTTGCCCATCATCAACTGAAAAGGTCGAACCGACGAAATCATTACTTCAATAATTCGGTTGCTTTTCTCTTCAATTACGCCGTTCATTACTTGCGAACCGTATAAGAAGGCTGAAATATAAAGAATCATTCCAAAAACACCTGCCAAAATCATCGCTCCAGTCGAGCTACTACTTTGCTCGCCACCGTTTTCATCCAGCGTAAAAGTTTGAGCATTTACGTTTACTTTATTCGCCTCTAATATTTTTAAGTCAATGTTGGCTCTTTGCAATTTAATATTGCGAAGTTCATTCTGAATTTTTCCTTGAATACTGAACTGTGTAGAAAGTCCAATACTCTTTTTCCCAACCATTTTTACGCCATTCGGATTATCCAGAATGTCTTTGGGAATCTCTACAACAATATCGGCATCGCCTTCATAAAGTTTTTTCTTGGCTTGTTCAAAGCTAAGATTGATAAATTTGAAAGAAAGTTCTTCTTCCGACTGTAATTTGTTTTTGAACAAACCACTTTCATCTATCACTTCTACGGTTTTGCTATCGTTTGAATTCAAAAATAAATAAAGCGGAATAGCATATACGCCAGCTATCAAAATAGGTACTAATATTGAAGCAATCCAAAAGGATTTTTTGCGTACTCTTGTACTGTATTCTCTTTGGATGATGAGTAAAATCTTATTCATAGTTTTGGGAATTTTAAAATCGTAAAATAATGCTTAAAGAATATCATTTGCCTCACCGCCTACAACTTTGATAAAAATCTCGTTGAAAGAAGGAATATTTTCATTGAATGATTTTAAAGAAACTTGCTGAATCAAAGCATTAATCAATTGATTTACAGATACATCATCTTGTAGTTTCAAGTGTACTTGTGTGATATTATCTTCTAAAGGTTTAGTATCAACTACGCTAAAGAAAGGTGATTCTTGTAAAGTACCTTCAAAAGTTGCGGTATAAGAATTGTCTCTAAAGCGGTTTTTTACTTCTTTTTTTGCTCCATGAAGTACTACTTTTGATTTATTGATGAGGGCAATGTGGTCGCAAAGTTCTTCGACAGACTCCATTCTGTGTGTCGAAAAAATAATCGTTGTTCCTTTTTCTTTGAGTTCTAAAATTTCGTCTTTCAGTAGGTTGGCATTGATTGGGTCGAAACCAGAAAAAGGTTCATCCAAAATAATCAGTTGTGGTTCGTGAACAATCGTAGCAATAAACTGTGTTTTTTGTTGCATTCCTTTTGAAAGGTCTTCCACATTTTTATTCCACCAATCTTTAATATCAAATTTGATAAACCATTGTTTGAGTTTCTCAGTGGCTTCTGCTTTACTCATGCCTTTCAACTGAGCTAAGTACAAAAGTTGCTCCCCTACTTTCATCTTTTTATACAAGCCACGCTCTTCTGGCAAATAGCCAATGGCTTCAATGTGTTTGGGTTGTAGCTTTTCACCACCAAGTAAAATGTAGCCTTCGTCAGGTGCAGTAATTTGGTTAATAATTCTAATTAAAGAGGTTTTCCCTGCTCCATTTGGCCCCAGTAAGCCAAAAATAGAACCTTTAGGCACTTCAATACTTACGTCATTCAAAGCAGTATGTCCTGCATAGCGTTTGACAACATTGTGAGCTTCTAAAATGTTGGACATTGGTGAGTTTGGTTTAAGTATGTTTTCACTTTAGTCGTTCAAAAGCAAAAAGAATTACAACGACGACACAAAACAAAAAGAGTTTATCAAAAATGATATAGATTTTTGATAAACTCTTTCTTTTCTTTGATAGTCGGTATGAATCGGCTCTTAAACTTCTTCGGTAGAGGTAGCTTCTGATTCTACTGCGGGTGCAGCTTCCTCGGCTTGTTTTTTCGCTTTAGCAGCTTTTCCTGTTTTTTTCTCAGATACTTCTTCGCTACTTGTTACAAGTGAAATCTTAGCATCTTTAGCGGCTTTGGCAGCAGCTTTTGCCTTTTCTTTTTCTGCTTTTTCGGCCTTTTCTTTTGCTTTTTTAGCTTCTTTTTTGGCTTCTTTCTCTTTTTCCTCTATCTCGTCTTTCTTCAATTTAGCATATTTCTTTACCACTTCTTTCGCAGCACCATCCACAGTTTTCACTAACTTCTTTGCACTTTTTGTATTTAGGCCCTTCAACTTACCTAAAATAAAGGCTGAAATTTCATTGGCAAGAATCTCGTTGGTCGATTTCATATTCAATATTAATTTAATGTTAAATAATTGTTATTTATAAAAACGAAGGTATCAATAAGGTTCTTTCCAAAAAAATTTTTTGTGTTAAGTTTTTGAATAAGTGATATTAATTATTTTTTCCTTTTAAATATTTGCTTACAAAGTCCCAACAGATTACGCCTGTGGTCACTGAAATATTCAAAGAGTGCTTCGTTCCGAACTGGGGTACTTCCAAACAAAAATTGGCTTGTTCTACAATTTGTTGATTTACGCCAAATACTTCATTACCAAAAATAAACGCATATTTTTTATCGACTTCTGGCTCAAAGCTAAGTAAAGATACACTATTTTCTACTTGTTCAACCGCCACAACAATAATACCTTCGGCTTGAAGCTGTTTTATTAAAGTCAGTACGTCTTCTACGTGTTCCCAAGCTACGGTTTCGTCTGCCCCCAAAGCGGTTTTCTGAATTTCACGATGTGGTGGTGTAGCTGTGATACCTCCTAAATAAACTTTCTCGACTTTGAAAGCATCGCCCGTTCTAAATACAGAACCGACATTGTTCATACTTCTGATGTCATCTAAAATTAAATAGTAAGGAAATTTTTCTACTTGTTGGAATTCCTCTGCCGAAAGTCGGTTGAGGTCATCCATGGATAATTTTCGCATTTTTTCTTAAATTTTCTATCGAATCGTTCTTAGTTCGCCAGCCACCAATGATTGCCACTTTTGCTGACCTACAAAATTAATACTATGATTACTTTCTGCATCATACTCTTTTTGTAAACGATTCATTTCTCGGTACATTTCTATAAAAGTAAGCTGTAATTCGCTGTCGTAATCTTCAATAGTGAGTTTATCTCTTATTTTTTGTTTAAATCTCTCCACAACCAGCTTCGTAATATCAAAGTGCAATTGCTCGTGTGCAAGCCCGTAAGCTGAAATTGTTTCAGTTGTCCACGAAGAACTTTTCAGCATATAAGTTTTGAATTGTACATCAATTATCAATACACCTTCTTTAATATCGGCTTTGGCACTGTACTCAAAATTGGTAAAAACCTGTGCTGTATATTTTGAAGTAGGCGGCTTTGTACCTTGAAAATCTTTCCAAGCCAATTGATAATTGGGTGACCAAAACACAGTATCGCCACTCACAGGGTTATCCGTTCGCCAGTCGGGTTTAATATTTAATTTCAGTGATTTTACTAATAAAATATTTTTATCATAATTGGCACTCATCCATTTATCGAAGTAAATAACAGCTTTTTCTAATAGTCTTCCTATTAAATAGTCGTAGTGATTTACTTCTCCAAAACTTCGAGTAAAAGTAATTTTTGACTGAAAAGCCGTTAAATGAACAAGTGAAGTATCTCTTAAATAGTAAAAATCAAGGTTGATGTTGCTTTCGCCATTGATAAGTTTATTATTTACCATTTTTTCAGATACTTTCAATTCTTTAATTTTCAAAACGATTGGATAAGCATTAGTACTTTTCCGAGAAAAATTCGATAAATAATCAGTACTTGATTTTACAAGTCCGCCAACAACATCCAATTCTATTTCTTCTTTATTTTCGTTGAAAACAAAACCGATTCTTCGTTTAAAAGTACGTTCATCAAGAATGTGGGCAATGTAAAAATTCGAGTTCTTGAGCTTTAAGTTACTACTGCCAATTGAAACACTTCTATCATATCGTTGAGCCACTGACGGGGAAATAAACTGAAAAAAACTAAAGATTAAAAGCAAAAAACACTTGAAAATTTCATATTTTTTCATACCTTGTTATAAATTTATTTCCAACTAATTCTTAAAGTAATATGTCAAATTTATCAAATCATTCTGAGGATAACGAGCTTTCGACAGCTCAATTAATTACACTTTTTATTGTTTTTGCATTCATCCTAATTTGGTTAGGCGATACTTTTGTTGCAACCGTAGGAATTATTGGTGAAATCATCGTTTTTGCAGTAGAGTATAACAAAAAACATCATCAGATTGACTAAACTTGCAACTGATTCGTATTAAAAAAAATAGTCCTGAAGTAGTTAAAAAATGATACTTCAGGACTATTTTTTTATTGCTTTGCTCATTTCAAAATCCCAAGCAATTTAGAAAGTTGAACCAAAGCGGTGGTATCTCTGGCATCAAGTTTTCTAATCATATTTTTACGGTGATTATCTACCGTGTTATGACTAATAAATAATTTATCCGCAATCTGTTTCGATTCGTTTCCTTTCAGCAACAACTTCAAAACATCCTCTTCTCGGTCGGTAAAAATATCCTGTATTTTAGTTTGCTTTTCGATAGACGAGTAAGTAACAATACGCTTGCCTTTTCCAAAACTAATTCGCCCCCAAAAATGGTCTAACTTTTTCACTAAATGCTCAACGTCTTGGTCGATGACAAAACATAAAGTTGGCAATCCGTTTTCGTCAAATTCCAAACCGATTACTTGTACCAAAGAATGAAAGATTTTTTTACTGGGTCGATAATACTGCACGCCATAGCCATAACAAATAAAACTCTCACGAAGATTTCGTGGAGCGTCTTTGATGGCATCAAACATAAACTTTAGCAGTTCTGGTACAGCATTAATGTTTTGCGAATGTGTAGCCATAGTCTTAAAAACCAAAGGCATACCTTTTTGAAGAAGCTCGTCGGGACTGATACCGAGTGCTTCTTCTGTATTGGCTACAAATTTAAAAGTGAGCGTTTTCATATCAAGAATATGAAATACAGCATTCGGAAGTGTAGAACGAATACCTAAATAACCTAAGTCTGTTAAGTATTTTTCCACAGATTTTACTGACGCTTCGCCAGCCAATTGACCAACAGCGTCCAAACATTTCTGTAAAAGTTGTCTTAAATAATTTTCAGAGAGTGATTCCATAGAAATAATAAAGGGTATGAGAACAAGCGTAATTTAAACGTATAAATAGCCAAACTGACTATTTGAGAGTCTTAAAACTTTGCATAAATTTGCAATCTCTTTAGACGTTTATATTAATTTAATAATTAATTCTATTACTCTTCAAAGGTTTAGAAAAATAATTATTTTGATAGAGCCGATTTCTAACTACTTAACCACAATTAATTATTCAACAGTACAAAAAATAATCTTGTTTGTCTTTTTTTCCGCCAAATAAAGATTAAATTTTTAAAGGTTATTTTTCAAAAAGTCGAAGGTAAAACTTCGACTTTTTTGTTTTAAATCAAGATAATTCATATTTTTTCAAGTCTTCAGGAGTATCTACATCACAAATACCCAACGGAAACGGTACACTTCCCAGCTTATCACTATACTTTTTTAGGAGTACTTTTGCTCCCTTATCACCATTCAAACTCATCAGGTCGGCGAATACAGTTTTATCAAAAAGTATCGGAACAGCCAATTGTTCGGCATATTCACAAGCAACAATTGGCAAATTAGATTCTGCAAAAGTTTGCATCATTTTCCGCAAAAGTACTTCATCGACAAATAACTGGTCAGAGAGTAACACAAGTATTGCATCAGCATTTTTGGCAAGTTTTTCTACGCCAAAACTCAAGGTTTTGCCCATGCCTTCTTCCCAATCGGCATTGAACGAAATCTCTAATTTTGATGTATTTGCCAAAACGAGTGCTTCAAGATGTGGACGAATGAGTGTTTCGTTCGCACCTAAAACAATTAATACTTGGTCTGAAACACTCAAGGCTACTTGAGTAATTCTTTCTATGAGGGTTTTACCTTCAAATCTGAGCAATTGTTTTGGACGACCTAAGCGACTCGAACTTCCAGCCGCCAAAATAAGTGTTGAAATTTTCATTGATTTACAAAGCATCTTTTACAGCTACACCCACCATACTGTCGGCTGTGCCATAATACAAAAACCATTTTTTATGAAAATAGACCAAGCCTTCAATAAAAGTTGTACCAGCTTTGTACTGTCCACGCATTTCATGAGGCAAGTCTGGTTTGATAAAATAATTATCACTTCTTTTTAATACTTTAGTAGGGTCGTTGGCATCGAAAAGTACTTGTCCGCCTGAATACGTTTCGGCAGGAAGATTCTTGTCTGTATTTTCACCCAAAGCATTTTTGCCATTATACAAAAGTAAAATGCCCTGTTTGGTTAGCAAAGCTGGCGGGCCGGGTTCGGTCAAATCACTATCAAACTTTCCTGCTCTGATATTGATAGCATACTTCAACGAACCATCATTTTCTACTAAAGGAGTCCAATTTATCAAGTCATCGGAAGTAGCCAAGTTTACCCCTTTTTCGCCCCAATACATCCAATACTTTCCTTTGATTTTCACAGCAGTAATTTTCCCATTCTTCATTTGAGTAACAATTGAACCAGACTTCGACCAGATATTCACAAACTTTCCATCATAGGCTTTTCCAAAGGCTGGGCCGTGCTTTTTCCAATGAACCAAATCTTTCGACGATGCAATACACAAACGAGCAACATCTCTGTTCCAAGCCGTATAAGCTACTACATAAGTACCGTCTGGTCTTTCTACAATGCGAGGGTCTTCGCAACCGCCCGGATTATCGTATTTCGCAAATTCATCTTTGGTCGGGAAAAGTACAGGTGTTTTTTGTCTTTTGAAATGAATACCGTCTGTACTTACCGCTAAACCAATCCTTGAAGTACGAAAACCGATATTTGTGCCTGGAGTATCCTCGGCTCGAAATAAAAGATAAACTTTTCCGTTTCTGACGATAGCCGCAGGATTAAAAACGTCTGCTTTTTGCCACTTTACAGAAGTATTTTTCATTGGGCAAAAAAATTCATAACTTGAATCAGCTGATAAAATTGGATTCTCTTTAGGCTTCGTAAAAGGAGCTAAAGTCCAATCATTTTGCTGAGCTTGTAAAGATTGTGTAACAATACTGAATAAAAGAATAAATATTTTTTTCATGGTATTTGAGAATTATTTCAAGTAAATCTATTTTAAATTATATTATTATCAATCCTAAGCTGTCTGATTCTATTAAATTTGTAATTTACCTAATAGTTATCCTTTGTTTTAAGAAGTACTTTTATTGTACCTCTGAATTGCTTTAAGATTTTCTGACAACCCTTAACTAAAAATTAGAAAATATGAAAAATGTTGCTTTAATACTCTTCTTTCTATTGACGCTGAGTCGCTCTTATGGACAGACTGCTCAAATATTGAGTGGAACTCAGGAAGTTGATAGAGCTACTAAAGAAGGTTTTTATACTTATGTAAACATAGATGATGCTTTCGTTAGACAACTCTGGCAAAAAGAACTTTACAAGTACGGCTATGTAGAAGTGATAAAAACAAATATTTTTCAGGTAATGAATGCAAGGATTCCGACTATTACGGCGAATCCTTTGACCCTGATGAGTAAAGTAAGTTATGATAGAGGCAAAACAAAGATATTTATGTCTTTGGCACAAAGTGATGGTACTTTTATTAATAATTCGCACCCACGCACTTTTGCAGCCGAAAAAATACTGATTGATTTCGTGGAGTTGCTCAAGCAACATCAAACCATCAAAACCGAGCAAGAAAATATCACTGCGATGCAGGATAAACAACAAAAAGCTACCTTCAACTCTGATAAACTCAATCGTGCGATTGAAAGTAATTTGAAAGAGAGAGAAAAATTGATGAAAAAATTAGAAGAAAACCGTGTTGAGTACGAAAAACTACAAATGGAAGTAGAGCTAAACAGAAGAGAGCAAATGAATATCAACGAAAGCTTGACCACCCAAAAGAAAAAAATTGATGAGGTAAAGACCAAAATCACAAAACCTTGATTTTGAATAAGCACTTTCCAAAACCTTTAAGACGTAAAACGCTTAAAGGTTTTTTTTATTTCAAAAACTCGCCATCAAAAAAATCCATTCATAAAGACAATCATACCGTCTGTTCAAATTAGAGTTGCCATTCCTCAGTACAGTGATAAATTTCGTCCATCAAACAAATAAAAAAACAAAAGCTGTTAAAAATTATCTGTTTAAACCTCAAAACTTTCAAATAAACTCTAAACAAAGACTTTAACCAATAAGAACATGAAAGAATCACTTTATCGCATACCTTCAAAAGGACAATTAGGAGGTGTGGCTGCTGGCTTAGCAGAGCGTTTTGGGCTTGATGTAGCCGTTGTCAGAGTACTTTTATTTTTAGGATTAATATTCACACATGGTATTTTTTTCTGGATGTATATTATCTTGTGGATAGCTTTACCAGTAAAACATCAATGGGAAACTTCAGAAGTACCATTTGATTCAACCTTTAACTCAACATTTACTAACATGAAAAAAGATTCAAATAAAGTTTGGGGACTTATCCTCATTGTACTCGGTACGATTTTCCTTTTAGACGAATGGATTCCGGACTTTGATTTTGGTAAATTCTGGCCATTGATTTTAATTGCAGTAGGTGGTTATATCATCTTCAAAGACAAGGATAAAATCAATTTTAACAAAGATAAAAGTGAGTTCTAAGCCATAAACTTAGCACTACTCTAAACCATGAAAGTATCTAAAACACATAAATCCTTTAACCATGAATTCTAAAAGTTTATTTTCTGGCGGATTTTTAATTCTCCTCGGCTTGCTCTTTCTCGGAAAAGAGTTTGGCTGGTTTCATATCAATTGGCATGAAATCTCAAGACTATGGCCACTCTTATTAATTTACTTGGGCTTAGTAGCGTTCTTGGGAAAAAGTAGCCGCTCGGCAACAGTAGTAACCATTGTACTTTTATGTGTTGCTATTCCAACGGTACTTATCAGAAGTTGTCAAGAAAAAGTAGAAACAGCCTTCAACGACCACGATATTCATATCGGAACGGACGAAAATGAAGACGATAATAACAATGATGACAACGAAGATAATGAGGATTACAGCAATCGAGAATCGCAACAGCGACTTGTAGAAGCAATGAATCCATTAATCAAAAATGCTAAATTTGATTTTTCGGGAGGTGCTGCTGAATTCATCATCAAAGGTACTTCTAAAGATTTAGTAGAAGCTGATGCTGACCTAAATTTTGGCAATATCTCTTTGAAAAAGACAGGAGATTCTACCAACCCTGATATTAAATTTGCTTTGAAAGGTAAAAAAGACCACATCAATTTTAGTGACGACAATCACAACAAAATTAATTTAAAACTTAATCCATCAGTACTTTGGGATATGAGTTTTGAGTTTGGTGCAGGAAAAGCAGATTTTGATTTAAGTGACTATAAAATCAAGCATTTATCTATCAAAACTGGTGTTACTGAAACAGACGTAAAATTGGGTGATAAAGTCAATAATTTGGATGTGCAAGTTGAATCAGGTTTAACGTCAATAGAGTTCAATATTCCCGAGTCAGTGGGTTGTAGAATTGATGTTGATGGAGGTTTAAACTCAAAAGATTTTGATGGGTTTATTCAGAAAAATGGACATTGGGAAACCCCTAATTTCGAGAAATCCACCAAAAAAATCAATATCAACTTTGATGGTGGATTACAAGAATTGAAAGTAAAAAGATATTAAGAAGTATTAGGCTGGTTTGATTGATGTTCAATTAAGCCAGCCTAATCTATATTTTGGCAAAGTTCTACCAATACAGAATTTGTCCCTTTCGGATGCAGAAAACACACCAATTTATTATCAGCTCCCGGTTTTGGCACTTCATTCAACAAAGTAAATCCTTCATTTTTCAAGCGTTCCATTTCGGTATAAATATTCTCAACCTCGAAAGCAAGATGATGAATACCTTCGCCTTTTTTCTCAATAAATTTTGTAATCGGACTCTCGGGACTTGTACCTTCAAGTAATTCAATTTTTGTTTTTCCAACTTGAAAAAAAGAAGTCATTACGCCCTCAGAGGCAACTCCCTCCTCTTTATAAGGTTTTACGCCCAAAAGTTTGGTGAAAAGTTCATTGGATACTGCCAAATCTTTGACAGCAATACCAATATGTTCAACTTGTGTCATCATAAAAATTTGATTGGTTTTGTTTTGTTATTATTTGCGAAAATAGCCAAAAAACAAAAACCCCAACCTAAAGGCAGGGGTTTTAAATGACTATCTATCTAAAAAAAATTAGATTCTCTTTACATTCACAGCATTTAAGCCACGCTTTCCTTCTTGTACGTCGAAAGAAACAGAGTCATTTTCACGAATCGTTGTTCCAGATAATCCAGTTACGTGAACAAAGATTTCTTCATTAGACTCGTCATCAACGATAAATCCAAAACCTTTAGATTCGTTGAAAAATTTAACTTTACCAGTTTGCATAAAAATTGATATAAAAAAAAATTAAAAAAAAATAAAAATACTATCGGTTTGTTCTGATTATACTGGTATCAATATATGCAAAACTAATATGTTAAAATCTTTTAGGTAAAAGATTTATCTCGCTTTCGTAAATATACGCTGTTTTATTCTCGGATATGAAAATAATATATTAACCTAAAATTAGAATTCTACTTAAAAAATTCTTACAACATAGCAAACAGTTTCTCAAATAAGTTCTGCTACATCTGTAATGAAACCAAAACTTTTAATAATTCAACAAATTTTACTCGTACTGAACTTTACTCTACAATTCGATTGTTCGAATTAATTCACAGCACTTGATTACACTACAATTTCTTAACATTAGCAGCGTTAAGACCTCTTTTTCCTTCAACGATATCGAATGACACTTTGTCATCTTGGCGTAAATGAATACCACCTAAAGCTGTTACGTGAACGAAAATCTCTTGTCCACTTGCACTGTCAACGATAAAGCCGAAGCCTTTGCTTTCATTAAAAAATTTAACTGTTCCTGTTTGCATGACGTAAAAAAGAATGGTTGATAATGATACACAAGTTTGCATCTGGGTAAAGTATGCAATTTACCTTTTGCAAATTAATAGCCCTAAAAGTCTAAGATTGATACTGGTAGTATTGTGATAATCAAGGAGAATGTGAATCTAAGGGAAGCAACGGACTCTTGAAAACTAATTACTTTGCATTAAAAAACTTGGCACTCTTTTTACTATTAATGCTCAAATGTAAGTATAATTTTGTGTATTCCTATTTTTAACTCGTTTTTTTTTTGAAACAAAAATTTAAAATATAACTATATTTATAATATTTTGTAAATTTTCACCATTCTTTAAGATTAAAATAGTATTAGTCTTCATTTTTAACTTTTTATAAAAAAATAAATATTTTGACTTACGGTGAAAACAAAGTAACTTTATGTGAGTTTTATCCTGTAATTGATTAATATTCAGAAATTTACTTTCGACTACCATGACAAACATTCTAAAATTGAAGTACTTTGTAGAGCATCATGTATTTGGTGTTTGTACTCGTATTGGTGAAAAGCTTGGTATCTCTACCAGCAGCATTCGCTTATATTTTGTTTATGTTTCCTTCATCACGGTTGGCTCTCCGATTATCATTTATTTAGTACTGGCTTTTTGGATGAACATTCGCCGTCATCTTCGTCAGTGTAATCATCCTACCGTTTGGGAACTTTAAACTAAAACTTCGGTAAATCTTTAAACTTCTTTTTTCCTTTTACGAAGTAGTGCCAAATTATCTTTTCAGGAAATATAGCTTTAATGTTATTTCTTTTCTGGATTGATATTCTTTTATTGTGCCATTTACGGATATTAGCATAAAAATCGAAATGAGCCTTTACTACTGCCCAACAGTCTTGCCAAGTATCAAAAAATAAAAACTTTGCTCCCGCAACACCATCCAAGACAAGTCGCAAGAAAATTGCTTTTGCAAAACCTTTGTCAGGATGGTTTTTATACAACATTGCTAAACCATTTCTGAAATTCAAAAAAGTTTTATACGGATTTGATTTATGCAAAGTACCACCGCCAACATGATATACTTCTGATTCGCCACAAACGAATACTTGGTAGCCTGCGTGGTGCATTCTCCAACAAAGGTCAATCTCTTCCATGTGAGCGAAGAAATCACCATCAAAGCCACCTACTTGATGAAATATTTCGGCTCTGACAAACATACAAGCACCCGTTGCCCAGAACACTTCTTGATTATTGTTGAACTGCCCTAAATCTTCTTCTAAATCTAAGAAAATCCTTCCTCTACAAAAAGGGTAGCCGAGATGGTCGATAAAACCGCCTGCCGCACCTGCGTACTCAAAGTGAGTTTTCTGATGAAAGGCTTTAATTTTGGGCTGACAAGCTGCAATTGTCGGGTTTTTCTTCATCAAATCAATAATTGGCTCAATCCAGTTTGGCGTTACTTCCACATCTGAATTTAACAAAACATAATACTCTGCTTCAATCTGACTAAGGGCTTCGTTGTAGCCTTGAGCAAATCCATGATTTTCTGAAAGAGCAATCACTTTTACTTCAGGGAAATTTGTCTTCAATAATTCTAATGACTTATCTGTCGAGGCGTTATCAGCTACGTAAATCGCTGCATTTGAAGAGTTTTGAATAACGGAAGGTAAAAAATCAGTTAAGTGTTTTTGTCCATTATAATTTAAAATGACAACTGCAATTTGATTCATAAAGTTATTTTAGCTATTTTAGAGCTAATTCCAAATCTGTGTTTAATTAATTTCACGCTTATTTCATGAAATTAACCTTCTAAAAATTCAATACGTTTAATTATGTTAGCTTACAAAGTTAAGTCGATTTTTTGAAAAAGAACCGAACACAAATTATTGTAATTCAAATAACCCCAATTAAAGCTTTGTCAACAAGCAATAACACCAAACTATTATGATAAATAATTCAATTTTCAGGCGTAAATCCATTCAAAACGTTTTAAAACAGAATGATGATTCACACGGCGGCGGTGGTTTAGTAAAAATTCTCGGAGTAAGAGACCTTACAGCCTTTGGCGTAGCGGCAATTATCGGTGCTGGTATTTTTAGTACAATTGGTAGAGCAAGTTTTGAAGGTGGCCCCGCAGTATCTTTACTTTTTGTCTTTGTGTCTATCGCCTGTATTTTTACGGCTCTTTGTTATGCTCAGTTTGCTTCAATGGTTCCTGTTTCGGGAAGTGCCTATACTTATGCTTATGTTTCTTTCGGTGAAATATTTGCTTGGATAATTGGTTGGGCTTTGATTCTTGAATATGCTGTTTCAAATATGGTAGTGGCAATTTCTTGGTCGGAGTACTTTGTGGGAATGCTCGCAGGTTTCGGCATCAATTTTCCTGATTATCTGACAATTGACTACGGTACAGCTCATCGGGCATTTTTAGCGAGCCAAAACGCTTCCGCAACTTTAACTGATGCTGATTTGTTTGCCGCAAAAGCCTATGAGCACGCTCCTATTTTAGGTAGTTTTAAATTTTTAATTGACCTTCCAGCTGGTGTAATTACGATTTTAGTAACCTCATTGGTTTATGTAGGAATGAAAGAATCGAGAACTGCCAGTAACTTTTTAGTGGTTCTAAAATTACTTGTAATATTATTAGTGATTTCGGTAGGTGCTTTTTATATCAAACCCGAAAACTGGTCACCTTTTGCACCGAATGGAGCTCAGGGAGTTTTGGGGGGAGTTGCCTCTGTTTTCTTTGCTTTTATTGGTTTCGATTCTATTTCAACTACGGCTGAAGAATGTAAGAACCCTCAAAGAGATTTACCAAGAGCCATGATTTATTGCTTAGTAATTTGTGCGGTACTTTATGTTTGCATTACCTTGGTTTTGACAGGAATGGTAAATTATACTGAATTAAAAGTAGATGACCCATTGGCCTATGTATTCCAAAAAATTGGCTTCAACTTTATGGCAGGTGTTATTTCTGTTTCTGCCGTAGTGGCTATTACAAGTGCTTTGTTGGTGTATCAAATGGGACAGCCAAGAATATGGATGGCAATGAGTCGTGATGGATTACTTTGGAAACGTTTTTCTGAAATTCACCCTAAATTCAAAACACCAAGTTTTGCTACTATTATTACGGGTTTGGTGGTAGCTATCCCTTCGTTGTTTTTGGATATGGGCTTTTTTGTTGACTTAACCAGTGTGGGTACTTTCTTTGCCTTTATTTTAGTTTGTGGTGGCGTTTTGTACTTAGACTATCAGGGTTTATCTAAAGATGCAAAATTTAAGATTCCTTATTTGAATGGACAGTATTTGGTAGGAATATTATTCGTCATTACTATCAGTTTTGTATTTTATGAAAACAAACTTTTTAGTGAAATTCACGAAAAACCTTTACTGGTAGTATTTTGGCTTACTTGGTTAGTTTTGTCAGTATTGGCTTATATGCACAAATTTTCAATGTTACCTGTTTTAGGTGTTTTGACCAATTTGTACTTAATGACCGAATTAGGTATTACAAACTGGACAATCTTTATCATTTGGTTGGCAATTGGTTTAGTGATTTACTTCATGTATGGTTACAAACACAGTAAATTATCGAAATAATTGTTGTATATCATTTATCATCAAAAAAGCCTTTCAAGAGTATTGAAAGGCTTTTTTGATTGCGGTATTTTACTCTTGATTTTCTTTAATCGTCACTTCGTCTGCCACCAGAAAGTAGCGACATATAGTAAAGTAACTGAGCTAACATTCCTAAAGCTGCTGCTACGTAAGTCATAGCTGCCCACCAAAGAGCGTCTTTTGCCATTTCGTGTTCACGTTGAGTTACGATATTTCTTTCACTCATCCAAGCTAAAGCTCTTCTTGAAGCATCAAATTCTACGGGTAAAGTAATGAAACTAAACAAAGTAGCCAAAGCAAACATTGCTACGCCGATTGTTAAAACTAATTTATTTCCTGTTGAGTACAACAACATCATACCAATCATCAAGGCAATTGGCATAAAATTGTTAGCGATACTTAAAACAGGTACCATCGCACTACGAAACTCTAACATCGAATAAGCTCTTGCGTGTTGAACCGCATGACCGCACTCGTGAGAGGCAACTGCCGCAGCCGAAGCACTTCTACCATAATAAACATCTGGGCTTAGGTTTACGGTTTTGTCAGATGGATTATAGTGGTCTGTTAATTGCCCTTCTACCGAAATGATTCTTACATCATAAATACCATTATCACGCAACATTTTTTCAGCGATTTCTCTTCCTGAAAGTCCATTGGCTAAACCAATTTCAGAGTATTGTTGAAATTTGCTTTTTAATCTCCATTGCACGAACATCCCGATTCCTGCAAAAACTAAAGTAATTAAATATATGCCTATCATAGCTATTAAATTTGTTTAATTTTCTCTATTAATGAAGTAGTTGAATAGCCTTTTACCAAAGGAATTGTCTTTACTTCCCCTCCTTTTCCTATAACGAAATCTGCTCCTACAATAGTTTCAACTGTATAATCATCTCCTTTCACTAAAATATCAGGTTTTACTTCTTCAATTAAAGTGAGCGGTGTGGGTTCGTCAAAAAGTACAACAGCATCTACAAATTCAAATGCCGACATCATTCTTGCACGAGCATACTCGTTCACTACGGGGCGACTTTCTCCTTTCAAACGTTTTACAGAAGCATCGGTATTTAAGCCAAGTACCAATCTGTTGCCTAAATTTCGGGCTTTTTCTAAATAATCAATATGCCCTAAATGAACAATATCAAAACAACCATTTGTAAAGACAATCTTTTCGCCTTTACTCTGCCAAGCCTTTACTCTTTCGATGGCTTCGCCGAGGCTTACAATTTTATTTTCAGTCATTAGTTTTCGGTTTTATAAATAAAGTAATCAGGAAACTCAAAGCACCTAATGCCAATAAAGTAATCATTTGCGAGCCATGAATAAATGTAGCCAACATAATTCCATCTTTTTGAGGTAAGCCATAAAGTACCAAAGCATTTCCAACTAAAAAATGGAATGGACCAATACCGCCTTGTGTAGGAGCTGCCATTCCGAAAGAACCCATCGTAAGTACCGTTAAGCCAGCCAACAAACCTAAATGGGCTGTTTGTGGAATAGCAAAGAAAAGTACATAAGCCGAAAGCAAATACATCACCCAAATTGTGATAGAATAAACCACAAAAGCAATGGGGTTTTCGAGGTGGCGGACACTCATCAAACCATCTAAAAGTCCGTTGATAAAAGTAATGATTTTACTAAGAAACGGCACAGTAGAAAGTTGTTCTTGGTATTTTCTGAAAAAATAAATACCTACGATACCCCCCACAAACAAAAAAGCCAGTAAGCCCAAAAGTATGTAAACTTTAGAAGCAAACTGTTCCATGAAGAAATTTTGTAGTTTGTTAAATTCAAAAATTAAATTGAGTGTAAGTACGATTAGCAAACTGATTAAATCAAAAATTCGCTCGGTAAGTACTGTTCCAAAAGATTTTTCAAAAGGGATATTGTCGGTTTTTCTCAAACTGCCACAACGAGAAACTTCGCCCATTCGGGGAATGATGTAATTGGCAAAATAACCTATAAAAATGGCTAAAGTAGTATTAAAGAGCGAAGGCTGATAGCCAAGTGGTTTCATTAAAATTCTCCAACGAGCAGCACGACTCACGTGGGCGGTCATGGCAAACAAAGCCGAAAGCAAAAGCCATCTATAATCAGCATTGGCGAATTGGTCGAGCATTTCAGACAAACTAATGTCTTTGAAGACAAACCAAAGTAAAGCACCAGCCAAAACCAGCGAAACGGTGTACTGAAGAATCTTTTTCATAATAGAAGTCAACAAAAGAGGTTTAGAGTATCGGTATAATTTATCTTAAATATTTAATAGCTTAATACCGATACTCAATCAAACAAAGCAAATACAAAATTAAGAATGTTGAATTATGAGTTAAGTTTTAAATTTAAACAATTGATGATAAGGTTCTTCTTTTATCATTCATCACTCATAATTCATATCTCTTATCAGCCTACTAATCTATTGTTATCATCAGGAAAAACCAAACTTGGTTTGTGAACACGAGCCTCCTCGGCAGTCATCATTGCGTAGGCAATAATAATAACAATATCACCAATCTGAGCTCTTCGAGCTGCCGCACCATTTAAACAAACCATTCCAGAACCACGCTCACCTTTGATAACATAAGTCTCAAATCGTTCGCCGTTATTATTGTTTACAATTTGTACTTTTTCGTTCTCAATCAAATTGGCAGCGTCCATTAAATCTTCGTCGATAGTGACACTCCCTACATAATTCAACTCCGCTTGAGTAATTTTTACCCGATGGAGTTTAGATTTCATAACATGAAGAAACATAACAAAATTTTAAAATCGTGGAATAACAAATGGTTCACACCACTTGTCAATGAAAGTACAAAGATAAGGTATTTTTACCGCTTGTTTGGTTGCTCATTATTTCAAATAATTACATTATCTATCAAACGAGTTTTGCCTAAATAAGCTGCAATACACAAAGCTGTTTTCCCTTCTGAAAGTTCCTCGACGGGTAATAATGTTTCAAAATCTGAAATTTCAAAATACTCTAACTCAATCCCATCCGTAGAAGCAAAGTAATCGTCAATCGCTTTTTTCACTACTTGTGCAGGTTGAGTTCTGAGTTGTTGGCTGGCTTGTTGAAGTGCTTTATAAATGGCAGGAGCTAAAGCCCGCTGTTCGGTTGAAAGGTTTCTATTTCGTGACGACATCGCCAAACCATCTTGCTCTCTTTGCGTCGGACAAATCACTAAATCCAAAGAAAAACTCAAATCACGCACCAAACAATTGATTACAGCACACTGCTGGAGGTCTTTTTGTCCGAAATAAGCTTTTGTTGGCTGAACGATATTGAATAATTTAGCCACCACAATTCCAACGCCGTTAAAATGCCCCGGTCTGAATTTACCTTCCATTACCGTTTCTAAAATTCCAAAATTAAATTTTATGTTAGGTAAACTCGGGTACATTTCGGCGGCACTCGGAGCAAATACTACATCGCATTGTACTTGTTCGAGTAGTTGGCAATCGGCTTCTAAAGTTCTCGGATAAACAGCTAAATCGTCTGGATTATTAAATTGTGTTGGATTCACAAAAATACTGCATACCGTAATATCATTCTGGCTTTTAGCGGTTTGGATAAGCGATAAATGCCCTTCATGCAAAGCTCCCATTGTGGGTACAAAACCAATCGTTTTGGCTTGAAGACGCTCTTTATTGAGGTATGTTTGTAAGGCTTGAATCTCGAAAAATACTTGCATAAATTTGTTTTTTCTCAATGATAATGGACTGAAATGCTACAATAAAAAAATCAAATCTACAAAAAGCCTCTCATTAAAAAGGCTGCAAGACTGCTCAAAACACATTCACGTTTGATTTTTTGTGGAATTTCCATAAAATTTTTATATTTTTGCATAATTTTTATGTGAATCCTTCTTGCTTTGGCTTTCTGTTTGAAACGTTTAAGGGCTGATAATTGGAGTGTTGTTGAATGATTTTATCATTTATGAATAGAAAGAATTTCTTCAACGACTAACATTTTCACTTTAACACTTTTTAACAGCATCAAAGCTCCTAACAACGACAACAATGTCTAAATTGCGTATCCTTTACGTTGCCAGTGAAGTTGACCCTTTTCTCTCTACGACTCAAGTAGCTAATTTTGTTAGAAAACTACCTGCTGCTATGCAGGAAAAAGGGTTTGAAATCAGAATCTTAGTACCTCGTTTTGGGTTAATTAACGAACGTAAAAACCGTCTTCATGAAGTAGTAAGATTATCAGGTTTTACAGTACCTGTTGGTGACGATGATAAACCCGTGACCATCAAAGTAGCGTCTTTGCCATCAGCAAAATTACAGGTATATTTCATAGATAACGAAGACTATTTTCAAAGAAAGTACGTTTTTACCGACAAAGAAGATAAATTCTATGCTGATAACGACGAGCGAGCAATCTTTTTCTGTAAAGGTGCTTTAGAGACTGTAAAGAAATTGGGCTGGTCGCCTGATATTGTACATTGTAATGACTGGATGACAGCTTTGATACCTTTGTATCTAAAAACTACATACAGAAATGACCCAATGTTCAAGGACTCTAAAACGGTGTTTTCTGTATTTAACAGTGAGTTTGCTCATAAATTCGCTTTTGAAGGGCTTTATGAAAAAGTAAAAATGTTGAATGTAGAAGATGATATGCTCGGAAGTTTGGAATCAGCAGATTATCAAGGTTTTGTTAAGATTGGCGTTGAATACGCCGACGTCGTGATTACGATGGAAGAAGAAGTATCAGAGAAATTTAACACTATTTTTAATGAATTACCCGAAAAAAAATTGGAATACGTTCCAGAAGAAAGTATTGACAGCTACTACAATATTTACACAGAATTGGCAAGTGCGTAAAGCATTCATTATTGGTGTTGTCTTTTCTTTTTTCGTATTTCTATCGGCTTGTGAAGACCCTAAAGAAATTGGCTCTGAGATTTTTGTCCAAGATATTGGGCTACTCTACACTGATACGCTTACTGTTGATGCGTCCACTGTTTTGTTGGATTCTATTGCAACATACAGTCCGAATAATATGTTGGTAGGTCGTTTGTCAGACCCAAATTTAGGTACTGTTGAAGCTGCCTGCTACTTTCAAATTGCCAACTTATCATCTGATACTATTCGTTCAGAAGTTGATACAGCCAGCAAGAGTAACGTAAAATGGATTACGTACCCAACGCTAAATGACTCTATTCGTTTTATTTTGCCTTATAGTTTTTATCAAGGCGATACACTACAAAATCAGACTTTCAAATTATATCAGTTTGCTTCAAGCTCAACTTTAGACCCAACTACTGCTTATTATAGCAATAGTGCAGCTCCGACTTTAAAAACTACTCCACTCGGACAATTGACTAATGTAAAAGTTAGACCAATCAGAGATAGCAGAGTAGTTTCTGGAACTACTGGCAAGTATGATTCTTTAGTAATTCCAATTACCGAACCATCTTTTGTGAAGTTTTTGGAAAGCCAAAGAGATGGTGCCAAGAGTGAGGCTTTAGTAGGTACTGGTTTTAAAGATGCGGTAAAAGGTTTTGCTTTGGTTTCAGAAAGTCCCAAAAATGCAGCGATTGTAGGTTTTGCGGCAGGACAAGCAGTACTGAAATTGTATTATCATTATAAATATACTTACACAGTACGAAACAGTGCCGATACAGCCGATAGTACCGTTACCGTAGATACTACCAAAGCAAATAATTTCTATGTAGCTCTCACCAGTTCAGACGGGACTACTTTCAATGCTCGTTTCAATAAAATTACAGCTTCACGCATTGGGGCTTTAACAAAATTAACCAAAGCAGGCGACGGACTATCAACGAAAGATGCCAACAACGAAGCCTACCTACAATTAGGAACAGGTTTGGCAATGAAAGTGAAATTCCCAACTTTGACGAATCTTAAAAATCGTAAAGATATTGCTTTCAACAAAGCTGAATTGGTGTTAGAACCAAAGTCAAACCCCGGAGGATACTCCTTCCCGACAGATTTAGTACTCGTTCAGTCAACCAGTAGTAATCGACCGCTTAGAAGTACCACTACTGGCGAAGGAAGCTTACAGTTTGTTACAGGCGAAGGTACTTCAGCTTCTTATGTAAGCAAGAGTAATTTATACACTTTTAATGTAACCAGTTCTTTACAAAATATTTTAGCAGGACGAATCTCAAATAATGGTTGGATAATTACGCCAACGTTATTTGCCACAAATACAACTACGGGTGTAAGGTCTGTTGCATTAGGAAAAAGTGTATTAGCACAAGAAGTAACCAGAGCTATATTTGATAAAAGTAATATCAAACTCAAAGTATATTATACTTATGTAGCCAAGTAAAAATACCGAAGAGTCCAAAGAAATTTAGAGCATAGTATCATTAAAATGGTGCTACGCTCTTTTTTTTGGCAATATATTACTGATTATTTCTGTACATATTTGTTATGTTTATGTTTTTAATAATAAATTTGGGGAAAATAATAACCAATAAACTATCATTATATGTGTGGCATTGTGGCTTATATTGGGCATCGTGAAGCCTATCCTTTGATTATTAAAGGATTAAAACGTTTAGAATATCGTGGCTATGACAGTTCTGGTATTGCTTTATTAAATGATGGCTTAAACATTTACAAGAAAAAAGGGAAAGTAAAAGACCTTGAAGAAGTTCTTTTAAAAGAAAATTTATCAAGCCACATTGGTATTGGGCATACTCGTTGGGCAACACATGGCGAGCCAAACGATGTAAATGCTCACCCTCATTACTCTGCTTCTCGAAATTTAGCCATTATCCATAATGGTATCATAGAAAACTACTCTTCTATCAAGAAGAATCTTATCAAAAAAGGACATATTTTTTATTCAGATACAGACTCAGAAGTTTTCATTCATTTCATTGAAGATATTCAACAAAATACTGGTTGTTTGTTAGAAGAAGCCGTTCGTTTGGCAATGAAAGAAGTAGTTGGAGCTTATGCTATCGTGATTATGGATGCTACTAACCCTTCTCAATTAATTGCGGCTCGTAAAGGTTCGCCTTTAGTAATTGGTGTTGGCGAAAAAGAATTCTTCTTTGCTTCCGACGCAACACCTATTATTGAATATACCAACGAAGTAGTTTACCTAAACGACTACGAATTGGCAGTAGTACGTGATGGTGAATTGACGGTAAAAAATATAGATAACATCCTTCAGTCTCCTTATATCCAAACCGTAGAATTAGAATTAGAAGCAATCGAAAAAGGTGGTTATGACCATTTCATGCTCAAGGAAATCTATGAGCAACCTCGTTCAGTAGCCGACTGTATGCGTGGTAGAGTAAATGCTGATAATGGACTTTTGGTTTTGGGCGGCCTTCGTGACTATGTTGATAAATTAGCAAAGACCAAACGTATCGTTATCGTAGCTTGTGGCACTTCTTGGCACGCTGGCTTGGTGGCTGAATACATTTTTGAAGAATTGGCTCGTATCAATGTAGAAGTAGAATATGCTTCGGAGTTTCGTTACAGAAATCCAATCATCAAAGAAGGTGATTTTGTCATTGCTATTTCACAGTCTGGCGAAACTGCCGATACTTTGGCAGCGATAGAACTGGCAAAATCAAAAGGAGCTACTATCATTGGTGTTTGTAATGTAGTTGGCTCGTCTATTCCAAGAGCTACACACGCAGGAGCTTACACTCATGCTGGGCCAGAAATTGGAGTAGCTTCCACCAAAGCCTTTACAGCACAAGTAACAGTATTAGCTTTAATGGCAATTGCCGTTGCACGCAAAAAAGGAACTTTGCACGAAGATACTTTCAGAAGATTATTGTTTGAATTAGAAAGAATTCCTTCTAAAATAGAAACAGTTCTGAAAACTGATGAGAAAATTAAAATCATAGCCGAAAAATTTAAAGATGCAAGAAACTTTATTTATTTAGGTCGTGGCTATAATTTCCCAGTGGCTTTAGAAGGAGCTTTAAAACTCAAAGAAATTTCTTATATCCATGCAGAAGGCTATCCAGCGGCAGAAATGAAACATGGGCCAATCGCCTTAATTGACGAAGAAATGCCCGTAGTTTTCATCGCTACCAAAGATAGTTCTTATGAAAAAGTGGTTTCTAATATTCAGGAAGTAAAAGCAAGAAAAGGAAAAGTAATTGCCATCGTTACAGAAGGCGATAAATTGATTCCGACTATGGCAGATTATACCATCGAAATCCCTGCTATGCACGAAGCTCTGATTCCTTTAGTAGCAACGATTCCATTGCAGTTACTTTCGTACCATATTGCTGTACTGAGAGGCTGTAATGTAGATCAACCAAGAAACTTGGCAAAATCGGTAACGGTTGAATAAGTATCAACAAGGCTTATAAATTAAGTGATAGTCCAAATGAAAAAGTCATTAGAAGATATTCCTCTAATGACTTTTCTTATTTAGATAGTACTTCATTATATTAATGTTACGAAAGCCTATTTCTTTATTACAATACTCTATTCTCTTCGTGCGTTGGCTTATTTTCTTTATGCGTTAGTCTATTTCTTCTTTAAGTAAGCCTATTTTCTTAATGTATGTATTTACTTCCTTAATTAATACACTTATTTCCTTCATGAGTAATATTACTTCTACTATGCGTAAAAGAGTTTTCTTGATGCTAAAGCTTATTTCTTTGATAAGACAAACAGTTTCCTTATTGCACTCATCTATTCCCTCTTAGTGCTTAGTTAATGCTAAGTTCGGGCTAAGAATTTCTTTTATACACGCTTTCATTATCATAAAGTGGATTATCTGTTTTTTATAGCAGTAAGGTGTTTCTAATTATTGGTTATCCATTTTTATTCTTAGTAAGCAAGAATCAGCATCAATACGTCTTAGTTCCTAATTGCTCCTCAATGTTTATCAAAAAGCTATCGAAGTTTAATATTTCTAAAAGCTATTCCTTTCACCAAGGTATATTGATAGCTTTGTGTACCATAAACAGATTTAAAATAAGCCTTTACAGCCAAAGCCGTATCTACTAAACCCGTTTTTTCTTGATAAAAAAGTTTCACTCTTTCCATTCTTATCATTGCCCAAGTAGTATGTGCCTGCATGACTGTGGTATTTTTCTCTCTTAATTCACTTAAATAAGCTTCTAATGTCTCTACTTTTAATTCAACTTCATTAGGTTGATACATTGGTTGAGATTTAAGCAAACTTATCATCGCAAAAAGATGCTCTACTAAATAATTAAAACTTAGTTGAGAACTTGAAATCGTTTTGATGTCTTCGGAATTATCCTCCACTCCTACTTTAGCCTTGGAAGCATTAGCACGTTTACCCTGTATTCTTCGATTAATTCTTTTGGCATTATCAATAGTAGAATTGCTTACTCCAGAAATGGCTAAGGAATTCACAATTTTTGTACTCAAACTTTTAAGATGCTTAAAGGCAGATTTCCTAACATAAACTGCACTATTAAAATCTATTCTTTTATGCTCGCATTCTGTAAGAATACGTCTACCTTCCGACGATAGCATTTGTAAATGAGCAATAGACAGAGCAGGATTTGAAGGATTATAAGCTTCTTCCATGGCAGAACAATAGGAAATAAGCTTTTGGAAATTGGCAAGATTAGTAGCATGCCCAGTGTCATGTGTAGTGGACATAGTTTTTTGTTTTAAGGGTGAAATACTATTAACTGATAAGAAAAAAAGATAGCATGACCAACGCCATGCTATCAGTAAAATTAAAATATTTTGCTTTTATTCCAACAAAACCTTTCCATTTGTTTTGGCATCTTGGTGTTGGATTGAATAAATATATAAGCCTTTACTCAGGTTTTTCACATCAATCTTTGTCTGTTTTTCAAAAGTCCTTTCAAGTACACTTTGACCAATGCTATTATATAAATGGAAAGTAGCTTCTCCTTCTAAATCTGTCTGAATTGTTAATTCATCTTTTGCTGGATTTGGGAAAACTTTAAAATTGAAAGATGGTTCGGGTTCATTGGGTATATCTGACACTACTCTTCCATTCGGAATTACATCTGGACTTACTGTAATGGCATTACTGGTAGCACTCTTACAAGTATTAACAGTACAAGTAGCCGTATAAGTTGTAGCCACCGTAGGACTTACCGTAATTGAATTCCCAGTAGCTCCATTACTCCAATTTACTGTACCTGTACAGCCTGTGGCGGTGAGTTCTTTATTGTCACAAATTTTCGATTTTATTATCCAAAAATCATAGCCTAATGACATCTCTGATTTATCCCCATCAGACGAAGTAGAATATCCTCCCAATAAAAGACCATTATCATTAGTAATAACCATAGCCTTTAAAATATCTTCAGCACTTCCTCCAAAAGCTTTATCCCATAATTTATTCCCACTCGAACTTATTTTAACCACCCAATAATCCGCTTGACCTATTAATTTTTCAGATTTATCACCACTTAAACCTGACTCAGAATATCCTCCAAGTAAAAAACCTCCATCATTAGTTTTAATTGTTGTTAGCAAATAGTCTACAGAGTTACCTCCGATTGTTTTATCCCAAAGTTTAACACCATTACTATTAATCTTAACCACCCAAAAATCATAATCCCCTTTTGACGCACCCAACTTATCTCCACTAATGGTTGAACCTGAATATCCTCCAAGTAAAAAACCTCCATCATCCGATTTAACTATATTTGAAAGATTATCATAACCTACCCCTCCAAAAGTCTTATCCCAAACTTTAATACCAGAACTGCTAATTTTAACCACCCAATAATCATCTAAGCCCCTTGAGTTATCAGATTTGTCACCCCCAATACCAGACATTGATTTCCCCCCTAATAAAAAACCCCCATCATTAGTTGTTACTACACTCTTTAAATAATCATAATCTCGTCCCCCTATCTTCTTTTCCCAAATATTAATACCGTTTTCATTGATTTTAATTGCATAATAATCCATGAAACCATAAGGCCCAGTTTTATCAATAGCTCTTGAAAAAGTTGAACCACCTAACAAAAAACCACCATTATCAATATTTACTATTGTTGAAATATAGTCATAGTCATCACCTCCAAATGTTTTATCCCACATTTTCACCCCATCTTTATTAATTTTAACTACCCAGAAGTCCATGTAACCTTTATTGCCTTCAGATTTATCTAAACCAATTCCAGAGAAAGAATTTCCCCCTAGCAAAAAACCACCATCTGGAGTTGCAACCATACAAGTAAGATAATCATAATCTTTCCCCCCGTAAGTTTTTTCCCAAATCTTTTCTCCTTTTGAATCAATTTTAATAATTAAATAATCAAGTCCTAACTTATCTCCCGTCGCTACTTCTTCTGGCAATGTATATCCACCAAGTAAATATTCACCATTTGCAATTGTTAGCACGGAAGTCAATATTCTGTGTTTATCTCCTTTAAAAGTTTTATCCCACTGTTTAATTAATATATTATTACAGATATTTGAGGATATAATAGGTGATTTAGGGATAGAAAGAATATTGATTTTCATTATTGTTGATGAATCACTTTTACAACCATTTACAGTACAAAGTACTTTATACGATTTGGTGGCAGTTGGCGAAACGGTTATTGAACTGCCTGTTGCTCCACCTGTCCAAGTTAATGTTCCACCTGTGCAAGCGGTAGAAGTTAAAGTAACACTACTGCCTGCACATATTGTACTGTTACTCGCTGTGATTTTGGGTTGAGTAGGTTTAGCAATTACTGTAATTGTCGTTGCTAAACTTGAATCACTTTTACAACCTGCTTGCGTACAGAGTACTTTATAGGATTTGGTAGCAGTTGGCGAAACAGTAATAGAACTGCCTGTTGCTCCGCCTGTCCAAGTTAATACTCCACCTGCACAAGCAGTTGAAGTTAAGGTTGTGCTACTTCCTCCACATATTGTACTGCTACTCGCTGTGATTTTTGGTTGTGTAGGTTTAGCAATAACAATAATTGTCGTGGCTAAACTTGAATCACTTTTACAAGTCCCTTGCGTGCAAAGTACTTTATAGGATTTATTAATAGTTGGTGAAACAGTAATTGAACTGCCTGTTAAGCCGCCTGTCCAAGTTAATGTTCCACCTGTGCAAGCACTTGAAGTCAATGTCGTACTGCTTCCCAAACAAATTGTACTATTACTTACCGTGATTTTGGGTTGGGTAGGTTTGGCAATCACTGTAATTGTCGTTGCTAAACTTGAATCACTTTTACAAGTTCCTTGCGTACAAAGTACTTTATAGGATTTGGTAACTGTTGGTGAAACTGTTATTGTACTACCCGTTGCTCCACCTGTCCAAGTTAATACTCCACCTGTACAAGCAGTTGAGGTTAAAGTAACACTACTTCCTGCACAAATCGTACTGTTACTCGCTGTGATTTTGGGTTGAGTTGGTTTGGGGGTAACAGTAATTGTTGTGGCTATACTGGAATCACTTTTACAAGTCCCTTGCATACAAAGCACTTTATAAGATTTGGTTACATTGGGAGTAACTGTAATTGAACTACCTGTTGCTCCGCCTGTCCAAGTTAATACTCCACCTGCACAAGCAGTTGAAGTTAAGGTTGTGCTATTTCCTGAACATATTGTACTGTTACTGGCTGTGATTTTGGGTTGTGTGGGTTTGGCAATCACTGTAATTGTCGTTGCTAAACTTGAATCACTTTTACACGTTCCTTGCGTACAAAGTACTTTATAGGATTTGGTAGCAGTTGGCGAAACAGTTATTGAATTGCCTGTTAAACCACCCGTCCAAGTCAATACTCCACCTGTGCAAGCAGTTGAAGTTAAGGTTACGCTACTTCCTGCACATATTGTACTGTTACTCGCTGTGATTTTGGGTTGTGTTGGTTTGGCAATTACTGTAATTGTCGTGGCTACACTGGAATCGCTTTTGCAAGTCCCTTGCGTACAAAGTACTTTATAAGATTTGCTAACATTCGGAGAAACAGTTATTGAACTGCCTGTTAAACCACCCGTCCATGTTAATATTCCACTTGTGCAAGCGGTTGAAGTTAAAGTAACACTACTGCCTGCACATATTGTACTATTGCTCGCTGCGATTTTGGGTTGAGTTGGTTTAGCAATCACTGTAATGGTCGTAGCTAAACTTGAATCACTTTTACAAGTTCCTTGTGTACAAAGTACTTTATAGGATTTAGTAACACTTGGCGAAACTGTAATTGAACTGCCTGTTAAGCCGCCAGTCCAAGTTGAGATTCCTCCTGCACAAGCAGTTGAAGTTAAGGTTGTGCTACTTCCTCCACATATTGTACTATTACTCGCTGTGATTTTAGGTTGAGTGGGTTTAGCAATCACTGTAATTGTCGTGGCTAAACTTGAATCGCTTTTACACGTTCCTTGCGTACAAAGTACTTTATAGGATTTAGTAGCAGTTGGCGAAACGGTTATTGAACTGCCTGTTACTCCGCCTGTCCATGTTAATGTTCCACCTGTGCAAGTAGTTGAAGTTAAAGTAACACTACTGCCTAAACATATTGTACTATTACTCGCTGTGATTTTGGGTTGGGTTGGTTTGGCAATTTCACTTACTGTAATGGATGAAAAAACAACACACCCATTTTTATCTGTCACTTCAACATTAAAAGTACCAGCTTGTGTTACTTTTAATGTTGCTCCAGTACTAACATCAGTATTCCCTTGTTTCCATTTATATGTAAAAGGTGATGTAATGCCACTTCCTTCTGCAACTATATTTATTGAACTCCCAGAACAAAAGCTTGTTCCATTCGGCGTATTTATTTTAGCTGTGTGAGGACATGCATCAGGGTTTACCGTCAAGCTATATAGTGCAGGGTTAGTTTGATTTGAAAATATTCTAATAAAATATTGACCTGCATCTAAAACTACTTTTTGAATAGACGACAAATTATTAGGATTTGTACCACCAACAATCTTTTTCAGGTTTTGGTCATATAAGTCCAAATAGGCTGTCATACCACTCTGTATATCTACAAAGCTAAAATTAACTGTACTTTTTTTGAGAAGTGTAAATTTATAAAAGTCCTTATCCCCACTTGGATTAATTGCCCCTTTAATTGTTGTACTTAGTTTTATTTCTTTTGCTTCGTCAAAAGTATTATTACACTCATATACATCTGAAACATCTGCTTGTACTTTCATTGTGTATTGGGAGGTACTCGCTACACCTGCTGAAGTATAAAGCCTAATATAGTAAACTCCAGCACTACATTGTAATTGATTATAAAAAACACTTTTCCCTTTACTGCTATAAGTCTTTCCTAATTTTACCAGATTGGCATCATACATTTCAATATACATTAATTGATTTGCATCAACACCTTCAACAGAAACATTCACTACACTTGGTTTTGAAATATTTATCTTATAAAAATCTTCATCCTCGGTACTATTAATTGAAGCTTTTATAGCAGTATTCAATGCAATTTGTTTAGCATCACTCAAAGAATTATTACATTCATAAACATCTGAAACATCGATTTGTACCTTCAATGTATATTGAGCATTGTTGGCAACATTATTTATCGAATAGATTTTAATATAGTATGTTCCTCCACATACTAATTTGCTAAAATATACATTCTTACCATTTTCAGAAGCTGTCTCTTTACCTATATATACCTGATTGGAATCATATATGTATAGATTCATTCTTTGATCCACAGGAATATTTTCTAAAGAAATATTGATTACTGATGGTTCTCTAACATTTATTTTAAAAAAATCTTCATCGCCAGCATTATTAATCGAAGCCTTAATTTCCTTATTTAAGGGAATTTCCTTGGCATCATTAAATGAATTGTTACATTCGTAAATATCAGAAACATCACTTTTAACCTTCAACGTATAATTTGATGAACCTGTAACACTGTTTACTTTAATGTAATATATTCCTGTGCTACAAACTAATTGGCTAAGTACTGCCTTTTCATCAGAACTTTTAAAGAATTTAGATTCTATGGACTTTTGATTGATGTCATAAAGTTGAACTTGTATTGATTGTCCCAAGCTTATACCACTTAGGGAAATGTTCAGAATCATTGGTTTTGAAACTGTAATTTTAAAAAAATCTTCGTTTCTACTTACACTCGTACCTTTTAATTCAGAATCAAAACTAATAATATTTGCTGTAATAAAACCGTCATTAGGTTCGGTTTCTTGGGTTTGTGCAAAAGTTGCAATAGCACAAAAGCTAAGACACAAAGCACATAGAAAAGTAAATAGATTTCTCATACATATATTTGTTTAGAAAATTAGAAATACTGCTAAATAATTTTACTATTGGATTCTTTTGAATCTGAATATTATATTCTAACATTCAGATTGTTAGCAGTAAAAATATTGACAATAAATCCTTTCTCTAAAAAAACTTATTATACGGTAAGTGTTTTTAAAATGTCTTTTATTAACTGGCAAAAAAAATAGCATAACTCAAGAGCCATGCTATTTTTAAAAGAAAGAAAACAATTTTATTCCAATAAAACCTTTCCTGTACTTCTAATTTCTTGATGCTGTATAAAGTAATAATGAGAGCCTTTACTAAGGTTTTTCAAATCAATTTTTGTCTGTTTTTCAAAAGTCTTTTCAAGTACACTTTGACCAATGCTATTATATAAATGGAAAGTAGCCTCCCCTTCTAAATCTGTCTGAATCATTAATTCATCTTTAGCAGGATTTGGGAAAACTTTGAAATTGAAAGATGGTTCTGATTCGATGGCTATATCTGACCCTACTCTTCCATTTGGAACTACATCTGGACTTACTGTAATAGCATTACTGACAGCACTCTTACAAGTATTAACAGTACAAGTAGCCGTATAAGTTGTTGCCACCGTTGGACTCACCGTGATACTATTTGTAGTTGCTCCATTACTCCAATTTACTGTTCCTGTGCAGCCTGTGGCGGTGAGTGAAGTTGTGGATTTAATTTGATTCTCTTTAATCTTTATTAACCAATAGTCAAAGCCACCTTTCGCATTTTCTGATTTATCATAACTTGCTTTTGAATTTGAATTTCCCCCTAATAAGAAACTACCATCTTTCATAAGCGTCATTGCACTAAATTGGTCATTATCATTCCCTCCGAAGGTTTTATCCCATAATTTATTTCCAGAAGCATCAATCCTTACAACCCAATAATCATAATTCCCCTTGGTATTTTCTGTTTTATCTCCATTAATAGATGACTGTGAATAACCTCCTAATAAAAAACCACCATCTGAAGTCTTAAATACAGCATTTAGTTGATCAAGACTATTTCCTCCAAAAGTTTTATCCCAAAGTTTATTTCCAGAAGCATCTATTTTTACTATCCAATAATCTGCATTACCCTTCGCATTCGCAGATTTATCTCCGCTTTGGTTAGAAGAAGAGGAACCTGTTAATAAAAATCCATCATCTGAGGTATTTATTAAAGAAGAAAGAGCATCTCCTCCGTCTCCTCCGATTGTTTTGTCCCAAACTTTGTTCCCTTTTGCATCTATTTTCACAATCCAGTAATCATGCCATCCCTTTATGTTCTCTGATTTATCTCCACTCTTATTAGACGTAGAGTAACCGCCTAATAAAAAGCCACCATCAGAAGTAGTAGTCATTCCATAAAAATAATCATTGGAAGCACCACCAAAAGTTTTATCCCAAAGTTTATTACCATTAGCATCTATTTTTACAAGCCAATAATCATGATTGCCTTTGTTTGTTTCTGTTTTATCCCCCCCTACATAAGATAAAGAATGTCCTCCAAGCAAAAAACCTCCATCTGATGTTGAGGTAATGGAGGTAAGTACATCAGCGAAAAGTCCTCCATAGGTTTTATCCCAAATTTTCTGCCCATTTTTATCAATCTTAACAACCCAATAATCCTTGTCACCTTTTGAGTTTTCGGATTTATCTCCACTTTTATTAGAAAGAGAATAACCTCCTAATAAAAATCCGCCATCAGCATTTGTTACGATGCTTGTTAAATAATCGTAGTTTGCTCCCCCTAAAGTTTTATCCCATAATTTTTTACCATCAGCATCAATTCTTATAATCCAATAATCATATACTCCTTTTGAACTTTCAGATTTGTCAAGACTAACATTTGACATTGAATATCCTCCTAATAAAGCTCCCCCATCGGTACATGCAATAATAGAAGTAATATTTTCCTCTCCTACTCCTCCAAATGTTTTGTTCCATTGTGCATTAGCAGTATTACTTATATAATTTATTTTAGAGCTTATTACAGGAGCTTGAGGTTTAGTGGTTACGGTAATAGTACTTGCCACACTCGAATCACTTTTACAGCTATTCACGGTACACAATACTTTATAAGATTTGGTAGCACTTGGTGATACCGTAATTGAATTGCCCGTTAAACCTCCCGTCCAAGTAGTTACTCCACCTATGCAAGCACTGGCTGTTAAGGTTGTGCTACTTCCGATACATATCGAACTGTTAGTGACAGTAATTTTGGGTTGAGTAGGTTTAGGAAGAACAGTTATCGTAATTGAATTACTTGAATCACTATTAATCCCATTTACGTTGCAGACAGATTTATAAACTTTGGTAGCGGTCGGATAAATTGTAATGCTGCTTCCCTTCGTGCCTCCTGTCCAAGTAATTGTGCCATTCAATGAGTTGGATGAACTTAATACAACTGGACTGCCTTCGCAAACAGAAGTACTACTCGCAGCAATTGATGGTGTGGCTGGCTTGGGCGGATTTACTGTAATTGAGTTACTCGCTACACTTACGCAACCATTTACGCTACAAGTAGCTGTAAAATTAGTCGCCACACTCGGGCTAACGGTAATAGTGCTTCCCGTTGCATTATTACTCCAAGTAACTACTCCAGTACAACCAGTAGCCACAAGATTGGTGTAAGGCTTGTAAGAATTATCACAAACCTGAGTAAAGACTGTCCAATAATCACTCGAACCCTGTGAAGGTTGACGTTTACTACTACCAGCATCTGAAAAAGAATAACCATTCAGTATAACCTTTGCATCATCGCTCAAAAACATGTCTTTGAGTACATCCGCACTATTCCCACCAACCACTTTATCCCAAGCTCTGCTTCCATTAGCACTTAGTTTAACCAACCAATAATCTCCATTGACAGAAGCTTCAAATTTATTACCACTTATCGGAGAATAACTTGTGCCACCCAACAAACAACCTCCATCTGCTGTGGGAAGTACCTTTGCAAAATATTCCGTATCGCTTCCGCCAAATACTTTATCCCAAAGTTTTGTGCCATCTGCATTTATTTTTACTATCCAGTAATCGAAACCTCCCATCAAGGGTTCTGTTTTATCCCCTCCTATACTTGAATTAGAAATTCCTCCTAAAATAAAACCTCCATCAAATGTTGCTGCAATAGTAGAAAGTTCTTCTTGGCTTGAAGCTCCATACGATTTATCCCAAATTTTTGTACCATTGGCATCAATTTTCACTAACCAATAATCTGAACTACCTTTGGTTGACTCTGTTTTATCTCCACCAGCAAGCGAATTTGAATGTCCTGCCAACAAAAAACCTCCTTCTTTTGTTGAGACGATACTCACCAAATTATCTACTCCAGGACCACCATAGGCTTTATCCCAAATTTTTGTACCGTCAGGTTTAATTTTTACAATCCAATAATCAAGACTACCTTTTGTACCGACTGATTTATTTCCACCAATTTCAGAATCTGAATGCCCAGTAATTAAAAAATTATTATCCGAAGTAGCAATAATAGAGTTAGCATAATCTGAACCACTTCCACCAAAAGACTTATCCCAAACTTTCGTACCATTAGCATCTATTTTTACTAACCAATAGTCATAACCTCCTTTTGAGGCTTCGGATTTATCACCGCTTTTAGATGAATTTGAATAGCCACTGATTAAAAAACCACCATCAGAAGTAGCGATAATACTTAAAGGTACATCATCGCCAGTACCTCCAAAGGTTTTGTCCCAAACTTTTGTTCCTGTGGCATTTACTTTTACAACCCAATAATCTGAACCTCCTTTTGAGGCTTGAGATTTATCGCCAGTATTACTCGATGACGAATAACCAATCATTATTAATGCTCCATCTTTTGCAATACAAGTACTGCTCAAGTAGTCTGTATTATCGCCGCCAAAGGAAATATCGCCCAAAACGGAAACAGGATTATTACAATATGTATTGGATGTGATTTTCGGAGCAACAGGTATTGGATTTACCGTAATTTTTACTGCCGTACTTGAGTCACTTTTGCAGCCAGATTGTGTACAAAGTACTCTATAAGCTTTTGTAGTGTTCGGCGAAACAGTAATGGAAGTACCTGTTAAACCACCTGTCCAAGTCAATGTCCCGCCTGTGCAAGCGGTTGAAGTTAAGGTTACGCTACTCCCTGAACATATTGTATTGTTACTCGCTGTAATTTTGGGATGGGTAGGTTTAGCAATAACAGTAATCGTCGTGGCTACACTTGAATCACTTTTACAAGTTCCTTGCGTACAAAGTACTTTATAAGATTTGGTAGCAGTTGGTGAAACAGTAATAGAGCTACCTGTTGCTCCGCCTGTCCAAGTTAATGTTCCACCTGTGCAAGCAGTTGAAGTTAAGGTCACGCTACTTCCTGCACATATTGTACTATTACTCGCTGTGATTTTGGGTTGGCTAGGTTTGGCAATTACTGTAATTGTCGTGGCTACGCTTGAATCACTTTTACAAGTTCCTTGAGTACAAAGTACTTTATAAGATTTAGTAACACTTGGCGAAACGGTTATTGAACTGCCTGTTGCTCCGCCTGTCCATGTTAATGTTCCACCTGTGCAAGCAGTTGAAGTTAAGGTCACGCTACTTCCTGCACATATTGTACTATTACTCGCTGTGATTTTGGGTTGGCTAGGTTTGGCAATTACTGTAATTGTCGTGGCTACACTGGAATCGCTTTTACAAGTTCCTTGGGTACAAAGCACTCTATAAGATTGAGGAGTTGTTGGAGAAACAGTAATAGAACTTCCTGTTACTCCACCTGTCCAAGTTAATACTCCACCTGTACAAGCTGTTGAGGTTAAAGTTGTGCTACTTCCTGCACATATTGTACTATTACTCGCTGTGATTTTGGGTTGGCTAGGTTTAGCAATTACTGTAATAGTTGTTGCCACACTTGAATCACTTCTACAAGTGTTTACTGTACACAAGGCTTTATAAATAGTAGTTTTGGTTGGAAAAACGGTAATTGAACTACCCGTTAACCCACCCGTCCAAGTAGTCACTCCACCTGTGCAAGCACTGGCTGTTAAGGTTGTGCTACTTCCGATACATATCGAACTGTTAGTGACAGTAATTTTGGGTTGAGTAGGTTTAGGAAGAACAGTTATCGTAATTGAATTACTTGAATCACTATTAATCCCATTTACGTTGCAGACAGATTTATAAACTTTGGTAGCGGTCGGATAAATTGTAATGCTGCTTCCCTTCGTGCCTCCTGTCCAAGTAATTGTGCCATTCAATGAGTTGGATGAACTTAATACAACTGGACTGCCTGCACAAACAGAAGTACTACTTGCAGCAATTGATGGTGTGGCTGGCTTGGGCGGATTTACTGTAATTGAGTTACTCGCTACACTTACGCAACCATTTACGCTACAAGTAGCTGTAAAATTAGTCGCCACACTTGGGCTAACGGTAATAGTGCTTCCCGTTGCATTATTACTCCAAGTAACTACTCCAGTACAACCAGTAGCCACAAGATTCGTGTAAGGCTTGTAAGAATTATCACAAACCTGTGTATAGACTGTCCAATAGTCACTCGAACCCTTTGAAGGTTGACGTTTACTACTACCTGCATCTGAAAAAGAATAACCATTTAGAACGACTCTTCCATTTTCACTCAAAAACATATCTTTCAATACATCTGCACTATTTCCACCAACCACTTTATCCCAAGCTTTACTACCATCAGCTGTTAGTTTTACTAACCAAAAATCACCATTGACAGATGTTTCGGATTTATTTCCACTAATTTTTGAATAACTCGTTCCACCTAACAAACAACCTCCGTCGGCAGTGGGAAGCACTTTTGCAAAGTATTCCGTATCACTTCCTCCAAATACTTTATCCCAAAGTTTTGTGCCATCTGCATTCACTTTTACAATCCAATAATCAAAACCGCCTAATAATGTTCCTATTTTATCTCCCCCTGCTTTTGAATTAGAAATTCCTCCTAAAATATAACCTCCATCAAATGTTGGTGCAATAGTAGAAAGTTCTTCTTGGCTTGAAGCTCCATACGATTTATCCCAAATTTTTGTACCATTGGCATCTATTTTCAAAATCCAATAATCATAATTCCCTTTGCTTGATTCTGTCTTATCGCCACCTGCAAGTGAACTTGAATGTCCTGCCAACAAAAAACCACCTTCTTTTGTTGAGACGATACTCACCAAATTATCTACTCCAGGACCACCATAGGCTTTATCCCAAATTTTTGTACCATCTGGTTTAATTTTTACAATCCAATAATCAAGACTACCTTTTGTACCGACTGATTTATTTCCACCAATTTCAGAATCTGAATGACCGATAAGCAAAAAATTATTATCCGAAGTAGCTATCATTCCAGTAGAAAAATCTGAGCCACTTCCACCAAAAGACTTATCCCAAACTTTCGTACCATTCGCATCTATTTTTACTAACCAATAGTCATAGCCTCCTTTTGATGCTTCGGATTTATCACCGCTTTTAGGCGAATTTGAATAGCCACTGATTAAAAAACCACCATCAGAAGTAGCGATAATACTTAAAGGTACATCATCGCCAGTACCTCCAAAGGTTTTGTCCCAAACTTTTGTTCCTGTGGCATTTACTTTTACGACCCAATAATCTGAACCTCCTTTTGAGGCTTGAGATTTATCGCCAGTATTACTCGATGCCGAATAACCAATCATTATTAATGCTCCATCTTTTGCAATACAAGTACTGCTCAAGTAGTCTGTATTATCACCCCCAAAGGAAATATCGCCCAAAACGGAAACAGGATTATTACAATATGTATTGGATGTGATTTTCGGAGCAACAGGTATTGGATTTACCGTGATTTTTACTGCCGTACTTGAGTCACTCATGGTTGGTGACCCAGCAGGAGCTGAATTAAGTTTGCAGAGTACTCTATACGATTTTGTAGCCACCGGCGAAACTGTAATACTGTTTCCCTCTAAACCATCCGTCCATTTCAATACTCCATTGGTACAAGCTGTGGCAGTTAAAGTTACTTTCGAGCCTTTACAGATTGTTGTACTACTTGCTGTAATCTTGGGCGTTGGTACTGCCACTTTCGATAATAATACATGCGGTCTGTCATTCAACTTGAGCGAGCTAAAGTCAAAAGTGTTGGCAGAAGAATTTGCGATGCCCGAAAGCATCAAGCAAATAATACAGAAAAATAAGTAGAGATTTTTCATGATGAGTTTATTTAGAGAAAGCAATTTCGTTCTACATAAACATCTGTTTTTGTGAACTTTAAAACTAAGATACGGTCTAAATCAAACAAAAAAAAGATAAATTTATTGAACGGTCAGAAAGATTTCATTTTCACGAAATAAGTCTTTTCACTTAAAATGCTACAAGTATTTTTGCTCAATTCACAACTAATTTTCTACGTTTATTACACTTCGTTCATGTCTATTTCGTAAACTCGAAACCTCATAAAAAAATAAAGGACGAGCTTTCGCTCGTCCCATTACTTGGCATATATTTAGTTTGATTATGATGATGACAATTTTAAGATTTTGGCTTTTCTCGATAATGTATTTCAAGAAAGATTATTAACAAAAACGCTATTTCGTGCAAACTCTGATTATTTGTTATTAATAATGATGCTAAATAACGCAATTATTTAAAAACAACCTAACGATATTTAATTTTTTAATGCAAAAAAGCTATATTTATTAATAAAAACTTAGAAAACACCTAAAATATTGACATTATTTGCATTTAATCAATATTTTAAAAACGCAAAAAAACGCATTATTATGTCCGACAATAAAATTTTACTCAAAAAAGAACGGCAGTTACAAATTATCCATCAGATTAACATTCATAATAAAATTCTATCTTCCGACCTTAGTTTAATTCTAAACGTTTCGGAAGATACCATCCGCCGTGACCTTAATGAATTAGCCAAAGAACAAAAAATTGTGAAGGTTCACGGTGGGGCAATTTCCAAATCTTACAACATTGCCGCTACTCAGGCGGATACTTACTCGTATGACGAGAAAAAACTAATTGCTACCAAAATGATTAAACTCATTAAAGATGGCATGACGATTTTTACTACTGGCGGTACTACTATACGTGCTATTGCCAAACATATTCCCGAACACCTGCACGTTACTTTTATTACGGTAAGCCCATTGATTGCTTTGGAATTGTCCGAACACCCCAACCTTGAAGTAATTTTTTTAGGAGGAAAAGTCTCTAATATTTCTAAAATCAGCATTGGTGGTGCAGTAGTTAGTAAAATCGACGAAATCAAAGCGGATTTATGTGTGCTGGGTATTAATGGACTCAATCAAGATGGTATCAGTGATTCTGATTACGAAGTTGTTCAAGTAAAAAAGGCAATGATAAAATCCTCCAGACAAGTATTGGCGGCTACGATTTCTGAAAAATTAAATTCAGAACTGAGCCTCAGAATCTGTACTTTAGACCAAATTGACTATTTGATTACTGAGCTAAACCCTACGCATGAATTATTGAAACCTTATAAAAAACTCATCAAATACGTGATATAAATGGTAGAACTTGTACTTTTTAAAGCTTGATGGCAAATAATTGATTAATTTTACAAACCATTGAAAACCCGAATTGAGGTTTTCGGTGGATTTTAAAACGTTAATCAATCTCAAAATGTCTGTTATTATTTCCAATATTGCTGAAAGTCTGCCAGCATTTCTGGCTGAAAATCAATACACCAAAATTCACGTCATTGTCGATGAAAAAACACAACGCCATTGCTACCCAATCGTAAAACCTTTGTTGCCCAAACATCAAGTAACAAAAATAAAGTCGGGTGAAGCCAACAAAAATTTGAGTACTTGTGAGGCAATCTGGGCGGGCTTAACGAACCAATCTTTAGACAGACACAGTTTGGTAATTAATATTGGCGGTGGCGTAATTGGCGATATGGGCGGATTTTGTGCTGCTACTTACAAGCGTGGCATTGATTTTATTCAGATTCCAACGACTTTACTTTCGCAAGTAGATGCCAGTGTTGGCGGAAAATTGGGCATTGATTTTAACGGATTTAAAAATCATATTGGCGTTTTCAAAATCCCAAATGCAGTACTTATCGACCCTGTGTTTTTGAAAACATTACCTTTCAATGAATTGCGTTCAGGTTTCGCCGAAATTGTGAAGCATTGCTTAATTAGAGATGCTGCAAAATGGGAAACAATTAGAAAAATAGATTTTGAAGAACAGAATTTTGCAGATTTGATTGCTCATTCTGTGGCTATTAAAGAAGAAGTTGTAGCCATCGACCCAACAGAAAAAGGTTTAAGAAAAATTTTGAACTTCGGTCACACATTGGGTCATGCGATTGAAACGTTTTATTTGGGCAAGCCAAAATTACACTTACTTCATGGTGAGGCTATTGCAGCAGGGATGATTTGCGAAGCTTATATTTCTTTCAAAAGAGGAATACTTGACCAAAAATCATTAGAAAGAATTGAAGAATTTATCTTTGCAGTCTATGGAAAAGCGACTATAAAAGAGACAGAAATTGAGGAAATTATCGCTTTAACAGCCCAAGATAAAAAGAATAAAGGCAAAGAAATTAGATTTTCTTTATTAGAAGGTATCGGAAATTGTATTTATGATGTATCGGTTTCAGCCAGCGAAATGAAAGAATCCTTACTTTATTATATTGGTTAAAATACAAAAGCCCAAGCTAAACACTTGGGCTTTTGTATTATTTGAGGAGTATTAAATTAAGCATTGACGGACAAATTTCAAACTCCTCACCGCAGCGGCGGACCGCTCACAATTCTAAACTCCCTCATTCCATCACTTTCGGAACTCTGAAATATTCTCCGTCTTGCTTTGGAGCGTTTTTCAAACCTTGTTCACGGCTGATGTTTGGAATCACTTTATCTTCACGCAAAGCGTTGATTTCTAAACTCATGTGCGTAAGAGGCTTCACATTAGAAGTATCAATTTCATCCAATTCAGACATCCAGTTGAGTACTGATTCTAAGGATTCTTTGATTTCTTTTTCAGCCGATTCTGGCATTTCTAAACGAGCCAAATGAGCAATTTTCTGTAATAAATCTTTATCTATATTCATCTTTAGATTGATTGGAGGCTAAGATTCTTCTCTACCTCTCAACTTTTTATCGTCCATGTGTTTATTCAAAAACTCGTTGATTTTTTCAATATCAATACTTCTATTGATTTCTCCGAAAGAGTTTATTGAAATATCAAATCCATCCAGTTCGCTATGAACTTTTGGAAGTTCTTTTTTAGGAGTTTCTTTTTTCTTTGCCATTGTATGAATTTTTAACCTCATCCCCCAACCCCTTCTCCTCCAGAGAAGGGGAGCAGTTGGTAAGAGTTTGACATTTACTCTTTATAATTTATCAATTTATATACAGAAAATAAAACCACAACCTATTGACTATCAACACTTAAAACTACTCCCCTTCTCTGGAGGAGAAGGGACTGGGGGATGAGGTTTCTCTATCTACAAAACCTCCAAAGCCTTTTCCAAACGAGTAATTACAGCTTCTTTTCCGATAATTTCCATCGACAGCATCAAATCTGGGCCTGCTCCTACGCCTGTGGTTGCTACACGCAAAGCTTGCATTACTTTTCCCATTTTGATGCCTAATTTTTGTAACTCATCGTTCAAAACGTGTTTGATTTCGTCGGCTACAAAATTATCTAAGGCTGGTAAAGCATCTTTGAATGCAGTGATTCCTTTTTTGGCATCGTCATTCCATTTTGAAGCGACTACCGCTTCGTCGTAAGTAGTGGGTGCTACAAAAAGTGCTTCGGCTTCTTTCGTAATTTCTTGTGGGAAAGTTACTCTTTCTTTGAATAAATGTACGATTTTTAGGGCTTTATCTAATTCAAAGTTCGGCAAATATTCTGTTGCCAAAGTTTCATCAGAACGTAATTTCAAATATTGCTGATTGAACCATTTCGCTTTATTAATATCGAACTTCGCTCCTGCTTTGTTGATTCTCTCTAAAGTAAAGGCTTCTACCAATTCGTCCATCGAGAATAATTCTTGCTCAGTACCGGGATTCCAGCCTAAAAAGGCCAAGAAATTCACCATCGCATCGTTCAAATATCCTTCTTCTCTGAAACCTTTCGCTACCGAACCGTCTGCATTTTTCCACTCTAAAGGGAAAACTGGGAAACCACCCAAATCTGCATCACGTTTTGAAAGTTTACCATTTCCTTCTGGTTTCAATAATAAAGGTAAATGGGCAAACTGTGGCATAGTATCCTCCCAACCGAATGCACGATACAATAATACGTGTAAAGGTGCTGAAGGCAACCATTCTTCGCCACGAATTACGTGTGTGATTTCCATCAAATGGTCGTCCACTACGTTGGCTAAGTGATAAGTTGGCATTCCGTCTGACTTCATCAATACTTTATCGTCCATCGTTGACGAATGTACATGAACCCAGTCACGGATAATATCTTTGAAACGTACATCTTCTTTAGCAGGTACTTTCAAACGAATGACGAAAGGTTCGCCTGCGGCAATTTTTGCTTGGGTTTCTTCTTCCGAAATCGTCAAAGAGTTTTTCAAACGACCACGAGTAGCGGCATTGTATTGAAAAGCTGAACCCTGACTTTCAAAAGCCTGACGCATAGCGTCCAATTCTTCGCTTGAATCGAATGCGTAATAAGCTTTTCCTGAATTGATGAGTTGCATTGCATAATCCATATACATCGCCTTGCGTTCGGACTGGCGGTAAGGTGCGTGTGGACCACCAACGCCTACGCCTTCATCAATTGTAATACCAATCCACGAAAGGGCTTCGATAATGTAATCTTCTGCACCTTCTACAAAACGAGTTTGGTCGGTATCTTCAATACGAAGCAACATTTTACCGCCCAACTTTTTGGCTAATAAATAATTATATAATGCTGTTCTGACACCGCCAATGTGCAAAGCTCCCGTTGGACTTGGTGCAAAACGTACTCTTACTTGATTTGACATTTTTTGAAAATTAAATTACTGCAATACAAGAAATCTCTACATTCACATCTTTTGGCAAACGTGCCACTTCTACCGTTTCACGTGCAGGAGGATTCTCTGAAAAATATTCGCCATAAACAGCGTTGATAGCTGCGAAATTGTTCATGTCTTTTACAAAAATTGACGCTTTTACTACGTTCTCAAAAGTCATGTTAGCGGCTTCTAAAATGGCTTTCAAATTCTCCATTACCTGACGAGTCTCCTCTTGAATACTTGCTCCAGATTCTGCCAAAGCAAAGGCAATTTGCCCTGAAATGTACAAAGTTCCGTTAGAAAGTACAGCCTGAGAATATGGCCCGATGGCTGCGGGTGCTTTTTCAGTGAAAATGATTTGTTTCATTGTTGATTGTATCTTTATCGGTTTCCCTAAATTTTGTGCAAGTTACGAAATGATTAGCTGTTTTGAGGTATTTATTGCAAGCCAATCAATTTTGTATAGAGCAAAAGCACAAATCTGTCAAAGTATTCTCATGTTTCTAAAATATTTTCAATAATTTGCGTTTCTTGTTTTTCTGATTCAAAACCCAAAAAAGATGTTTCGCTCTATTCCTCTAAAATATAAAATTGGCTTATTACTCTTCTTTGCTTTACTTTCTTTCCTTTTCTGGCAAAGATATTGGGTTGAATACCTTTACCAACAAGCCAAAGGCGGCTTGGATGTGGCTTTCAATACTCGTCCGCTTCAAGAAGTTTTGAAAGATAAAAACGTCCCTGATTCTTTAAAAAAACGTATTTTGTTTATCGGTGAAGTACGTCGCTTTGCGATTGATTCTTTGGGTTTACAGGATAATCCAGACGTTTATCAAACACTTTATGACCAAAACGGAAAACCATTGGTACACTTATTGACGGTAGCAAAACGCTATGAAATGGAAGCCGTCATGTTCGATTTCCCAATTGTCAGTTATTTTACGGGAAGTTTTACCTACAAAGGTTTTTTCGATTCTACGGCAGCTTATCAAGAACAAAAAATTTGGATAGATAAAGGCTACGATACCGACATGGGCGAAGGCATTGCCTACTCTACGCTGGGTTGGTTGCCAGAACCGATTTTATCGAATATGCTGTATTATTCAGACGGGAAATTGGCAAACCTGATTATTCATGAAATGACGCATGGAACAATTTATGTAAAAAACGACCATGAAACCAGCGAGAATTTGGCAAATTTTATTGGAGAATACGGAGCAAAAAGATTTTTGGCTTATAAATATGGCCCAAATTCGTCACAAATTAATCGCCTTAAAGAAGGCAAAATTTTTAGGGATAAGTATATAAAACATTTGAATAGAGGTACACTCAAATTAGACAGTTTGTATAAAAGCTTCGTGGGCAAAAAACTTTCGGAGACACGCAAGGATTCATTGAAGTATGCGTTAATTGAGGAAATCGAACTCAGTAAAGACAGCCTTTACAAAAATTTATCACACTTGCCTAAAACAAAAATCGACCGAAAAGATTTGCCCAATAACGCATCTTTTGTAGGTTTCAAAACTTACAATTCAAAGCAAAACGAGTTTGAAAGTATCTTCCAAAAACAATTCAAAGGGAATTTCGAACAATTTTTGAAATTCATGCAAAAAAAGTATAACCAGTAAACCTCTTATGAAAAAAATATTTTTGCTGACAATACTCGTGGTTTCAGCGATGAGTTTTAAATCAAGCGTACAAGAAAGAATCGTTGAACAAAACAGTTTTACCACTGGCGAACATATCGAATATCGTGTACATTACGGTTTTGTGAATGCCGCCGAAGCCATTGTGGATGTGGACGATAAACTACAAAATGCCAACGGTCGCCCTTGCTATAAAGTAGGCATCGTAGGCAGAACCGTAGGCGTAACCGATTGGATTAGCCGTGTGCGTGATACTTGGACTTCTTATATTGATGCTTCGCAAATTTTACCTCAGCAGTTTTATATGAAAAAACAAGAGGGAAATTATAGAAAAGAGCAAAGAATCATTTTCAATCACAACAACAATACAGCAAAACTGTATGAACTGGACGATGACCAAGAAAAGAAAAACTATACTTTGCCAAAGTATATCCAAGATGTAGTAAGTGGCTATTACTTTATCAGAACGATTGATTTTTCAAAAATGAACATTGGCGAATCTGTACCTGTAACTTTCTTTTTTGAAGGCGAAGTATATAATATGCGTTTGAAATACCGTGGCAAAGAAACGATAAGTACTAAATTTGGGAAAATCAATACTTTTAGAATTACGCCACAATTGCCCAAAAACAATTTCTTTGAAGACGAAGAATCTGTAAAAATGTGGGTAACAGACGATGAAAACAAAATTCCTGTTAGAGCAGAAGTGTCTTTAAAAATTGGAGCTTTAGCATTAGATTTAAGAAAATATTCGGGACTGAAACATGAATTGAAGTTTCATTAGTTTTTAGCTGTGAGCGATGAGCTTCGAGCAATGAGCTGTGAGCAGTGAGTTTTATTTCTTTACTTTTGAATAATAATTTCAAAAAAGCTCATTGACTTTAGCTGTGAATTTCAAGCTGTAAGCAGTGAGTTTTATTTCTTTACTTTTGAATAATAATTTAAAAAAAGCTCATTGACTTTAGCTGTGAATTTCAAGCAGTGAGTGATGAGCTTTATGTATTTTGGTCTAAATAATAATTAAAAAAAGCTCAAAGCTCACGACTCATAGCTCAAAGCTGATAGCTCATAGCTCACAGCTAAAAATCAACCATGAAATACCTTACTCATCAACTCCCAAGTAATACTTTAGTTAGCGACGAACAAACTTATCTTTGGTTTAGTGGCACTTCGTATTTGGGCATTCCACATCATCCTGTTTTTAAGGAAAACTTCATCAAAGCCATTGCCGACTACGGTACTTCTTGGGGAAGTTCAAGAAATAATACAGTTCAATTAAGTATTTACGAAAAAGCAGAAAAAGCTTTGGCAGAAATGGCACAAATGCCAGCCGCACTAAGCGTTTCGTCAGGAATGTGGGCGGGGCAATTGGTCGTAAATTTCTTAAAATACGAAGGTGCTACTTTCTTTTTTGCTCCAAAAACGCATCCTGCTTTGTGGAATGGAACGATTCCGTTTTCTTCCGAAAGTTATCAGGAATGGACTTTATCAATTGCTGAAAAAGTACAAAATACTTTAGCTGACAAAATTGTCATTTGTGCCGATTCTGTGGGTTCTCCTTATGTAGAATACTTTGATTTTGAATGGATTAATACGCTTCCTGCTCATAAAAACATTACCGTTATTATCGACGCTTCGCATAGTTTTGGGATTGAATTGCCCACAATTACGGCTTCAAATATTCACTTAATTATTACTTCTTCGCTCAACAAAGCAATGGGTATGACGGGTGGTGTAATTTTTGCAGAAAAAGATTTTATCGAAAAGCTCAGACACTTTCCGATGTTCTCAGGAGCATCGCCCATGATGCCAGCTTTGTTGGAAGCTTTTGTCAATTCAACCGATATTTTTCAAGAACAAAGAACAAAACTCTTGAATAATATTCAATACTTCAATCAACAGATTCCAAATTCAGCATTAGACTGTATCGACAATTATCCTGCTTATTGTACGCATCAAGTAGGTCTTCACGAACACCTCAAAAAGCACGGCATCATGACAGCCTGCTTCCCCTACCCCACCGCCACCGATTTACCCGTTACCCGTCTGGTAATTAGTGCCTTGCATACAAAAAAAGATTTAGATAAATTGGCTGAAGTTTTGAATATTTGGGCTTAATTTTAAAATCCTTCTACTATTATGAACTTCGACTTATTAACGAACACAATCCTCGAAACTCACACAACACTACAACAAAGTGCTGTAAAAGCGATAAATACACATCTGACTATTCGGAATTGGCTGATTGGCTTTTATATCGTAGAATATGAACAAAAAGGGGACGATAGAGCCAAGTATGGTCTAAAATTGCTAAGTTCCTTGGCATCAAGACTAAAACATAAAAGTCTATCAGAAGGGAATTTAAAAGTATTTCGTCAGTTTTACTTTACGTATCCTCAATTAGGAAAATTTATTGCTGAAAACTTAAATCACTCAAATATATTCCTTTCTTCAATTCGCCAATCGGTGATTGGCGAATTGAAAATTTCGGAAATCGTAACTCTTGATGAAAGTTCGACAGTATATCCATGGGTTTCCCCTGAAAATTTGATTTCAAAACTTTCTTATACACATTTAGTGCAATTATTTCCAATTGACAATCCCATCAAACGTGCATTTTATGAAATTGAAGCCATTAAAGGAACGTGGAGTGTCAGTGAGTTGAAACGACAAATTGCAACTTTATATTTTGAAAGAAGTGGTATGAGTTTGAACCCTGAAAAACTCAGACAACTTACGCTTGAAAAAGCTGAAAAAACAGACAATTACGACTTGATAAAGTCGCCATTTGTTTTTGAATTTCTTGGACTAAAAAGCCATGAAGCTATTCTTGAGAATGATATTGAAGCCGCTCTTGTGGAAAATTTACAAGAATTTATGCTTGAATTAGGACATGGATTTTGTTATGAGGCTCGGCAAAAACGTATTCTGATAGATGATGAGTATTATTTTATCGACTTAGTTTTTTATCACAGAATCCTCAAGTGTCATGTCTTAGTAGAACTGAAAGCAGATGTTTTTAAACCTGAATTTGCCTCTCAACTCAATACTTATGTGGCATATTACAACAACGAAATAAAGCGTCAAGATGACAATCCTACGATTGGTATTTTACTCTGTACACAAAAAGGGAAAAAATTAGTAGAATATGCTTTGGCTGGAATGGATAAAAACCTTTTTGTAACAAAATACTTAGTTGAGTTACCGACTGAACAACAATTTGTTGACTTTATTAATCAAGAAGCTAATAAATTATAAAGATTTAGTAATAAGCCTTTTGTGATTGTTCCGTGGTTGGTTTACTTCTAATTCAAACTTACTGTTAAGGGTAATAAATTGAAAAGAAATATCAAAAACTAAAAGATAGTTGAGTAGATTTGGGCGTAGAGATGTGGATTCTGGCGGTTGGATTTAGCTTTAAAACCTTGGTCTGTGGCACACATAACATGGAAGTAGTGCCTTGCATACAAAAAAAGATTTAGATAAATTGGCTGAAGTTTTGAATGTTTGGCAATAAAAAATCCAGCTGTAGCACGAGTTTCCAACTCGTGGAGCAAAATAGTTAATTTACGAGTTGGAAACTCGTACTACCTTAAAAATCTTCTCTTTTACAAAAAGGAGAAGATTTTTTTGTTTAATTCAAAAAAAGATTTAAAATTTGCGTAATCACTTACGTAATTGATTACATATAATGGATTTAATATCAGAATTAGGCCCTTTGGCTTTTGGTAGTAGGCTTAAACGACTTAGTGAAACCATCATGCGTGGAGGCGAAGATGTTTATCGCTTTTATGGGGTAGATTTTCAACCAAAATGGTTTCCTATTTTTTATTTTCTTTCTCAAAAAAGTGAAGCTGGCATTATGGAAATCGCTGAGGGTTTGAATGTTACGCATCCTGCTGTGATTCAGATGTCGAAAGAATTAGAAAAAAAAGGCTTGATTGTTTCTAAAAAATCGGATGAAGATGCCAGAAAACGCAATCTAAAATTATCCAAAAAAGGAAAAGATTTATTGCCGACACTCCAGAAAATCTGGGAGGAAATAAAGTTAATGAATGCTGAAATTATCGAAAATCAGGAGCATAATTTACTGATTGCTGTGAAAGAAATTGAAGACGCTTGGGCAGCAAAAAGTTACTTGGAACGCTTTAAGGAGTTTCACAAATTAGGATGAAGCTGTGAGCTATGAGCAACCAGCTTTGAGCTTTGATACTTCTAAAATCTTGTGTATTGATTCTTATTTCAAAAAGCTAATAGCTCACTGCTGATAGCTAAAAACCCTTTAAAAAAGCTGAAAGCTCATGGCTGAAGGCTGATAGCTAAATATGACCCTAACAATCTATCAATTAGACGCATTTACAAGTACTGTATTTGCTGGAAATCCTGCCGCAGTTGTACCACTTTCGGAATGGATTTCGGATGAATTAATGCAAAAAATTGCTGCTGAGAATAATCTCGCCGAAACGGCATTTTATGTCGCCGAAGGTGAACAGTTTCATATACGATGGTTTACGCCCACGGTGGAAGTAAATCTTTGCGGACACGCTACGCTGGCAACGGCTTATACCATTTTTGAATACGCCAATTACCCCAAATCGCTCATTGAATTTACTTCAAAAAGTGGTATTCTGAGGGTAGAAAAGCAAGGTGATTTATTGGAATTAGATTTCCCCGTGGATGTTCCAATGCCAGCTGAAACACCTCAAGAGTACTTTGAAGGCTTTGGCATAAAACCCATCGAAACGCTGAAAGGAATTTCTGATTACTTCTTGGTTTTTGAAAACGAAAGTCAAATCAAGGCAATCAAGCCAGATTTTAAAACGATTGCCAAAGTACCCTGCCGTGGCGTAATCGTTACAGCCAAAGGTGATGAAGTAGATTTTGTATCAAGATTTTTCGGGCCACAGTCGGGCATTGATGAAGACCCTGTGACGGGTTCGGCTCATACCACTTTAACGCCATTTTGGGCAGCGAAACTGGGCAAAAGTACTTTGTCGGCAAAGCAAATTTCAGCCAGAGGTGGCGAGCTAACTTGTACTTTGGTAGGCGACAGAGTAAAAATTGCGGGCAAAGTTGCTCCGTATTTAAAAGGTGAAATTTTTGTTTAATTAAGATGTTAGAAAATGATTCATATACAATCCTTTGAAAATCAATATACCGACCAAGTGGTTGATTTGATTTTGACGATACAACAAAAAGAATTTCAAGTACCGATTACCATTAATGAACAACAAGATTTGTTAGATATTCCCAATTTTTATCAGCAAAATCATGGTGACTTTTGGCTTGCTTTGCACGAAAACCAAGTAGTAGGAAGTATCGCTTTGATTGATTGTGGCGAAAATGTGGGAGCTATTCGGAAGATGTTTGTCAAAAAAGAATTTCGTGGTAAAGAATTTGGCATTGCCCAAAAACTCTTGGATATTCTGACCAACGAAGCCCAAAAAGCAGGCATGACCAATTTGTACTTAGGTACTTTAGAACGCCTTCAAGCAGCTATTCGCTTTTATATCCGAAATGGTTTTGAGGCAATCGAAAAGCAGAATATTCCTTCGGTTTTTCCTTTTATGGCGGTTGACACGCACTTTTTTGAAAAAAACATTCATCCAATTTCATAAAATATCATGGAAAACAATTTGCAAATCATTGAATATCAACCCTTATACAAAGATGACTTTAAAAGAATTAATGTAGAATGGATTGAAACTTATTTCAAAATCGAACCACACGATTTAGAACAATTGGAAGCTCCCGAAGAAATTATCGCCAATGGCGGACAAATCTTTTTGGCAAAATTAGGTGATGAAATTGTAGGTACTTCTGCCTTAATTCACGATGGTAATGGTGTGTACGAGTTGGCTAAAATGGGTGTTACGCCTAAAGCTCAAGGCTTGGGTTTGGGTAAAAAATTGTGTGTAAAAACCATCGAAGAAGCCAAAGCTCGCAAGGCAAAATCGTTATACTTGTTGTCCAATACGGCTTTGAAACCTGCTATTTCCATTTATAAAAGCATTGGTTTTGTAGAAGTACCGATTGAAGAGACTTTGTACGAAAGAACAGATATAAAAATGGCTTATCCGATATAAATAAAATGGAAATAAGAGTAATTAAGCAAGAAGCCGACATCAAATCTTATTACCAATTATTGCATAAAGCAATAACGGAAGAGTCGCAGTTTTTTAGGGTTTCACCTGTGGATATTGCAGGTGAAACTTTTCCGACAGAAGATACTTTTGAAAGTTTTACTTTGGGTGCTTTTGCCGAAAATGGTGATTTATTAGGAACGGTTGGCTTTAAACGAGAAAGTGTTTTGAAACTCCGACACAAAGGTTTGATTTTCAGAATGTACGTTGCTCCAGAAGCCAAAGGTTTGGGCTTGGGTAGAAAATTACTTCAAGCGGCTATCGAAAGAGCTAAACAAGGGGTTGGACTGAAACAAATTATTTTAACCCTGATTGCGGATAATTATCGGGCTAAAAACCTGTATCTTTCAGAAGGTTTTGAAGTATTTAGTTTTGAAAAAAATGCGATACGGATGAGCGAAGAGCTTTTTGTGGATGAAAATGCGATGGTGAAGTATCTTTAAAACTTCATCCCCCAGCCCCTTCTCCGTCAGAGAAGGGGAGAAAAAATGTAATCATTGATTATCAAACAGTAGAAGTCGTAGTTCGTTGAGACAAAATAAACATACACTGGTATCAAAAAGCCCCCTCTCAACAGGAGAGGGGGTTGGGGGTGAGGTTTTAACAATTGATGATATAATCTTTAAAATTGTAGATTTACAAGAATCTGCTGACAGAAAGTATTTTCCCGAAGGGCTTTTTGAATCTTATCGGGAAAATACACTTTTGCATTATCGTCGTCCCGATACGAATGTTTTTTTTACGGCAATTACTGTTTTTACTTTAAATTCCATTAAAGAAAAACTCTCTATTTCTTCACAAATACTTATTGAAAAAATCACTGAAAAAGCTATCGCTACTTATCCGCTTTTTCAGAATAAAGATGGCTTGAATACTTATAATTTCTTTCAAACTAAGCCTTCGCAACATTTTCCTCATGGCAATGTTTTACATAAACTAAATCACTTCAAAATTCCTGATGACATTGATGACACTTCTATGGTTTTTCTGACGAAAAAGCATAGTCAAGAAGAAGCTATTTGGCTGAAAAACAAGCTAATAGTTCATTCAAACACTTATCAAAAGACTATTCAAAATACTTTTCAGGAGTACAAAAGCTTAAAGGCTTATTCTACTTGGTTTGGCAAAAATATGTATATCGAATTTGATACTTGTGCTTTGTCGAATATGCTTTATTGTTTGCTGTCATACAATTTGGAATTGGACGAATGCGGACAAGATTCTGTGAAGTACATTCAGCAAACTATTCTTTCAAATCAGTACTTAGATAAGCCTTTTAAAGTAGCTCATCAATACGCTCGCACGCCTTTGATTATGTACCATGTAGCCAGACTGATGAGTAGATTTTCGATTCCAGCGTTGGAGATTTGCAGAGAGAAATTAGTAACAGATATGTTGAACTATTTAAAGAAGCCTGACTTGGCTTTGATGGATAGAATACTAATAGAAACCAGTCTTTCAAGATTAAATATCTCCTTTGAAAAAACCAATATTACTGATTTTTCAAAGGAGATATTTGCTGATTTTTATTTCTTTATTGCGGGTTTTCTGACAGCCTACGAAAATCCTGTTTTGTATAAAATGGCTTCTTCAAAACTCTTTCATATCAATTGGACTTGCGAAGCACATTGTTGGGCTTTGCTGGCAGAATGGATGTCTATTTCTTCACAAAAGGATTCATAGCATTGCCTTCAATACTTATACTTGCCGAATCACTTAGACTAAAAGTAGGCGATAAAAGTAAAGTGTTTTTCAATAATAAGCTTGACTTTCCATTTAAAGTAATGTCGGAATGAGCAATTTTTGAATCCTTTAGACGAAAGTTAAAATAGCGTTCCGAATCATCCCACCAACTGTTTATGATAGCAACGTTCTCTGTTTTGATATTGGCAGAAGCTAAATCACAATTGTTAAGCTTTAAAAGACCTGTGGCATTGCAGTTTACCTGTAAAGTATTATTGGCAAATTTGTTGGTTTTACCATTGATATTTAAAGCGATTTCATAGCCATTTAGCTTAATTGCTGGAAGTTTCGGCATGGTAATTACGATGTTTCCAAATACTTCTGTTAAAGTATCAATCTTTAACGTTGAGCCTACAACTTTTACATTATGAGCATTCTTAATGCTGTATTCTGTGCCTTCTTCAATACTGATTTCAATACCGTTTTCAGACAATACTTCTAAGTTATCAAAAGCCTTCAATTTGATTATTTGCTTAGAAATATCTGATTTTGCCGCCGCTTTTCTGTATTCTGTTTTTAGCAAAATAGTAAAGGAAGTCATGCTAACAAGGATGATAAAGGCTAAGGTTGCTAATAATTTATTTGATGTTTTCATAAGGTTTATTTGCTTAAAAATTAGCTGTTTTAAATGCCTCGTATTTTTCTTTAATAATGTCGAAATCTAAACCAAGTAAGTGTACATTTTTAAAGAATACGGGTAATTCGTTCCCAAGAAATTCTTCTTTTCTAAATGCCAATACTTTCTCTTTTGCTTCTTCTGAAACAAAATATCCCATGCCTCTTTTAGTGAAAATGATTTCTTTTTGTTGTAAAAAATCGAATGTTCTCATCACGGTATTGGGATTTACTTCTAACTGAACCGCCAATTCACGAACAGAAGGGACTTTATCGCCTATTGTCCACTGATTCAGTAAGATACGCTCACAAATATACTCTGCTATTTGGAGGTAAATTGCTTGATTATCTCTAAATTCCATCTTAAACCTCCTTTTCTTTTAATTTAAAATAGGTAATTACTGCTAAAAACGGTGATAGCAAATAGTAAAAAGAAAACTTAGAGGCTTCAAAAAGAAAGTTAAATGAAGCAGAAAGTTCTTTCTTGTTTTCACTACTCAGATTAATGTAACGGTCATGCTGTTGGTCGCTACCGATAATGATTTTGAAGAGTAAATATTCCACTAATCCAAAGGCAACAATGATTATAAATCCTGTAAATAAGGTTTTTATGTAAGACATTCTTCCGAAGTAAATAGTACCCAATAATATAAATACTTGCAGGGAAATCCAGATATACACTAAGAATTTATAGTCTAAATAATCTTTCAAAATGGTTGTAAAAAGTACTTCATTTTCAGGATTTCCTGAGAAATTGACAAAGGCAAAATCAACAATGCCGAAAACAAAAGCAAGGGCAATCGGAAAAGCAATCAGTGCATAAAAAAGCCCTGTACAAAGTTTTTCAAAATGCGAAGCTGGCGTCATCAAAAAACTCATGGTTTGGATATTATTGCTAAAATCTTTGAAAATATAATTAGCGAAAAGTGTTCCTCCTCCAAAAAGCCCGATGTTAAACATGGCTACCTGTACACCCTTATTGATATACTTTCCATTTTCAATATCCATGTTGATTGCGTAAAAAACGGCTGTGATACTCGCATAAATAACGATGCTCATCAGCAAAATCAATTTGTTTTCAGTCCATTGCCTTCTGACAAGTAAAGAAAAACGGTCGTAGTTAAAAATGTTGTTCATTGTATTGTTAAGTAGTGATGAGTTGTTAGTAGTTAAACTGCTTGCTTTGAGCAATGAGCCGTCAGCAATGAGCAATAATCTGTTTGCTCACAGCTAATTGCTCGCAGCTAATAAGTTTTTCAGTGCCTCACGGTTGTTTAAAGCTGCGTTGAACAAAAGTTCTAAATCAACTTTACTGTTTTCGTGTTCGGTATTGGGCATTACTACCGAAAAACCTCTGATAGAATGTTCTGAATACAAAACATTTTCATGGTCTGTAACTACTGAAAGGGTTTTGAAAACAAGCTTCTCTGCAATTTCTTCCGTGGTCGCATGAAGCAATACTTCCGATTCATCAAGAATAATAATTGGGTCAATTAGCGATTCTAAATCTCTTACTTGGTGTGTTGAGATAACAATAATTCTATCATCAGTTGCCACAGAAGCAATGATTTTACGAAACTGACTCTTTGAAGGAATGTCCAAACCATTCGTTGGTTCGTCCATAATTAATACTTTGGTATTCGTTGCCAAACCGAAGCCAATCAAAGCCTTTTTCTTTTGTCCAAGCGATAATTCTGTAAACTTCTCATCGTCAGAGATTTTAAATTCTTCAAGGTATTCCCTAAACTGTTTCAAAGAAAAGTTTGGATAAAACGGCGAGTAGGTCTTTACAAAATCCTTAATCTTTACAGATGGCGTATGAAACTCCTCAGGTAGAAAATACATTTCTTGCAAAAAACTTGGCAGGCGGTCTTGGGCATTGTAACCATTTACAGTACAACTGCCTTCACTTGGGAAAAGTAAACCAGCCATATTTCTCAACAAAGAAGATTTTCCTGCTCCATTTTTTCCTAATAGTCCATACACATTACCATTAGAAAGGTTGAGGTTTAAATGTTTAAATATCTGTTTCCTTTTTCCGTAGCTAAACGATAGGTCTTTTATTTTTATCATCACTGTATTAGTTTAATAGTACACTGCAAATATAATACAATAGCTTTTGTAAAAACAAGCGTTTCTGCAAGTAAAAGGAGGAGTGGTTTTAAAAGTGGATGGATGGAAAGTTGGTAAAACAAAAAGACTTCCCTCTATGAGAAGTCTTCTTTGAAGAGTAATTGATAAGCCTTTGAAAAAATAAAAACGCTGTTGATAAAAGAATGATTTTCAAAAAGTATCCGCTAAAACCTCTAAAAATGTTTCGCTACCTCCGCCACTTTATTCCAAACTCTAAACACATTTTTATAACAGATTTTCTCAATATCTTTTTCTGAATAACCTCTTTTTAATAAAACATAAATCAAATTAGGTAATTGCGAGCAGTCTTTTAAACCGTCGGGCAGTGTTGGACCTACGCCGTCGAAATCTGAGCCTAAACCTACGTAATCAATCCCTGCAATTTTCTTTACGTGGTCGATGTGGTCGGCTACTCTTTCTACATTGGTCAGTGGTGTGGGATGTTCTTTGTCGTAAAGTGCTTCGTAAGCTCTGGCAGCAGAATCTTTTGGGACTAAATTATGCTCTTTTTGCCATTGACGTAAATGTGTCCTTTTGGTTTCATAAGTTTTGTTTGAAACTGAATCTAAGAACATCGAAGAGTAATTAATCATAATTACACCTCCTTTTTTTGCCATCGCTTTTATCAGATTGTCGGGAGCATTTCTGATAAAACCGGGCGTAAAAGCTCTACAAGAAGAGTGAGAAGCAATAACGGGAGCTTTTGAAAGGGCTACTACCTGTGCAAAAGTATCATCTGAAATATGCGAACAGTCGAGCATAATACCTAAGCGATTCATTTCACGCACTACTTGTCGCCCGATGGGGCTGAGTCCTCGCCAAGTATTAGTGGTATCATAAGAAGTATCACAAATAAAATTGTCTTCGCCATGACAAAGCGTAATGTAGCGAATGCCTCTATCATAGAAGTACTGTAAATTGGCTAAATTACTTTCTACGGGCGAACCGTTTTCCATGCCCATCGGTAGTGAAATTAAGCCTTTTTTGAAATTGGCTTGAATATCCGCAGGCGACTTTGCCAAAGCGAATTTATCAGGATATTGTTTTACCAATGTTTCTACCATATCAATCAAGGAATCTGCCAAAGCTTTGGAGAAACCTTTCTTACGCTGTAAGTCGGCAGGCACATAAATCGACATGAAGGGAGCAGACAAACCACCCTTTTTGGCACGTACATAGTCAAAGTCACCGCCAGCCGTTTGTACTGACACATCTTCCATTTTTCCGTGAAGGCGATAAGGTAAATCTACGTGACCATCAACGATGATGAATTTATGAGCCAATTCCTCAGCTTTTTTTCTGAGTAATTCGTCTTTATCTAATGTATGACGAATACTTTTTGGGGGAATAACTCTGTTTTGGGGCTTTCCGAAAGTAACAAGATTGCTGAACATCAAAAGAGCCAAAACGATAAGCGATAAGTAGTTTTTTTGCATGATAGTTTTGTGAAGGTTTTATTATTAAATCTAACAATTTTTATAGAATAATCAGTAATTTGCAAAGACAAACTCTATGAAAATTAGCTCATGGAGTGAAAGGAAAACAATTTGCATCCTGAGAACAATCCATTTTTTATAAACATGAAAAAATACGCATTACTTTCGGTTGGCGAATTATTGGCTGACTTTATTGGAACTGAAATACAAGAAAGTATTCTTGAAACCTCTACTTTTGAACGTTTTCAAGGAGGAAGTCCCGCCAATATGGCTGCTAATATGGCTCGTTTGGGCATGAATACCGCCTTAGTTTCTTGCATTGGTAACGACAATATCGGTATTTATTTAAAAAGAGAAGTAGCCAAAACAGGTATAGATATTAGTCACGTTGCGGTAGATGATTTTCAACCAACCAGTATTGTAGTGGTTTCTCGTACCAAAGGCACACCCGATTTTATTGCTTATCGTACAGCAGACCGTATGCTTCAACCACAGCATATTCCTGATAGTTTATTAGCGGAATCTGCCATTTTTCATACTACTTGCTTTGCTTTGAGCCAAGACCCTGCCCAGAGTACTATCGTAGATGCCGCTAAACGTGCTAATGCTTTGAATTGCCGTGTAAGTTTAGACGCTAACTACGCTATTCAGATTTGGCCAGACAGAAAACAGGCTTGGGAAACCATTTCAGCTTATTGTTCACACGATGCTTTGGTAAAATTGAGCGAAGACGATGCCGAAAGAATCTATGGACATAAAGTTTCCGAAGCACAAATCCTACAAGATTTTCATGCGATGGGTGCAGACCTCATTTGTCTAACCAAAGGCGGTGATGGTTCTATCATTTCTACTGAAAAGGGAGCAAAACAAATCACCTTAGGTGTAAAACCCATAGAAGTAATTGACGCTACTGGAGCAGGAGATGCTTATTGGGCAGGATTCCTAACAGCTTATACAGAAGGTGCTTCGCCAGAAACCTGTGCCAATGCCGGTGCTAACTTAGCAGCCCTAAAATTAGTAACGAAAGGGCCTCTGCCTGCAAAAGTGGATAAGGGAATTTTGTATGCTTAATAGCAATTAATGATAGGTTATCAATTTATCTACTACAAAATATTAAACTACTAAATACCTCACCCCCAACCCCCTCTCCTGCTGAGAGGGGGCTTTTTTGCTTCAAAATCTCCCCTCTCAGCAGGAGAGGGGTCGGGGGTGAGGTTTCGTAGCAAAGAATATTTGACTATACTTTCATTTTCAATGACCACTAAAAACTGATTGCAGATGCCTATATTCTCCGAGAAGGTGGTCATATTCTCCGAGAGGTTGCCTATATTCTCTGAGAAGGTGGTCATATTCTCCGAGAGGTTGCCTACATTCTCCGAGTAGGTAGTCATATTCTTCGAGTAGGTAGTCATATTCTTCGAGAGATTGCTTACATTCTCCGAGAGGGTGGTCATATTCTTCGAGAAGTTGCCTACATTCTCCGAGAAAGTGGTCATATTCTTCGAGTGGTTGCTTATATTCTCTGAGAAGGTGGTCATATTCTTCTTTAAAACCTTATCCCCCAGCCCCTTCTCCTGTTGAGAAGGAGAGCTGCTGGAGAAGTCTTCTTATTGATAATCAAATACTTAAAGTATATTCTATAAATAATTTGTCTTTTAAGATAAGAATTTTAAGCACAAAAAGCCTCATCTCAGAAGTAGATGAAGCTTTTTTGTAATTTACTTTGTATCTATCTTTTACTTTAAATTCTTAAAACTAAGTCCTTTCACCATTCCATACTCCATACTATTTGTCCCAAAAGCGGATTTGATATAGTTTTTCACGTCTAAAGCTGTATCTACCAAGCCTGTCTTTTCGGCATACAAGCACTTATTTCTATTTGCTCTACTAATTGTCCAAGCGGTATTGCTACTCATTACATTGATATTGGCAGTTCTTAAATTAGCAAGATAGCTTTTCAAAGAACTTACCTTCAAAGCTTCCTCATTAGGGTCATACACATCATGCGAACTGATGAGTTCAATTAAAGCATTGAGATGTTCTACCATATAATCATAGCTTTGATGCGAAGACGAAATTGTTTTAGGTTGAGTCAAATCCGTTCCATCAGTAGCTACCTCTTTAGTAGTATTAGGCGTTGTAGCTTTTTTTCCTTGTACCTTTCGGTTTATCGCTTTTGCTCCTTCAATAATACTATCGGAGACACCCGAAACAGAAAGAGCATTGACAATTTTTGTCACTAAAGGTTTCAAAGGAACAAATAAATCACGACGAGCATCAACGGCGTTATCATAAGCCGTTTCCATAGCGGTACATTCATTCAGTAAGGTTTTCGCCATACCAAGTTGGCTTTGCAAAGACGCTATTTTCAAGGCATCTTTAGTAGGGTTGTAGCCAGCACCAAAGCCAGTGCAAAATTGAATCAGGTTTTGGAAATTGACAATATTTGCATTATTGCCAGAGTCTTGTGAGGTGTTCATATTATTGTTATTTAAGTTAAGAAATACAATCCGATAAAATTGCATTTAATCGCCTCAAGGCAAAAGCGATTAATAAGTATTTGAACATATTTAGTGGTAGATTAAAGCCTTGTACAAGAGGTATTTACAAACAGGCTTTACATTAAAATTAATCAAGAAATTTTAGAAAATGATGTAAGAAAGGGAAATTATTTTTGTAGAAATTAAAGCCAATTTGTAGCACAATCACAAAGTGTTTTAAAATAGTAAAGCCATAGAGACGAAATTTATCGAAACTACGGCTTTGTTGATAACAAAATTATATTAAGCCCATTCAATTACTAATTGCTCAGGTTTTGTTTTTTCTTTTAAACCATGGTTATGCTGAATAAAATTCTCTGTTTCAAAATTGCATACCAAAGCTTCTACTATGGTTCTCCTATTTTCTAAATTCCCTCCATTATGATAAAAATGGTCTTTGGTCACAATATTAAATTTTTGCCAATACTTTTGTATCATTTCGTTTTCTCGCCAATCATTATGATGCCAAGTAGAAAGTATAAACTTAGCTTTCGTTTCACTAAGTAGATGAAACAAAAGTTCCTCGTCTTTTTCTTTCCAACCATTATAATAATCTACGTGTCTGCCGTAATACGGAGGGTCACAATAGATAATATCATTTTCGGTCGCTAAAGGAATGATACTTTCGAAGGATTGGTTGTGAAAGCTCCAGTCAGGTTCTGGTTGAATGATTTGCGAAACCATTGAGAGTTGATTGGTAATCTTAGTAATATATGCCTGAGCAAACCTATCTGGTTTTTTACAGAAAGGGATGTTCCAATTGCCTTTACCTCCAAATCTCATCATTCCATTAAAACCAGCACGAGAGAGAAATATAAAATCATAAGGAGAAAACTCTCCACTATTAAATCTACTTCTAACCTTCAAATAATGTTCGTAGCCATTGTTGTCGGCTTTACTCAAAATTTCACCTTCATGTTCGAGATATTGTTTCATCAAAGGAGCTGTAATTGCCTTTTGCTGAACACCTTTATAAAAATTGATAATATGAGGGTTAGTATCGTTAAGAATCGCCTTTTTGTAGCCTGCATTGAAGGCAACCACACCAGTGCCTAAGAAAGGCTCAATCCATCTGCCACTTACTTTTGGAGCAAGTTCCATAATCCAAGGCACTAACTTAGTTTTGATACCTTGACTTTTTATCGGTGGAATAAATACTTTCATCTTATTTTTTATTAGAGGTTTTTGAAACAATTTTTTTCAAGAAGGTCTGTACGTCCTTTAAATTCTAAGAAATCTTTCAGTGAAGTGATTTTATGAAGCTTTCCATCCTTTAGCATGGTAGCTGTACCATGATTAATCCAGTATTCATCAAACCAATTTTCCCCTAACTGACTAAAAACTCCATTCTCATTTTTCAGGTCTTCAATATCATATACAGAACCTATGTTAGCTGTGTTTCCTGAGCCTTGTTTATCACTGGCAATTTTCCATTTTTCAGCAGCAAAAAAATCAAAATTCTTGATAACAGAAGTGATAGCACTAAGCTTGCTTACATTCGTTACTTCCCGATTTCCCACATTTTGATTTATGCCTTCAAGTTCATCTTTTAATTCTTCTACTTGAAAATTTCCGTATTTGATAACTCATCAGTAATATCAGTTCTGGTGTAAATAACGCCTAAACAATAATGTCCTAAGTATTGATTGTAAGGGAATTGTATGTTTTTATTCTTGTCTCTTTCTTTAAAATATCCACCATGACTTCCCAATGTAAATCCAGTAGTTTTACCATTACGTCTAAAAGTAGTTTTGAGGTCAACAGCAAATTTAACTTCGTCGTTTTCTTGATGCACAAAAGTTAAATCAGGATACCAATTTTGTTTTTCAGCAAGAATAATTTTGTAATTGATACTTTCTGCAAAAGCTAATATTTGAGGAAAAATATGTATTTCAAGAATTTTAGAAATAATCTTTGTATCTGATGAAATAGTGTAAATGTTTTTGTAAACATCAATAAATCCCTTTATTGTCCAATCACCATTATTTGTAGAAACATATTTTTCAAGCTTGGTAGCAAAATGGTCAAGCTCTGTTTTAAAGTCTGCTTTGTATTTATTTTTATCCTTCAAATCCATACTTCAAAGGTACGTAAAAATGTTGTTTTCGAGGTTATTTTAGGGGACTAATGATAGGTTCAAGGTTCTGTATGATTGCTAAAAACAATCATAATCAAAAGTAAAAAAGGAAGTGATATGTTATGATTCGTTCTGATTTTTGACTTAGACAAATCCCAAAAAATCCCTCTAAGCCAAAAAAACCTAAATTATTTACGATTCATTTTTCTGATTTCCCAAAAAATCCCAGCCGCAATATAACTGTATGGCTGTGATAATTCTTTTATAGGAATACTTGGCATCATATACATTGCTTTTAATCGAATCCCTATATTTGAACGAGATACATTGATGTAATTAGGATTGTATGGATTGGGGGCTTCTTTGGGCTTGCCAATGCTAAACTTATAATCAAAGATAGCTCCAGCCCCAACAGCAATACCGTCTCCTCTGAACATACTCAAGTCTCGCTCTTGCTGTTTCATCGGAACAATGGCATTATAGGCTAAAGTAGCATAAGGATAGAGTTGAAATCTCTTTGAAGAAAGTACATTATACCCTGCTCCCAACTCAATATCAACAATACTTCCTTTAACATCTTTTTCCCAATAATAGCCTTTCACCGTTAATGGCATATCGGTTCTTGTAAAATTCTGTATAAAGTTGGCACTCAAGGTAAAAAGCATTTTTTTGTAAGGAACACTAAAGCCTAAAGCGAAACCAGTATCTTTTTTATCAAAATACTGGTAAAATTTAGAAGACAAATTGAAGCGACCTACGCCAAAATCCATTATCAAACCTGCATCAGCATCTTGGTACTCTTCCTTGATAAATTGCTGAACAAAAGGCAGATAGACAGATGTTGGGTACAGTTCTATAAAAACATCTGCATCATTATTCAGCTTACTTTGGGCATTGGCTTTATTTTTTGCAGTCTCTGCTTCTACATCAAAAGACTTGTACATTAGTTCCAACAAATCTTTATCTTCTTGTTGCAATCTTTCGGCAGCAGGAATATTATTTCGCAAAGCGGTTTTGTTCTTTTCTAAATAGGTGGAAGCAATTAGAAAAAGTCCATCGTTTTTGTAGGCAATTATTTTATCTCCTTTGTTGATAGAAAGATTACTTACTCCTCGTGAAATATCCGTTAAAATTGTTCCGTATTCTTCTAAAGCCAAACTCAAAACTATTCGTTCTGTTGGAGCAAAAGGAGTGTAATTTGATAAATCGTACTTATCAACGATAAACTTAAACGTAGTTTTTGCTTTCTTCAAATCATCGGCTTTGATGGCTTCGGCAATCATCAACCTTGCGTTAGCAATAAAAACAAGGTCTTTACTTTCGTAGGTATTTATCTCTTTTTCAAGTGATTGCTGCGTTGAATCAGTCGTTTGAGCTTTTAATTGCATTGTACTAATAAGGGCAAAAATAGAGAGCAGTAATAGTTTTTTCATGTCTGGTAAAAGTGTTTATATAGCGTTTATTGCGTACAAAATTCGGCTCGGTTTTAGGCTTTCTGTCGTGAAATTAGTATTTTATACTTATAAAATAATCATTGCATACAATTTAATCCATTCATACGCAAAATTGTTAATTACAACGAGAATCTTAACATTCGATAATCTTTGAATGATATTTAATGTTACATTTTACAGACGATCCTCCTCCTTTGAATTTTAACATAAATACTCATTAGATTCATCACCTTTGATACTTATAAGTACAAGATGATTCGCTACGAGTCTGAATGAATTTATAATAATCAAGCATGAAAAAAAATCTTATCATTTTGGCGTTTTTCCTAATGGGTTTCTCGCCAATTTTTGCTCAAAAGAACCCTAAAAGTACTTTCCCTGATGGCTCTCCTATTGGCACTTGGTTTACTACTTATCAAAAAATCAGTTTATCGCAACTGGGCAAGGCTTATCCGATTACCAATTTTGGTGTAAAACAAGATAGCACACTGGTACAAACAGAGGCAATCCAAAAAGTAATTGATTTGGCGGCGGCAAAAGGTGGCGGTGTAATTATCATTCCGAAAGGTACTTTCTTGAGTGGAGCTTTGTTTTTTAAACCCAAAACGCATTTGCACATAGCCGAAGGAGCAAAACTCAAAGGCTCGGATAACATTGCGGATTATCCAAAATTACCTTCACGCATGGAAGGGCAAAGCTTAGATTATTTCACGGCTTTGGTAAATGCTTATGGAGTAAATGGCTTTACGATTTCTGGAAAAGGAACTATTGATGGCAATGGTTTACATTATTGGGAGGCTTTTTGGCAAAGACGCAAAGAGAATCCGAATTGTACCAATTTGGAGGTTTCTCGTCCACGTTTGGTATTTATTTGGCAATCGAATAACGTACAAGTACAAGATGTAAAACTGCATAATGCTGGTTTTTGGACGAGCCATTATTATCAATGCAATAATATAAAAATATTGGATGCTCACATCTATTCGCCTTACCAACCCGTAAAAGCCCCAAGTACCGACGCCATTGATATTGATGCTTGTAATAATGTGTTGATAAAAGGTTGTTACCTATCGGTAAATGATGATGCCATTGCCCTAAAAGGTGGCAAAGGCCCGTGGGCAGACCGTGTGCCGAACAATGGAGCAAATACCAATATCATTATTGAAGACTGTGAATTTGGTTTTTGTCATTCAGCACTTACTTGTGGAAGCGAGGCAATTCATAACCGTAATGTCATTATGCGGAATTGTCACGTTAGCGAAGCTGACAGAGTTTTGTGGCTAAAAATGCGACCAGATACGCCACAGTTGTATGAGTATATTCGAGTGGAAAATATTACAGGACAAGCTCATAGTCTTTTGTATGTAAAGCAATGGAAACAATTTTTTGATTTACAAGGAAGAAAAGACGTGCCACTCTCCTACTGCGACCACGTTAGTCTAAAAAACATCACCCTTACTTGTGATACTTTTTATGATGTAGTGATTTCGGAATATGATAAACTATCCAATTTTACTTTTGAAAACTTCAAAGTAAACAGTAAAAACACCGCCATCGACAAAAGTATCATCAATGGATTTATCTTGAAAAATGTGCAAATAAATAATAAAATGGTGGATTGATTATTTGGGTGATTTTAAAGCTCTAAAAAAACTGATTCAATTTTTTTTAGAGCTTCTTCTCTCTCTATGGAGTGATGATGAGTCATTTCATTTTTATAGAATTTTTCAATAAACAGTTTGAATAAATACATTACTTCTGTGTTATTTCCGCTATTCTTCAATAAATCTTTGAATAACATATCAGTTAATTTAAGTTTCTGACTAATATATTGACTACTCATCAAATCAGAATCTGATTCAGAATGGATTTCTATCATTTGATTAACCTTTTGAATTTCTTCGATTAAATCAAGAATATTATACAATTTAGCATTTTTCATATTTCATTCGATTAGTAGTAGATTTCCAAAAAGCCTTTTGATAGTTTATTGCCAGCTTTATTTCTCCTTGTTTTTGTAAATTTATCCATCCAATAAGCTTTGTCAAGTATTGTTTTGAAATTTTCCTTGTGATTATCAGGAAAAACTTCAATGATATAAGCATCAACTCCATAAATAATTTCAGAATTGGGATATTTGAAATTATGGATTGAGTCTCCTATCTCCTTTATAGTATCATGGCTTATAAAAGTAACTAAATCTATATCTCGTGGATTAGGTTTCTTTGTAACAAATGAGCCATCAATCCATTGACATATCAATTCATTACTACATTTATTTTTAAGATTTTCATTGTAAATTATAAGCTTTTCAAAAATGTATTTACGTTCATTCGTAGGAATTTTATCCACAAACTCTAATTTCAACTCTTCAATATTAGAAACAATTTTATTATCAGGGATTAACAACCCTGATCTATTAAATATCAACATATCAAACAAATAGGGGTTTTATATGTAAATATATGCAATACAATTGATAGCTCGTCATATTCCTAAAACAAAATTGCCTACCAAAGATTTACTCCTTGATAGGCAATTTTATGTATAAAATACAAAAACGAAAAATTAGTATTTGAATACTTTTCCGCCTGCTAATACTTCTTGTTTTTTATCATCGAAAGTTACTTTCAAACCAGTTCTGTAAGCTGCATTCGACATGATGGTTGCAATCGAGTGCTGATAACCTGCTTCGATTGGTGCATTAGGCTGTTTACGAGAACGCACACATTCCATCCAGTTTTTCACGTGATTGAACGTTAGTGGGTCACCACCAGTGTTTGCCTCTGAAGCTACTTTTATACCTTGTAATTTCTGAGGTGTTAATAAGTTGGCTTTCATACCCATTGTTTTAGCATGACTTTCTGTTAAACCTCCTGTCGGTGTGATTTCGTTAGTATCTAAGTTAATCATACCACCGTTAGAGTAATACAATTCTTTAGTTTCGCCCGCTGAGTTCGAGAAACGTGAAGTAAATTGTACTTGGAAACCAGATTTAGGGTCATCTAATGGGCCGTAATCAAACACTACTGTTAAAGTATCGGCATTCGAGCGACCATCTTTCCACTGATAAATTCCACCGTTGGCTACTACGCTTCTTGGGTGTGGCAAACCTGTAAACCAGTGAACAGTATCAATTTGGTGAGACATCCACTGACCCGGAATTCCTGAAGAATATGGCCAGAACAAACGATATTCTAAGTATTTACGTGGGTCGAAAGCTTCAAAAGGACGGTTCATTAAATAACGTTTCCAGTCAACATCGCTTTCTTTTAGATTTTTCACCAAATCTGGTCTTCTCCAACGTTCTGGCTGGTTTACGTTCCACATCAATTCCACCATTACGATTGGTCCAAATTTTCCAGATTTGATATAATCTTCTGCGGCAAAGTAGTTTTCACCACTTCTACGCTGAGAACCAATCTGTACAATTTGTTTTGAAGATTTCACTGCATTCAATACTGCACGAGCATCCTCCATTGTTTCAGCCAATGGTTTTTCGGTATAAGTATCACAGCCTGCTTTTACCGCTTCTACTGTATGTAAAGCGTGTTGGAAGTCGGCAGTTGAAATAAATACAGCATCAACAGTTTTAGAATCGTAAAGCTCTTCGTTGTTTCTGAAAACCTTTACATCACTTCCTAATTCTTTGTCTAAAAATGCCTTTCCTTCATCTCTACGGCGATTCCACAAATCAGAAAGAGCTGTCATTTCAAAATTCATTTCTTTTTGCAATGCCTTAAACGGAGGCACGTGCGACGCTCTGTGGCGGTCTGAAAAACCTACACAACCTACTCTTACACGGTCGTTTGCTCCAATGATTTTTGCGTAAGATTTAGCACTAAATGTTAATGCTCCCAAAGAAGCAAAAGTCGTTTTTTGAATAAATTCTCTTCTTTCCATAGTTATTGTAAATGAATTTAATTTTTGAGTGCTTGTAATTAGAATTTTCTCAATTTAAACAGTTAATAAATCAAACTTAAACGACCTAATGAATCTTGATAATTTACTGATTTCAAAAACATTAATCACTAAATCACTCATTCACTAAATCACTAATTACATCTTACAACGTTTTAATCTTGATATTTTTAAATGAAACATTATCGCCGTGGTCTTGGATTAAGATATTGCCTTTTTCAGCAGCACCAAAACCATCGTATTTTGCATATTTACTTCTGGCTACTAAAGCTTTGAAAATATTGCTGTTACGTTCGTATTCTACTACTTTAAAACCATTTAACCAGTGTTGTACAATGTTGTTTGGCAATACAACCACTCTCGCCTGATTCCACTCGCCAATTTTACGTTGGAAACGTTTGTCTAATTTATAAGAAGGAATTAAATCATATAAACTCGACATAGTACGGTTGCCTACTGCTCCTAATTTTGCATCTGGATGTTTTTCATCATCAAGTACTTGGTACTCTAAACCAATTCCTGATTTTCCATTTGAATCAAAAGCTTCGTTCACAAAGTATTTTACCCCAGAGTTTGCACCATCAGTCAATTTAAATTCAAAAGTTAATTCAAATGCCCCGTACTGTTCGGTAGTTACGATGTCGTTTCCAGTTTCCGAACCATCAGACGGACTCACATTAATTGTTCCATCAACTACTTTCCAGTGAATCGTTGGCATAGTTGTTTGATGAACGCCTCTCCAACCTGTAAAATCTTTTCCGTTGAATAACAATTTTACGCCTTGAGCTTTTTCTTGTTCAGATAAAGTATTCAGAGTAAGATTGATAACTGGCGTATTGTCTGTCGGACGTGGTTTTAAATTTTCAGTTTGGATTCTGATATTTCTCCAACGAATTTCCATTCCTTCTGTCATGTTTGCATAAATAGCATGAACCTGCAAAGCAATAAAACCTTTTGCCGTCATATCATCTACCAAATTGGCTACTGGTACATCATTCACCCAAGTACGGATTACATTGCCGATGGCTTCTATACGATACTTGTTCCACTGTCCATTTCTTTTGAAAGCCTTTTTAGCCTCCGGATTAATGTTTGGAATATACAACCAGTCACGACGAGCTTCGTCATAAATTCCACCCGACCAAGCACGGTCTGAAGGGTCAACTTCTGCTTGATAGCCATGAACTCTTCCATTCTGATAATCAGGATTTGAAAGGCTTCTGAACTGAATTCCTGAATTCATTCCTTCGGCAACATTCAATTCAAGTTCTAAAATAAAATCACCATATTCCTTTTCAGTTGCTAAAAATGAATTAGGCGTATCTTTTACCGTAGTACCTACGATTTCGCCATTTCTGACACTATATTTTGCTTTTCCGCCCAATTGTTTAAAACCATTTAAGGTTTTACCATCAAATAATTTCGTCCATTTTTCCTGAGAAAAAGCCGAAAATGATAACACCGTGACGATGAATAGAGTACTTAAAAACTTTTGTTTCATTGTTTATTAAAGATTGGATTTACTCCTATTAAAGTATAGAAAATCTTATTTATACTTGATTTTACAAAAGAATCTTAAAGGGTCTGTGGGGATTGTCTCTTTTGTGATTGCATCACAAATAAAAAACCACTTCCAAGACCAGTCTCAGAAGCGGAAACTCCTCACTCACCATTCAGCACTCCAAATTACTCCACTCCTTTTACTTGCATCTGCAAAGTGTAAATGGACTCAGAAGCGGTAATGAATAAAGTTTTACGATCTTTGCCACCAAAACAAATATTTCCGACCCAATTTGAAGGCACTGGAATGTTGCCCAATTTTTCACCTTCTTTGTTATAAATTGTCACGCCTCTGCCTGTCAAATATAAATTTCCTTGACTATCCAAAGTTATTCCATCTGAACCCATCGGTGCAAAAAGCTGACGATTTGCCAAAGTTCCATCCGCTTGAATTTCGTATCTGTACGTTTTACTATCACGAATATCGGCTACAAATAAATACTTGCCATCGGGAGTTCCCACAATACCGTTAGGTTGTTTGAGGTCGCCGTCCACAAGGATTACCTCTTTTGTACCTTTGGCTAAATAATACACATTTTGTTTGTCGATTTCGGGCTTTTTTCTTGTCCAATAATCACGCTGATAATATGGGTCGGTGAAGTAAATGCCACCTTTGGGGTCAATCCATAAATCATTGGGGCCATTGGCTTTTAGTCCTTTGATGTTATCCAACAAAACCGATACTTTTCCTTTATCAATTGCCCAAAGCTCATTTTTTTCGTCGGCACAAGCGATTATTCTTCCTTTTTTATCCACATACAATCCATTTGAACGACCCGTTTTATCCATAAAAAGACTCAGTTTTCCATCTGCACTGTATTTCCAGATTTTATCATTCGGTTGGTCTGTAAAGAAAATATTTCCTTTTTTATCCACCGCTGGCCCTTCGGTAAAAGTAAATTGCTTAGATACTTGCACCAAGGAAGCCCCTTTTTGAACAAGATTCAAGGCAGCAATATCATCATTCGACTGTGCCAACAATAATTGATTCGACAACAAGAGTACGGCAAGTACACGGCTAAACTTTATCATATTTATTAGGATTGTTTAAACTAAAAAAGCAAGTTACAGCTTTGTACCTTGCTTTCTGGGGAGATTTGTGGGGTTTGGGGGTATTTAGAAATCAAAGAAGTGGCACATGATGACAGAATTAATAGTAAGAATAGCTATAAAAATATTGACAATAGTAAATTTCTACAAAGCACATATAAAATCTACTCTTTCATATATATTCAAACCGACACCAGTTTATCAAAAAGCACACGTATTGATAGCGAGGCATTTTATTATCGTCTTAAATTTCTATTTAACTCTTCGACCAATTCATAAACTTTTGTAACTGGATTTTGTTCGTGATATGGAAGATGTTGCTGTTCTTCAAATAAAGTTCTTGCTCTGTCAATGGCATTTTGTTGGGAAGCATTACTATCATTGTTCAGAATTGAGTACAACTTCAAACAAAAGTCATATTTCTTGCCATCTTTGACATAATTCATTCCAAATCGCTTCCCAAGTTCATTGTAGTAAAAAGTTCGTAAGTGTTGAGCTTTTGAGAGATTATAATGTAGATAAAACCACAGTTCAAATGCGTCATTTGAATATGCCACTTTGTATCCAAGTTGTAAGGCACTGGAAATGGCATTATCAAAATCTGCAAACTCATCAGCTCCTCGCTTAACATCCATATCAAATACACACCAAACTTCAATGTCCTCATCATCTAAACTATCAACAATGTCATTTGTTGATTCTACTAATTTAAGCTTTGATTCTCCTTTTAAATCAATAGCTTTTACTTCGACACCTAATACGGGAAAAGATTTAAAATAGAGCTTCTCCGTTTGTCCTTCGCAAACAATCAGAATTGTTTTGTTTTTGGGAATAGAATCAATTCTATAGCCTGTTGGTTTGGACTTCTTATTCCAAGCCTTATTTTGGTCTGTAACCTTAATAGCTTTCGTACTTTTAGGCATTATTCAAAGGTTATTAAGTTAGTAAAATCACCTAAAAATGGAATTGCACCATATTTACCTTGAATATAATCTTTTTCAAAAGACGCATCATTTCGAACACCTTTAATTTCAACTAAAGTATAAAGATGACTAACACCAAATTTATCTTTTTCAACGAAATCAATTTGGTCTCGTCTCAATAAATCAGATGATAACAGATTCGTATCATGAGTTGTAAAAATAAGTTGGGCATTTTTATTTTCATTTGAATTATAAAGTTCTACAATTTTTTTTGTCAATAAAGGATGAAATCTTGAGTCAAACTCGTCAATAACGATAGGAACGCCTTCTTTTAATGACCTATAAATAAATGGACTTAATTCAAACATTTTCCTAGTACCTTCTGACTCTTGATTACCAAATGAAAAATCACTTTTTCTTAAAGGTTTAAGATTAGCATCAAATTGAGTTCTACTGGAAACAATTATTTTACCCTTTTTTAACTCGTGCTCTACATCTTCTTCTACATTATCAGTAAAATTTTCTTTTGTGATTTCAACTGTTTCTAAATCTTCAATGCCGGTGTCTGCTTTTTTTAAAAAGTTTAAAATAAATTTCTTTTTGATGGCATCACTTAAAGATTCGCCTGCAAAACTGTACATTCCTCGATGACCTAAGCCACTGATAATTGAAATAGAGGAAATAGATTTAAAAATTTGCTTTGATAATTTAGCAAATCCTGTCGAATTCAAATGTGTTAAAAATAAGGATGTATCTGTAAAAATTTGGTTCTCTGAATTTTCAAATAACTTTTGATACAAAAGCCCTTCCTCAAAATGTGTTTTACTAATTTCTACAATTTCATTATTTTCTCTAATAAACAAGGGCTGTTCTCTTTTGTTAGGGGTAGAAAAAAGCCATTCACTTTTGATAGATTTGTCATCTGCCTCAAAACCGTACCTATACCGAATACCCTCAACTCGAAAAATTAGTTGAAAGAAAGTAGGTTGATTGACGGTTTCAGTAGATAATTGAAAGGCTTCAATTAAGCTTAACACTTCTTCCTCCTTGACTGAATCTCTAATAATTCTAAGAAAAGCCACCAACGCCTTCACTACATTACTTTTACCACTGGCATTTGCACCATAAATTGCTTTTGACTTAATTAGACTTAAATCATTATTAATAGGGAAGATATTATTTGTGTCAAGCAAAGGATTCTTTGATTTAATCTTTGCTGCTGTCAAATTCAAAGTTTGAATGTCTTTGAACGACCAAAAGTTACCGAAAGTAAATTCCTCAATCATTCCTTAATTAGATATTTGAGATTATTTCACAAATATAAATATAAGAAACGCATTTTACTCATTTAACTAATATTTTTTAAGGTCATAGTTAGGTTCGTTTACCGCCAACTTACTAATATTGTGAAAACCGTGCAGACACTATCGCCTATTTTATATAAGTTGTTTTTTATATACCAATCGCTTTTTACCTAATAGCTATCTTAAAAAGATTTTCAATCATTTAAAAAAAGCCAAGACATAATACTGCATCTCCTTGCGTTGTAGCTCATTAGCATTATCGTCCATTTCATTATGAGTGGTGTTGGCTAATTTGATGATGGTTATTTTATGCCTTTTTATTGCTTCTTCTGTTGGCAAAACACCCTCGTCTGCTGGCTGGTCGCTCGACCGCAAGGAGTAAACTTTAGGCTTTTTCGTTCTTGGCAATGCCATTCTTCTATTATCCAACGTAATTATTTTCTCAATGATGTTGGGGTACTTCTGAGGAAAAAGAGCCGTCATATCTCCACCATTTGAATGCCCGATTAAAGTAATGTGCTTATAGTTTAGGTCGGGATTTGTCTTTTTGAGTTGGTTGATGACAAACAAAATATTATCAGCACCACGTTCCCAAAATGGTCGCCTAACGATTTGTGGTTTCCCCGTCAATGGCAATAAACTATCAGTACTAAGCTCGTGTTGAATACTTATTACCCAAAAACCTTTTGAAGCTAAAAACTCCGTGAGGTAAGAATATGCCAAATAGTCGCCACCTTTGTTTTGTCCGTACCCGTGACTAAAAATAACAATATTTCGTTTACTTGTTTTTGAGTCGTTTACAGGTTTGTAAATGGCAACAGGAATGGCTCTTTGCCGACTTTGGTCGAACCATTGCAAAGTATCCAAACCAACAGCGAACACCTTTTTCTTTTCAACGTGTTTTTCTGATGTAGCACAACTTGTCAACAATCCGAATATAAAAATATAGATGAACCTTCTCATTTATTCTGTCTTAAAATTCCTTTATCTTGCCTTAGCACTCTTTTCCCAATCCTTTATTTCACCAAGGACCATTCTGCTTCACTTGATAAAATTGAGTGCCGTTGAATCTATAAAGTCCGCCTCCTGCACCCCACCACATATTTCCTAATTTATCTTGAAACATACTTTGTACACAACAATTTATCCCGTCGGCAGTGGTAAATACCTTAAAAGCTTTGGGATTTGGCAGTGGAATTGATGGGTCAAATCTGGTAGTGCTGCCACGTGCTGTAATCCATATAATACCCGAATCTTCTATAATTATCCCCCAAAACTCTGTACCGCCTAAGCCGTCTTTGGGCGTATATTCGGTAAAAGTTTTACCGTCAAATTTACAGATACCGTTTTTCATGGTAAACCACAACATATTGCCCTTTTTGTCTTGTGCGATGCCTCCTGCATAGTTCTCGCCCAAGCCTTCTTTTTCGTTGAAATTGACAATCGTTTTGCCATCATAACGAAACACACCTTTATTAGATGAAGCAAACCAAATATTCCCATCTTTGTCCTCCATAATGCCTGCAACATTGATAGGCGGAAGCAAAGTAAATAAGGAAAAAGATGGATTACCCAAGCTATCGGCTAATGGATTATACTGATAAACTCCGCCATGTGTACCTACCCAAACCATCCCCGATTTATCAACAAGAATACTTTTTCGACTAATGTCGATATGATTTAGCCCATCTTTCTGATTATAATTTCTAAATCTTTTACCGACTGCCAATTTGGAATCATACTTATATACTCCTTGGTCTGTGCCAAACCACATATTACCCTTTTTGTCTTCATTAATGGAAAAAACAGACTTGCTTTCAAAACCATCAGGATTAGCAAAATAGGTTAAAGCTGCTTTGTCGTACCTCACTACGCCTTCGCCAAGAGTGCCAAACCATAAATTCCCTTTGGAGTCCTCAAAAATACTGCGGATGTATTGACTCACTAAAGTAGTGTCAAAATCAGGAGCTAATCCCACTGATTTAAAGTTTTTAATTACTCTTGGACTTGGCTTGGAAGCAGTTGAGGCATTGAGCGTACTGTTCTTTTCTTGTCCGTGGCAAGCAGTAACAATTATCAAAAAGCTAAAAAGTACTATTTTGTTCAGTGTCATAATTTTTGGGGTTTTTACTGTTTTAGGATTTTTATAAAAATGCTAAAAGAAAAATTGCCCGTGTGGACACGGGCAACGGCAGAGAATCCCAATCCATGTACTTTGCAAAGCACATGGATTGGGAAAAACTTTATTAATTTACTACTCCTTAACTCCCGTATTCTCAGCAGGTTTTTCAAATTCCCATTCGCTTCTAATCAGTTTGTTTTGGCTTGGATATACTTCGTTTAAGGTGTTAGCATCGTAAATTCTACCATTTTTCATTACCATTTTTAAAGTATTTGAATGGCGAATGTTTTCTAAAGGATTTTTATCCATGATTAATAAATCGGCTAATTTTCCTTTTTCGATACTCCCCAAATCTTTATCTAAACCTAAAGCAGTTGCTCCAAGAATGGTTGATACTTTTAAGGCATCAAGGTTTTTCATGCCTCCGCTTTGCATCGACCATAATTCCCAATGATAACCCAAACCTTGAAATTCTCCGTGACTACCGATACCTGCCAACGAACCATTTTCTACCATTGATTTCATCGACTTGGCGTGTTTCTGAAAAACGTGTTCTTCTGGCAAGAACCAACCTGTTACTCTACGAGTTTTTTCGGCCAATTCTTCATAAGGCATAAAGTATTGCATCTTTTTGTCGTGATAGGGATTCTCTGTTTCAAAGTAGAAAATCTCAGCAAAAGGCCCGCCGTAAGCGACTAACAAAGTAGGCGTTACTGCCATTTTAGAGTAAGCGATAGATTTCACTACATCGTTGTACAATGGATACACTGGAATAGCGTGTTCGTGTCCGGGATAGCCATCCAACATATTGGTCATGTTCAGTTTGTAGTTCAAACCGCCTTCGGTGGTTGGCATTAGTTTTTGGTCTTTTGCCGCTTTGATAATCCATTGACGAGTTTGTCGATTGCCCGTCAAATACATTTTGATGTACTTGGTGTTGTAATATTTGCTGTATTGCTTCAAGGCATTGATTGCTCCTGTTGAATCTTTGATATTGTAAGACCAGAAACCAACGCCCGGCCCAGTTGAATAGATTCTTGGCCCAGCCATTTTACCTGCATCCACCATGTCACTATAAGTAAGCACGTCGGTAGTTGCCGTTTGTGGGTCACGAGTAGTGGTTACGCCATAAGCTAAATTAGTCGCATAAATCCATACTTGGTTTTTCTGAATGCCCCATTGTGGCCACATGTGCGAATGTGTATCTACAAAGCCCGGTGTGATGGTTTTGCCTTTTACGTCGATTACTTTGGCATTCCCAACGCCTTTCAGACTTCCACTTTTCCCTACTGCTTTTATTCGGTTGTTTTCTATCAAAATATCTCCATTTTCTATCACTTCATTACCATTCATCGTAATGATTCTTCCGCCTTTCAACAATACATTTCCTGTCGGAATATCTTTGGTGAAGTATAATTTAATCTCTGTTTCTTCTGGCTTGTAAGTATCCGCTTTTTTAACGGCTACTTTTTTCGTGGCTGAATCTGCTTTGGCTTTTACATCTACTTTAATTTTCAAAGTATCAGTTTTTACTTTGTTCAAAGAATCTGCCTTTGCTTTTTCTTGTGCTTTTTTAGCGGTTTTTACACTGTCTTCAAAAGCTTTTGATTTGTCTAAATCATACACAAAATGAAAGCGACCTAAAGACCAATGTACTTTCTTCGCATCGCTCGACCAAGCTGGAAACTCCCCTCCTATTTCTGTTAATTTCTGTGCTGGAAACTGTGCAGAACTTGGGTCTGAAACAGAAATATTAACCGTTTTTCCTGTTTTAGGAATCGTCATTACATAAATATCATTGTTGACTTGTGCCAAAGCTTTATCTCCATCAGGCGACATCAATACTTGTGACGCATTTGACGCTCTGTTTACTTCCATTGCTTCCGCCATTTTTTCTCCCAACATACAATTATGCACATAATCTTCACCTTCGATACTCATGCCATAAGTAGTGATTCCCGTAATTTTTGCATGCACTTTTTCGTCTGTTCCATCCCATTTAATTGACTGTAAAGAACCGTCACCGCCGCTTAAATAGATTCTATCAGAATTTTTCACAAAATGAGGCGTACTTCTACCTTGTGCTTCGTCGATGACAGTAATTACTCCGCCTTTGGCATCAATCCAACAAATTTCGTCTTCTGAACTATTAGCAACTGGGCCAACGGATTCTTTGAAAGTACGCATTTTGCTACGAATGAAAACGATTTTATCATCTTTCTGCGAGAAAACGGGTTGCGAATACAAAGCTGGCACTGACGTTAGTTTTTGTACGTTTGGCGTTCCGCTGGTATTTACTTTATAAAGATGACCACCTTCGGCAGTCCAAGTAATAAAGGCGATTTGCGTTCCATCGTTCGACCAAATAGGATTTGCTTCAGTAAATTCATGATTCGTAATTCTGCGTGGCGTTCCGTTTGGATAATCTGCCACATACAAACGGTTCAAAGAAGTAAAAGCTAATTGCTTGCCATTTGGCGAAGGAACGGCATCACGAATTTGTGAAATTAAGGTTTGAGTAGTATCTGAAATAGGATACTTAAACTCTAATCTTGGTCCCATTTCCAAATCCATATCAACACTAAATGGAATCTGTACAGGGTTTCCGCCATTGATAGCAATTTTGTAAATCTTTCCGCCATAAGAAGCAATTAAAGCCTGATTATCAGGCGTGAAAGACATTGCAGGCAACACGCCCATCGTTGCGATTGACTCCTGTTCGTCTCTTTGTACTGGGTAAGCCAGCCATTTTTCATCACCACTTTCCAGATTTCTTAATACCAAACCCGTTTTTTCTTCAAAGCGAGAACCATACACCAACCATTTGCCATCGCCCGACAAAGTAGGCGAAAATGCCGAACCATATCTTGAAGTAATGGTAGTACGTTTGGCATTGTCACGGTCGTAAACGCCAATTTGGTACTGTGGCATCATGGCGTTATAATTCCATGCACCCGAACGTTGCGAGAAGTAGATGTATCTTCCGTCGGGACTTACGGCTGGGTCGATGGTTTTTAAATTGGTAGGTTGGTCAATTAATTGAACGCCTCCGCCTCCATCTTTATGCACCATCCATAGTTGTACATTCATGCGACCTTTGGCGAAAATAATGTAATTACCATCGGGAGTCCATTCGGCTGATTCATAGTTTTGGTCACGGTCTTTTGTTACTTGAATGGTGTCTTTTTTCTCGAAATCAATCATCCAAACATTATCCGAACCGCTACGGTCTGAAATAAAAATCAGTTTTTTACCGTCTGGACTATAACGTGGATGCGTATCAAAAGCCAAACCTTTGGTGATGTTGGTCGCTTTTCCGCCAGTAAAAGGAATAGAGTATAAATCGCCCATCAAATCAAAAACGATGTTTTTAGCATCAGGACTCACATCCAATGAAAGCCAAGTACCTTCGTCGGTATTGAGTTTGAACTTACGAGTAGCCCTGAGCGGTAAATCTTTGTAACGAACAAATTTCGTTGTGTCTTTTTTAAGAGAATCGCCCGAAGCTAAAAACTTGAGCGGTAAAGTATGAACAGCGTTCGCCATGCTGACAATCGCAAACACAGAGGCAAACAACCCAATCAGTAAATGCTTGGGTTTAGCTTGAATCGTAAAAGTACTTTTCATTTTATCGGTTTATTTGTTGAAATGAATCACTAAAATAGTGATTATTATTTAGCTTATTGATTTTGCATAGGTTTTTAAAGTATGGAAGGCTAATTGAAGTACTGCTCTCTCGTTGACAAGATTTTAAATCTTTTTTCTTACAAAATGTGTCTGTACTAAATTACCCAAATAGATTTGTGAGGATTGTACTTCAAAAGCTAAAAGCTGCGTTAATTCACCAAAAAGTGGGAAGCCTCCACCAAGCAAAAGTGGGAAAGTAGTAATAATCATTTCATCTATTAAGTCCTCTTTCAAAAACTGTTGTATGGTTTTTCCGCCATCTATATACAACCGAGTATAGCCTTTTTCGTGAATTTGAGCAAGAATTTCAGACAATGTTCCCTTTACCAAAAAAGCCTTATCTTGGTATTTTTCAGGAATTTCATGAAGTGTGTTACTCAAAACAAAAACAGGTTTTTGATAAGGCCACTCGCAGTCAAAACCACAGACTGTTTCAAAAGTGATGCGACCCATCACCAAAGCATCCATACGATTTAGAAAAGCATAATAACCCATATCATCCCCATCAGGATTAGGAATTGAATCCAACCAAGCGATGCCACCATTTTTGTCGGCAATGTAGCCATCAAGACTTTGAGCAATATATATAGCATTTTGTGGGTTCATATTGTAAGATAATGGTTAAAAAGGTTCATTACAAAACTAAGGATTCTCTCGCTTATAACAAGATAGTAAATGATGAAGTATTGAGTAAGATTGTTGCATTACGAACAGACAATTGTAGCGGTACAGGTTTGTAGCTTCAAAATTGAATTGGATATTGATTGGTCTGCCTTTTTGAAATTAAATACTTGATGTAAAATTTGTTTTTTGTTTCTACAAACCATTATAATTGAGTTCATTAATCACTAAAACACTACTGACTAAGAGTAAAAAAATGTAGTTTTGTAAAAAGAAATAAATCAATAATGATACAAAAATATCCAGTAGGCATTCAAGATTTTGGTGAGATACGTACAGGTGGATATTTGTACGTAGATAAAACGGCGTTTGTCCATTCACTTGTCACTCAAGGGAAGTATTACTTTCTTTCTCGTCCACGTAGGTTTGGCAAATCTTTGTTTATTAGTACTTTAGCCTGCTTATTTTTAGGTAAAAAAGAACTTTTCAAAGGATTATATATCGAAGATAAATGGGACTGGAAACAAACTTTTCCGATTATCAGAATTTCTTTTAGTAATATCGGACACAAAGAAAAAGGACTTTATCGTGCCATAGACGAACAGTTGGATAACATCGCAGAGGATTACGGAATTGTTTTGCGAGAAAAAGTTATCAGTGGTAAGTTCAAAGAACTTATCGAAAAGCTTTCGGAATTACGGGGACAAGTAGTAGTCCTGATAGACGAATACGACCGCCCCATCATTGATTATTTGGGTGAAGATACTGCCAAAGCTATTGAAAATCGGGATATTATGAAGGTGTTTTATTCCATCTTGAAAGATGCAGACCCTCATTTGAAACTGGTATTTATCACAGGCGTTTCTAAGTTTTCAAGAGTTAGTATTTTTTCTGATTTGAATAATTTGACTGATTTAACACTCAGTCATCACTTTTCAGCAAGTTGTGGGATTTCAGAAGCTGAATTAGAAACTTATTTTCAAGATGAATTAAAGGTTTACGACAAAGAAAAAATAAGAGCTTGGTACAATGGTTACTCGTGGGATTTAGCTGTGAGTGTATATAATCCCTTCTCCTTAATGCACTTTTTCAGAGAAGGTAAATTTCATAATTACTGGTTCGATACAGGTACGCCTACCTTTCTCATCAAACTCACCAAACAAATTCATCTGTACGATTTTGAAAACAAAGAAACCAGTTTGTCTCACCTTAATTCTTATGACCTCGAACGATTGGAATTGATACCTTTGATGTTTCAAACGGGCTATCTTACTTTCAAAAGTTACGATGAAGAAGGTGATATTTATACTTTAGGTTTTCCTAATAAAGAAGTCAAAAAGTCGTACTTAGAAGTACTGTTGGATGCCGTGAGAGAATACCCCAGCGACCAAGGAATTGTGCTGGTAAACGAGCTAAGAAAGACACTTTTGGTAGGTAATATCAACAAGTTGGAAGGTATTCTAAACTCGCTTTTCAAATCACTGCCGTATGAACTTTGGCAAAAGGAGAATGAGCATTTCTATCATGCCATCATTCATTTAGCGTTCACGCTATTAGGCGTTTATGTACAATCAGAAGTCCAAACCTCCGACGGTAGAATGGATGCTTTGGTACGGATGAAAGAGTATATTTATTGCTTTGAATTTAAGTTGGACGGCTCGGCAGACGAAGCTCTCAAACAAATCAAGGACAAAGGTTACTTACAACCCTTTGCCCAAGAAAACAAGAAAAAAATAGCTGTGGGAATCAATTTTTCTACTGAAAAAAAGAAAGTGGAAGCTTTGAAATGGGAATTAATAGCATAAAAGACAGGTAAGGTAATGATACAAAAATATCCAGTAGGCATTCAAGATTTTGGTGAGATACGTACAGGTGGATATTTGTACGTAGATAAAACGGCTTTCGTCCATTCACTTGTCACTCAAGGGAAATATTACTTTCTTTCTCGTCCACGTAGGTTTGGCAAATCTTTGTTTATTAGTACTTTAGCCTGCTTATTTTTAGGTAAAAAAGAACTTTTCAAAGGATTGTATATCGAAGATAAATGGGACTGGAAACAAACTTTTCCCATTATCAGAATTTCTTTTAGTAATATCGGACACAAGGAAAAAGGACTTTATCGTGCCATAGACGAACAGTTGGATAACATCGCAGAGGATTACGGAATTGTTTTGCGAGAAAAAGTTATCAGTGGTAAGTTCAAAGAACTTATCGAAAAGCTTTCGGAATCACGGGGACAAGTAGTAGTCTTGATAGACGAATACGACCGCCCCATCATTGATTATTTGGGTGAAGATACTGCCAAAGCTATTGAGAATCGGGATATTATGAAGGTGTTTTATTCCATCTTGAAAGATGCAGACCCTCATTTAAAACTGGTATTTATCACAGGCGTTTCTAAGTTTTCAAGAGTTAGTATTTTTTCTGATTTGAATAATCTGGATGACATAACCGTTGATTATCGTTTTGCAGGCTGTTGTGGAATCACTGAACAGGAATTAGAAGATAATTTTGATGAAGAGTTGCAAGTATTTGACCGAAAACTCATTAAAGAGTGGTACAATGGTTATTCATGGGATTTATCAGAAAGTGTTTATAACCCGTTTTCATTGTTAAATTTTTTTACTAAAAAGAAGTTTAATAATTTCTGGTTCGACACTGGTACGCCCACCTTTCTCATCAAACTCACCAAACAAATTCATTTGTACGATTTTGAAAACAAAGAAACCAGTTTGTCTCACCTCAATTCTTATGACCTCGAACGATTGGAATTGATACCTTTGATGTTTCAAACGGGCTATCTTACTTTCAAAAGTTACGATGAAGAAGGCGATATTTATACTTTAGGTTTTCCTAATAAAGAAGTCAAAAAGTCGTACTTAGAAGTACTGTTGGATGCTGTGCGAGAATACCCCAGCGACCAAGGAATTGTATTAGTCAATGAGTTAAGAAAGACGCTCTTAGTAGGAAATATCAACAAACTGGAAAGTATTTTGAACTCGCTTTTCAAATCACTCCCGTATGAACTTTGGCAAAAGGAGAATGAACATTTTTATCATGCCATCATTCATTTAGCGTTCACGCTATTAGGCGTTTATGTACAATCAGAAGTACAAACTTCTGACGGTAGAATGGATGCTTTAGTACGGATGAAAGAGTATATTTATTGCTTTGAATTTAAGTTGGACGGCTCGGCAGACGAAGCACTCAAGCAAATCAAGGACAAAGGTTACTTACAACCCTTTGCCCAAGAAAACAAGAAAAAAATAGCTGTGGGAATCAATTTTTCTACTGAAAAAAAGAAAGTGGAAGCTTTGAAGTGGGAGGAAATAAGCTAATCATTATCACTTTACTAATAAATTACCTAAACTATAAAAAACATTTCTATGCTTCGGAATATTGTAATAGGTTTGATATGCCTCTTTTTTTCGTCTTGTAATAATCACGATACTTCACAAGAAAAACAACAGTCTGATTCGACAGTCGTGCCTGTAAATCAGGCAATTGATCTTAAACCAGAAGGCATTCTTTTTCAAGTAGATCAAGTAGATTTAGCTCCTACACTTTTACAAGAATACAATGCCAAGCAAGTTTTTGAATTGACATTGGGTAAAAAAGCAATGTTTATTCCCGAAGAACATGCCAATTTATCGCTGGTGTATAGCACTAACAATGCCTTTGTTCAGACGCTTCAAGAGTGTTATGATAACCATCGTCCTCTTGTATTAACGCCTGATATGCTATGGCTTACCATTTGTCAAGGCGTTTCTATCCATATCAATCAGCAGTATGCCAAACTCAAAAACCGCTTGTTTTTACCTAATAAACCTAATGTTTTATCAGTAAGAAATGATAGTCTTGAGTACGGGGCAAAGCATTGGAAAGTATTTATTAACGAAATTGCTGGGCAAACCAAACAATATACCAAGCAGGATTATTACAGCTTTTTTGTAGCTGATTTTACAACGACAACGCCTGTCATTCAAACAGCTTACCAAGTTACCTTGCTTCATACCTATAAAAAAGCCTTTGATTATGTAGCCGAAACAGGCTGCGGTATTCCTTCTATTTTGATAGCAGGAACAAAAGAGGATTGGCAAAAAATCATCAAACGTCTTGACCAATTACCTGCTTTAGGACTTACAGAATGGAAAAATGAATTAGTACCAATTATGCAGGAATTTGCACAAGCGGCTGATGGTAAGCCGAATCAGGCATTTTGGCAACAAATTTACAAAACAGCTTCCGAGTACAATGCCGTGTATTTGTCGGGTTGGATGATTAAACTTTTTCCTTATATCAAAGAAACCGAAGGTGGCATCTTAGATGAAAATTCTGACATGATGAAAAAGACAGAAAAACTGATTCCTAATCCGTTTTTATTGGGAGATGATTATCTCAAAGCTACTTTGATGACCGATAATTTCCCAGCAGGTATTCTTAAAGTACCTGTCACATGGAATAACGATTTTAAGCATTCTACCACATCCTTAGAGTTATGTGCAGGATTTTTTGGAATAAGACAATACCCAGATAAAAGTTTAGCTCCTCTTATCTCTTGGGCTGTATGCGAAGCTAAAGCTTCTACTACAATAACAAAGCTACCCGACTACCCAACTAATAAACAAGCCCATAGACCTGTCAATTGGTCACCAAAGTTTGTTGAACAAGTATCCGATTCTGCGATATATCATTATAAGAAATTTTACAACCAAGCCAATAGTTTAGCTTATATTCGTCAGATAATTTCGGATTCTTTGCATAGAAAAAACACAATTCAACTATCTGCTTATCAAGGCGATACTTTATCCATAGAGGTATTAACTAATGGGAAGACAGGTAATATAAGTTTACAAAAAAATAAGCAAGCTGAATTGAACAAGTATTTGAAGAATCTCGTCAAAAAGTTGCCAGAACTTTGGCTTCCAGCTTTAGCACCGATTGGTGTTGCATTGGATATAGACGAGGATGAGGAACAAATGAATAAAAAAATAAGGGTAAACAGTGTGGTAAAAGTGAGATTAGAGTAACTCATTTATACTTCATTAAAAGCTATTATACTTGAAACAATAAAGTTTATAAGGTTTATCCTATCCTACTTTCGACTTACTTTACTATGCCAACTTCAACAAATTGACATAGTAAAAGTAAGTAAGAACAAAAACTACATATTGTACCTAAATGCTTTTGATTCAAAATCAATATCCCAAAATTTTTGCCCCAATAGCGTGCCTATTTTATCAAAAATAAGCTCTGATACTTCGTTATGAATTGCTTCCTCCTCAAGTGGTTTTCCTCTATTGATAAATCTATTTCCATCTATTTCAGAAATACTTCTTCTTAAAAGTCCATTTTCATAATAACAAAAATTAAAAGCCATAGAAGTCTCAGAATATGCAAATGTGAGAACATTCTGATTGGCTATTGAATAACTATTTATTGCACCTTTGTCAAAAGGTAGAAAAAGTAATGTACCATTTTCCGCAAAATAAATATCGCATATTCCATCTTCTTTCCAATCTTCGGATGCTTCCTGATATGATATTTCACTTTCAAAACTAAATTCAATCTTAATACTTAAGACTACGACTAAGTTCTTCTATCTTATTATCATAGTTTTTGTTGATAACAATACCTGCAATGTTGAATCCCATTTGAATATTTTTGTTTAGATTTTGAGTTATGTATTAATTTCTGAGTAGCTCTTTTTTATGGTTTTAGACTTATGGTGTCATGGTAATCAGGTTTTCATTTATGGGTCATTTCCTCAATGCCGAAGGTTTTTTGGTATCAATAATCTCGCTTAGTTTCTCTTTATCGTTTTTATATATTTCAATTGCTCCAATATTTACTTCTGTAAAGGCAAGTAATGTACTGTTTGGAGTATAAAGCCAATTTTGCTTTTTCGCTTTGATGTTTCGATAAATATAAACAGGTGTTTTAATAAAGCCCCATGGTAAATCCCACCAACCAAGGAAAAACGTCGAAAGAACAGCATTATCATTTGTGTTATCTAAACATTCGGGACAAGCGATGGAAGTTTTTGTGTTAGAAACTGCAAAAAAGAGAAAACCTTTGACCGTATGAGCTATCGTCCCGTTTAGTTGTTCTTTCGTTTTTCCACATATCGGACAAGGCAATTTTCTCAAAATATTGGCATACTGCTCTAATTCAAATATTGAATAGTCTTTATTTTGTGCTATTGCACCATTCAAAAGGTCTGGATTAAGATTACGTTTCTTAATTTCTTTTTTTATAATGCCAAAAACTTCTGGTCGTAGCCCACGTCCATCTTTAGTAGTAATTCGAATGATTTCATCGTCCGACATTCGCTCGTAGTGCTTCTCAATATCCTCAATATCCATGATGTCTAAAACTATTTTAATAATGTTTGTAGTTATATCTTTCTAAATTTATCTATACTTATCAAAATCAATTTGAAAGTAGTGAAATGTAGTAACCTATTTTAAGTTCTTAAAACAGTAAAGAAGTTAATATATTTCCAAGTATCTCAAATAATTTTCAAATCCACTATCTCCTACTAAAGCTATGATTCCTACATAAGTATCATATTCAGGGAGTTCAATCTTTGTGAAATATGCTTGATATTGTGAATTGTCAAAATGTCTATACCACCACTTAAACAGTCTATCTCTTGCTTCCGATTTGCCGTCTGCATCATCGCAAATATAAATAATGGCGTGTCCATTTGTTTCCATAAAATAGACTAATAGTTTGTGAATAGTACTACTTATTCTGGGGTCGCTAAAATCACCTAAATTTTGGACATTGTAAAACGAAAAATCATAGACATTAAATGCTTGATAACATTCTTCATTAAATCTATACTCGGCTTTATTGAAAGTGGCTATATAATCAATATTATTATCGGTTGTAAAAGAAAAAACAAACTCGTATTGAGTTTGTCCTTCTAAAACCTTAATCTCGTATGGCTTATATTGTGCTGATAACATTATTTTTTAAGTAATCTAACTCACCTGCTCTTACTTTTCTTGCGAACTCTCTTTTGTCTTTAATCTTATCCTCAATCATTTTTTGTATATGTTCGGGGACTTTCTTTTTTTCATTGCTTACATTTTCCATGATAGTAAATGTTTTTGTCAAGCTATTATTTTAAATTACAAACAACCTAAAGCTTGACTTTGTTTTTGTTTGCTTATACAAAAGTATGAATTTGTTTTTGTTTGCTTATACAAAAGTATGAATTTGTAGGTAGATATTCAAACCTTTAATTGTGAAAATTAACCTTTTTTAGTTGTTAAAAGTTATTAAACTTGGAACAGCGAGCGGGTATTAAAATTTTGTTTGTAATGTTAATAATGAACTCTGTATTGCTTCTTGGATAGAACTTCTTAAATTTTCATAATCATCTCCTTTTTTCCAGTTTCCATTTATTTTTGCGACATTTTTAAAATTATCTTGTTGTAATAGTGAATTGTCTTCTAAATCTACAATTTCAGTAATAATTTGAGCGTAACCTTGTTTACCAGTTTCAATTACACCATGAAGTCATCTTGACTTTTTAATTTTCTTAATTGCCATGATAATAAAAGCTATAAAGTTAAATCCCATCCAACTTGAAAGAGTTGTATCAAATCGATTTAACAAAGACCTATAACTATCT